>JBBTST010000008.1:0-68285 GCA_038064575.1 Patescibacteria group bacterium
GTACTTCTACTGATGTTTCTGCACTACACTTAGACTTTGATCCAATTTCAGGTTCTTCTGATGATACCTTTTCAGCCCTTCTGATTGAGAGCATAGGCGCAACATCAGCAAACGAATACGCCATAAACATAGGTTCAACATGGGACGCTGCAATCAAATTCCAGGGTGCAAGTGACTTAGACATAATAGACAATACAGCCTCGGCAATAACAATAAGCGAAGGCACAAACAATTATTTGCAAATCCAAACAGACAACGCAGACGCCCTCCTCACCCTAGATTTACCTGTTGCAGGCTCAAACTCCTCTACGTTCAATCTGGCAACAGCTAATATAGATAAAGTAATAAACCTTGGTACGGGAACCGGTATAGACACAATCAACATAGGCACGGGCGCAACAGGGGCAGACATAATAACACTGGGCAACACAGGTGTTGCCACCACTTTAGCACTCAACTCGGGAGACACAGATGATGCCCTCATGGCAACTTTAAATTCAGTCACAACCGGAACGGCTTTCCAGTTAAATACAACAGGACTTACAACCGGAAACGCTTTTGAAATCCTTGGCCCTTCAGCAACTAACATACTTACCGTGGGAAGAGATAATGAGGGCTTTCTAGATTTTGCAAGAGTCTCAATAGGAGGAGCTCAAACAAGGGACCAGTTTTACGTCTATGGAAGAAGAAACAGCAGCTGGCAGGAAACTTATCAGGACTTTGTGGGTGGATCTGCCAACACTACAGCTGACGCCGGCATGGGAGATGTAACATTAGATGAAGATGCGGAATGCAGATGGGCAGTATTCTCACTCACAGGATTTTCTGCTATTCAGGCAATAGCAGGAGATGTGGGTCCTGCAGCAGGTGAAGGCTGTAACACAAGCTCCGGTGGGGTTGTGGGTATAAGAAGAAACGAGAACCCGGTATTTGAAACTTCAATAATGAACCAAAACACCACAATCCATTACATCAGGGCTGGTTTCACAAACGGAGCCTTGGGGGCTGACACGGTTTCTGAAGTAGCCAACGGAATCTATTTTAGAAAAAACACCGCCACAAGCAACTGGTTCACGGTAGCAAGAACAGCCTCTGTAGAAACTAACTCAACATCTGATACAGGTATAGCTGTAAGTGTAACTACACCTCAAACCTTGAGAATTGAAGTTGAAAACTTAGCCACCCCACAAGCAAAATTTTTCATTAATGGTTCTCTGGTCAGAACTGAAACCACCAACCTTCCAACGGTTAACATGGGCTGGGCTGTAACAAATGGAACCGGAGCTGCCATTGCAAAAACTCTGGTTATAGACTGGATAAAAGTCTGGCACGATGAAGCCCCGGGAGGTGGCGGACAGACCCAAACCGTTCAAGACACTAACTTTTCTGAATTAAGCCTTACTGAAGGAGCCGATCTGGCGGAGTACTATAGAGGCGATTACACAAAACTAAATAACGGAACTCTTGTAAGGCTTAAAGATAACGACGGAACTGCCAAAACTTTGGCAACAGTTGAAGAAACTACGCAGGAATATGACAGCAAAGTCATAGGGGTGGTTTCTGAAACACCCAAAATAACTCTTGGCAATCCGGATAGCAATGGAAGTGTTGAAGTAGCCCTTGCAGGCAGGGTAAATATAAAAGTCACTACAAACGGCGGCAAAAACCCAATCAAAACAGGAGATCCCCTGGCACCGTCAAGTATCCCGGGGGTTGCCATGAAAGCTGAGGGCCCGGGCTGGATAGTTGGAACCGCTATGCAGGATTATACTGATCCGGATCCAAACACCATAGGGAAAATAATGCTCTTTGTTAACAGGAGCTGGTATAACCCTCTTGTCTTAACACCCCAAGGAAATTTGTCGGATACCACATATACCAAAGAGGTTATAGACAACAAAATAAAAGCAATAGATGCAACAATTGGTCTAAACACAAGCGCTCAAGAACTTGCTATCTTACAAAACTCAGCAACATCCATAAACTCAGAAATTGAAGACACAAAGAAAAGAATTTCAGTCCTTGAAGAAAGATTATCAGGCATAGAAGCTTCAGTCAGTGCTAACCTGTCAGGCAATAACCAAAATATAACCTCTCAACCAACTGATCCATCAGCTTTTGCAACAGTCACCAGCGTCACTGACCTTTCTCAGCAGATAGATACTTTAACAAATACTCTGGATCTGCTCATTAATCAAACCTCAAGCCCAGCAACACAAACTACCCAAGCTTCACAATCAGCTACACTCACATCGGCAGTAGATAATCTTGAAGTAATACAAACCCTTAAATCTCTTGGCAATTTCAGGGCAATAGGCCCTTCATTCCTGGCAGACACAAACATAGCCGGAAGCCTAACCGTTGGACTACTCACAATAAGTGACACAGATACTTCCATAAATGCGCTCACTGAGCCTCTTAAGATCCAAAGCAACTCAATAACAGATATTGAGATATTTAACGGCTCAATAAAACTTTCAAGCTCAGGGACTGTACTGGCGGATAAAATTGAGACAAAAAACATAGTAACAGAAAAAGTTGCCATAAAAGGCTCCAGTACTCTTGGAACAGCCCTAATCAAGGCAGGGGATACATTTGTTGAAATTGAAACTTCCGCAATTACCCCAAATTCAAAAATCTTTGTCACTCCAACCACTGAAACGGACAAAACACTCTTTATTAAATCAAGAGAAGAAGGTATAAAGTTTGGAGTGGGAATTAAATCTTCCTCAAATGAGGACCTAAAATTTGATTGGTGGATAATAGCAAATGACTGAAAAAGAAGCAAAACTAACTAAGCCTTATTTAATTTTAAGTTTCCTTGCTCTTTTACTTGGAACCCTAAGCTTTCTTACGGGGCATTATATAGGAACAAAAAAAGTAACTTGCCAGGAGAAAAGCAACCCTGGAAAAACAGTCAGAGAGAAAGAAAATGGCTTTATCTATATCAACCCCTTATTGGAATGTGAACTGTCTGAAGAACAAAATCAAAAAGAGTTAAAATCTTTCAGAGCCGAATTAAACGATCTTGTAAATAAAACACTAACCCAGCAGAAAGCCAAACACATCTCCATATATTATAGAGACCTTAAAAATGGTCCTTGGATAGGTATAAATGAAAAAGAAGAATTTAATCCCGCAAGTCTCTCCAAAGTACCGGTAATGCTCTCATATCTGCTTCTTGGCCAGGAAGATAAGGCTATCTTAAGTAAAAAAATTCTCTTTGAAGAAGAAACTAAAGAAACATCTGTTCAATTTTTCAAAACAGATGGTACGCTTGAAGCTGGAAAAGACTATTCGGTTGACCAGCTGCTTGTAAAAATGATTGCCGATTCAGACAATAACGCCACTAATTTGCTTGTAAATAACCTAACAGTAGAACAAATATTAAGGCCGTACAAAAACCTTGGCATACCTCCCCCTGATCTGCAAAGCGATTACAAAATTAGAATTAAAGATTATGCCACCTTTTTCAGAGTCTTATACAATGCTTCTTACCTAAACAAAGAATTCTCAGAAAAAGCTCTTGGGCTTTTGGCTCAGAGCAATTTTGATTTTGGCCTTGAGGGGGGCGTCAAAGAAGGCCTAAAAGTTTCCCACAAGTTTGGGGAAAGAATTCTAAAAAACCCTGACACAAACCAACTTCACGACTGCGGAATAGTTTACCACCCAACACATCCTTACTTAATTTGCGTAATGACTAGAGGCAATGACTTTTCTGCGTTAGCAGAAATAATAAAAGATATTTCAAAATTTGTTTTTGAAAATATTGATACTCAATCCAATTAATACATTAAATTTATGGGAAAAAGAAGCCAACATAAAAAACCAATGGGTTTAAACCCTACAGACCCGGAATCAAACAGTAAAAGCCTAAGAGTCCTGATAACAAACAACAAAGCTACTATTGTCTTTCTAGTTCTTTTCACCACTTTAATCTATCTAAATTCTTTAAATGGACAGTTTGTATCAGATGACATCCCAAGCTTCAGAGATTATGACCTTGTCAGAAGCATTCCCAAAGCTTTTAGCTTCCTTATGGTTCAAAAAGCCCTGCACGCTGTTTCCTACAGCTTGTTTGGTCTAAATCCTATCCCTCTTCACATACTTTCCCTCATCTCACACATTTTAGCGGTGCTTTTGCTATTTATTCTCACCAGTCTTTTATTTAACAAAAAAACAGCCTCTTTTGCCTCTTTTCTTTTTGCCAGCCACCCTGTAAATACTGAGGCGGTTGCGTGGATCTCAGGGTTTAATTACATTGCAAATACTATTGCCTTTTTATTAACGGCTATATTTTTTACAAAATTCAGACAGACCAATATGAATAAATACTATATTGCCTCCCTTACAATTTACATTTTAACAGCCGCCTTTATAAGACTTCCATGGTTGATAACCACGCCTTTTCTCCTTCTGATTCTGGACTTCTCCCTTAGTCATTTGAAAAAACAACAAATCAGCAAAACCTTTCTATATCAAACTTTGTTCTTTATGACAGCCTTACTCTTTACAATCTTCATGAAAAGCTCAATTTCAGACAGAATTTATTATATGCAGGCAAGCCCTCAAACAGGTTTTGCTTACAAACCCCCTTATTTTATTAATATCCCTTTTATAATCTTTACTCAACTTAAAACTCTCCTTTTTCCTTTACAGCTCACACTCTATTACCCAAATGTAACCCTGACCAAATTCTCTTTTCTTGCCATGATATTAACAACTGTTGCTTACCCTATTTCCGCCCTCTTTATATATATAAAAAACAAACTCCTTGGAGGAGTTTTCCTTATGATTATTGCATCTCAGATCATAACTTATAGTCCTATATCTCTAGCCTCATCTTTAGCAGATAGATATTTATATCTGGCAACTGTGCCTTTTTCTATTTTCATAGCTTTTCTAATCAATAAAATTGGCTACAAAAACAAAGCTGCTGCTTATTCGATTTGTACAATTGTCATAGTTTTGTACTCACTAAGAACCGTTTTAAGAAACTCCGATTGGCATTCTTCTGAGACACTTGCCGTATCTCATGCTCAAATTAACAAGCAGGATTACAAAGTGCTAAGTGATTTGGCTCAGGTCTATGCTGAAAAAAAAGCTTACTCACAGGCCATTTATTATTATGAGAAGGCAAGAGCCATAAACGCGGATATTGCAGAAGGAAGATATAATTTGGGCGTTGTGTATTATATGCTTGGGAGAGTAACTGAAGCTGAAAGTGAGTTTAGAGCGGCCGTAAAGCTAAACCCAAACCTAAGCGAAGCATCTTACAATCTGGCTGTAATTGAAAATGACAAAGGTAATACCAAAGAAGCTATTGAACTTTTGATTTTGTCCTTAAAAGCAAATCCTAATTCTCCAAAAGCAAAGGAGGCACTGGAGGTGATCAGTTCAAAGGAAAAGCTAAAAGAGGGGAATTAATGAAACTTACAAAAGCTAACAAAAAGTTTATCAGGGAGAACAAAGGCTTCATGAGCCCTGATCAATTTTCACTCAAACTTGGAGTGCCCAAAGAGGCTGTTGTACACTATCTTGGCAAAAGCCCGGACCAAATCGGAACTTTAAGTAAAATTGAAGAAATCACCTCGGATTTCAGGCCAACTTCTCTACTTGCCATTCTAACTTTTATCAAAGGAAGAAGAGCCCATGTACTTCTACTGCTTATACTGTGTTTTTTTGTCTATTTTAATTCACTAAATGGAGAGATGGTCTCAGATGATATAACAGGCTTTAAAGAAAACCCTGAGATAAGAAGCATCCCGCATGTTTTGGCAAACTTAGGTTTTTGGGGAATTCAGCAGCTCATTCAGTCAATAGCTTACAACCTCTTTGGCACAAATCAAATCCCTCTACACGCAATTTCTTTGCTCGCGCACATGACGGCAACCGTCCTGGTTTTTATCTTTGTTTCTATTCTGCTAAACAGTAAACTAGGCTTTGTTTCTTCACTTTTGTTTGCGGTTTTCCCTGTAAATTCAGAGGCGGTAGCTTGGATTTCAGGCTTAAACTATATTTTAACTGCACTGGGCTTAATAATAACGTCTATCCTATTTCTGATTTACAAAAATAACAACAAACCGGCGTATTTATGGCTGACCGGAATAAGTTTCTTTTTAACTTATGCTGTTGTAAAGAACCCTTTTTCTTTGACTATTCCACCAATAATATTAATCCTTGCTGTTTTTTTTAGAAAACAGACCAACCTTAAAAAGCTAATACTTGAAATGCTTCCCATAGCAGTAGTTTCTACCCTTATTCTGATTTTGATGTTGGGCAGAATCCAGGGCAGGCTTACCTTTATGGAGGAGCTTGACAAGGAAACTCCATCAAAAGGCCCTTCCTATCTTATGGGCCTGCCCTACATTACTTCAACCTACATAGAACTTTACCTTATGCCTCTTAATCTGAGCCTGCTTCATGAAGAAACATTCATAAGTCTTAGCGGGTATATATATATGATTGTGATTTCCATAGTATTTCTTATAACCTTTATAATCCTGATTATTAAGAAGAAAAGAATAGAGGCGGGTCTTTTATTAATCATTCTATCTTCACTTTTGCCCTCATTTAGCCCCGTAAGAGTTGCGTGGTTTGTGGCTGAAAGGTATATGTATGTAGGTTCCATGGCTTTAATGACTCTTTATGCTTACTTACTTTCAAAGCTTGATACTAAAACTAAAAATAAGGACATTGGCAATTTTATTATTGTACTGCTCGTGTGCCTGTTTTCAATTAGAACCGCAATAAGAAACTATGACTGGAGCACTCAAAAAAGGCTGTGGGTTGCAACAGAAAGAACCAACCCCAACAGCCCTAAAGTACACATCAATTTAGGAGATATTTACATGAGAGGTGGAGACTTAGACAAGGCTTTAACTGAATTCAACAAAGCATTGGTTCTGCGCCCTAATTACTCGGATGCGGCCCATAATATTGGCACTGTTTATCTTGCAAAAAAGGACTATGATAACGCCCAAAAATACTTTGCTCTGTCTTTAAAGTTTGATCCTAATATGTACCTATCCCACTACAAAAACGGAGTGATAGAGTACAGAAAGGGCAATTTGGATAATGCCAGAAAAGAAATGTATCAGGTGTTAGAAAAAGATCCTAGCTTTGAACCTGCCAAAAACATCCTTATAAGTATAGAGAAGGAGCAAAAAAACCAAAGTCCATAAAATCTTGTTAAGAAACTTAAAAATGCTAGCATTAAGTAACCTATGCCAATTCCGTTTTTTGATAAAAAAGTAGATGACACCAAAATAGTAAACGCACTGGCAAACTCTCCCTCATCTGGTTTTATAATCATAGATGCCAAGGGCTTATGTACATTTGCCAATCAGGGTTTTCAAAAAATGCTCTCATTATCTCTGAAAGAAATACTTGGGGAAGGTTGGATTGCTCACGCTCACTATGAAGACAAAAAAAGAATTACAGACAGGCTCAAGGAACTCCTTACAACAAGGCAGTTGGATGAAATAGAGTATAAAAACTTAAAGAAGGATGAAACCGTTTCCTCAGTAAAAATTAAACTCTTTCCTGTTACAACTGATAAGGGCTTTGAGGGCTTTTTAGGACTGGCAGAGGACATCACAACAGAAAAGCAGCTTCAGGAAGCAATCATAGAAAATGAGAAAAGGTTTAGAGCGCTTGTTGAAAACAGCTCTATTGCAGTAGCTTTGTATACGGGAGCGGGACTTACAACCTACATCAGCCCTGCCACACCAAAAGTTCTTGGCTACACTTATGAGGAATTGGTTGGTAAGGACTTTTTGTTTCTGATAGATGAAGAGGATAAAGAAAAGGCGTCGCAAACATTTGAAAGAAGTCTTCAGGAGCGGGGCCTAAACTTAAACTTCAATATCAAAATGAGACACAAAAACGGTGACATGCGTTGGATGGAATGTATTATCACCAACTTTTTAGATGAACAGAGTATACACTCTGTTGTAAACAGCTTCAGAGATGTAACAGAGAGACTGGAAGCTGAAGAAAAACTTAAAACCAGAACATCAGAACTTGAATTTTTGAACAAGGCTATGATAGGAAGAGAGCTCAAAATGATAGAACTCAAAGAAGAAAACCAAAAAATAAAAACCATTTTAGAAAAGCACAATCTTTCACAAGAGTTGGAAGAGCTCAATAATACCAACGGCTCTGAAAGTAACGTAAACCCATAATAATTATGACTTTTGCATTGTTTAAAAATACCAAAAAAGAGGCAAAGCTTAGAGAAGAAGAGGAGCTTAGAAAACATTACGAAGAGGAAAAAAAGACTCAGGAGCTTCTTGAACATAAAGTAAAAGAGGTTCAGGAGCAGAATAAATTCCTGGAAGACACAAAAAAAGCCATGCTAAATCTTCTGGATGATGAAAAAAAACTGGAGGAAGCTTTGGAAAAAGAAAAGAAGAGCGTTGAAGTAAAGGTAGAACAAAGAACAAAAGAGCTTAAATATGAACAGGCACGGTTTTTGGCTGCAATTAATTCAGTCCCAACAGGTTTTGTGGTAACTAACTTAGAAGGCAAGATTATCACTACCAATAGTGCTCTTGCTAAACTTCTTGATTCTGAAGATAGCGCATGGACACTAGAAAAACTCTACAGCTTGTTTGAGGGCGTGATAAATATAAAAGAGGCTTACACTCGCTGCTTGAACGCTAAAGAACCAATTACTCTCCCCGACCTACAGTTTAAGAACAAATACTTAAAGGTCTTCATGGCTCCGGTATATATCACACAGGAAACAAGTGAGATTATTGGCACCGTAATACTAATAGAGGACGTAACTGAGGCAAAGATTTTGGAAAGGGCAAAAGACGAATTCTTTTCTATAGCATCTCATGAGCTTAGAACCCCTTTGACAGCCCTAAGAGGAAACTCCTCTCTCATAAAAGAGTACTATGCCAATCAAATAGCAAACCCTGAGTTTAAAGACATGATAAATGATATTCATGATGCAACCGTGAGGCTCATAGAAATAGTAAACGACTTTTTGACAACCTCAAGGCTGGAGCAGGGAAGAGTGGAGTTTAAAAAAGAGGACGTAGATCTTAAAGCACTGGTACATAAAATTTTAGAGAATTTTGAGGCAGAACTTAAGGAAAAAAATATAAACACAAAAGTTGATATCCTTCCAAAAAACCCAATAGGAGTGGCTGATTCAAAAAGGATTGAAGAAATAATAATAAACTTACTGGGAAACAGTATTAAATTTACAGAATTTGGTACTATTACAGTGTCGGTTTTAAGAGAGGAAGATTCATTGCGCCTAAGGGTATCAGACACAGGCAGCGGAATTCCAATCCAGAACCAGGCGCTGCTTTTTAGAAAGTTTCAGCAGGCAGGCGGGAGCATATATACAAGAGATTCCACAAGAGGTACAGGTTTGGGTCTGTACATTTCAAAGCTTATGATAGAAGCTATGGGAGGAAAGATTTTTCTTGAGTATTCGGAGGAAGGCAAAGGAACAACCTTTTCATTTACAATACCTGCCTCCAAAAACTATAATGATTGAGAAGCGGTTTATTATGCCAAAGATTCTGATCGTTGATGACGATTTGTTAATGATAAAAATGTACACTAGAATATTCACCCATGAGGGTTTTACAGCTCTTACCGCCCAAAACGGCCCTGACGGCTTAAATAAAGCCAGGACAGAATCTCCCGACTTAATATTATTAGATGTCATGATGCCAAAAATGAATGGTCTGGAGGTTCTTTCAGAGCTCAAAAAGTCCAACGACACTAAAGCTATTCCCGTAATTATGCTCACTAACCTTGCAGGCCAGCAGGACGCAGAAAACGCCCTTGAAAGAGGAGCAATGAAATATGTCATAAAGAGCGAACATGAGCCAAAAGAAGTCTCCAAGATTGTCAGAGACGCCCTTGCGCACATTAAAACCCATAAGAGTTAATACCACTATCTCAAACAAAAAATTAAGGATTTTCAACTATTTTTCTAAATCAAAATAAAAAAAATAAAAATTTTTAAAAAAGAACTGATTTGATAATTAAACACTTAAAATTGTGTGATCTCACCAAACCTAAAAATTTTTACGCGACGTCGTTAATCAAAATTTATGATGTCGTTAATCTGAGTGCGGTAAACTGTAGTTATTATAATGTGTGTTGGAGGAGAAGTTTTAAGTTGTGTGATGTTCAAAACAATTAACGCATTTATACCGTAAAATAGTGCTAGGCTGATACTATGTTAAATACTCTCCCCTCTGAATAGAATGTGGCCTTTATTTCTACCCCCTTAATTAATTCCCTAACTTTTTCCGCAGCAAGTACCTTGCTTTCCACTTTGGCTTTGTCTTTGATTTCATCAGAAGGCACCATTACCCTGCCCCTTACTTTTCCATTGATCTGGATAACAATTTCAACCTCCTCATCATAAACTAAAGCCTCATCAAACTTGGGCCAGGATTCTTTGGTAACACTAAATTTAAGCCCCAACACCTCCCACAGCTCCTCCGCAATATGTGGCCCAAAAGGCGCAACTAAGACCAAAAAGCGTTTAACTAAATCAACCCCAACCACTTCCTTGTTCTTCTGCCAGAAATTCACAAACTCCATCATGGAAGCTATGGCAGTATTAAATTTAAGCTCATCCATATCAAAAGTTATTTTTTTAATAAGCCTGTGCATGAGGGCTGTAGCTTCTCTACTGGAGGTAACAGAGTTGTTTTGGGAAGCAAAATGAGTGAGCTCCCAGATCCGATTATAAAACCGCCTTACACCTTCTACACCGCTTGTGCTCCAGGGCTTGGTAACATCAAGAGGTCCCATAAACATCTCAAAACTCCTCAGCGAATCAGCACCAAGACCGGAAACAACATCTTCAGGATTAATTACATTGCCCCATCTTTTGCTCATTTTCCTGTTATCTTCACCAAGAATTAGACCCAAAAATCTAAACTTTGTAAAAGGCTCGTCAAAATCTATAAATCCGCAGTCATACAAAACTTTTGTAAAAAATCTGGCAAATATCAGGTGCGTAGTTACATGGTCCCCCCCCACATATAAGTCAACAGGACAAAACTTTTTCAAGCTCTCACTGCTTGCAAACTCCAAAGCATTATTGGGATCACAAAACCTTAAAAAATACCAGGAAGAATCAACAAAAGTATCAAGTGTGTCCACTTCCCTTCTAACAGCTTCCCTGGCACCACACTTTGGACAGGTAACATCCTTCTGAAAGTCTTTAGATCTGGCCAAAGGAGATTCTCCGGTTGGTTTAAAATCAACGTCTTTTGGAAGCTCAACAGGAAGGCTCTCCTCTGAAAGAGGCACAATTGCATACTTTACACCATCTATCGTGGTTATTTGGGTAGCTGTTTCACAATTGCAGCATTGGCAACTATGACTTGTTTCAGAACCGGACTCTTCATGCTTACAACCACAATCCCCGCCACAACACTCACCAGCCTCCTCAAAATGAGCACAATGCGGGCAATAAACAACAGGAATGGGCGCTCCCCAATAGCGCTGTCTTGATATCAACCAATCTCTCAAATTATAAAAAACCTCCCTATCACCAAATCCTTTTTCCTCAAGATATTCTTTGACTTTTTCTTTGGCATCAGTTTGGGCATCCAGGCCATTCAAAAAGTCCGAATTTATCATTTGACCCTCCTCAATTACCTGATCCTCGGTTTCAACCGGGCCTTCATCTCCATTTGTGGATTTAATTACCCTCACAATTTCAATGTTGTATTTTTTTGCAAAATTAAAATCTCTTTTATCATGGGCGGGAACGCCAAAAACGGCACCTGTTCCATAAGTTGGCAACACATAATCAGCAACCCAGATAGGAATTTTTTTACCGTTTGCCGGATTTAGCGCAAACGAGCCTGTGAACACGCCTGTTTTATCCTTTAACAAATCCCCTCTTTGGAAGTTTGTTTTCTTAGCAGATACCTTAATATAATTGTTAACACTGTTCTGTTCTCCCGTCACAACAATATTACCGATTAGCGTATGTTCTGGGGCAATTGCCAGAAAGGTTGTGCCAAAAATTGTTTCCGGGTATTTTGTGAATGTCTCAACTTCAGACTGAGCAGGCTTATCACTATCTCCAATAAAGATTTTCCACTTGATTTTTGCTCCCTCTTGCCTGCCTATCCAATTTTTCTGTCCTTCTCTAGTAGAGGCAGGCCAATCAATATCTTCAAACCCTGACAAAAGCCGATCCGCATAATCCGTTATCTTTAAAAACCACTGATCAAGATTTTTCTGTATCACCTCTGCATCACATCTCTCACAAACGTTCTTATCATCCTTTTTCACAACTTGCTCGTTTGCCAGCACTGTTTGACAGCTTGGACACCAATTAACTGGTGCCTCTTTCTTATAAGCCAACCCATGCTTAAACAAAAGTAAGAAAAGCCACTGAGTCCACTTATAATAGTTTGGGTCACTCGTGTTGATTTCCCTTGACCAGTCGTATGACAAACCAACCATGTTAAGTTGAGATTTATACCAATCTATAGCCTTTTGCGTTGTCTCTGAAGGATGAATTCCTTTTTTAATGGCAAAGTTTTCAGCAGGCAAACCAAAGGCGTCCCAGCCCATGGGATGCAAAACATTAAAGCCTTGGGCTCTTTTGTACCTGGAGTAAACATCCGTTGCCGTGTACCCTTCTAAATGCCCTACATGAAGACCTGCACCTGAAGGATAGGGAAACATATCAAGACAATAAAACTTCTGCTTATCCCCCTTTTCCTCAGTTTTATAAACGCCTTCCTCTTTCCACCTTTTTTGCCATTTTGGTTCTATTTCATCCGGTCTATACATATTTTACACACTTAGCGTTTAAAACCCCCGTGAACAGTGGGTCTGTACGCCTCAGCCAAAAGACACTCTTATACTTAGGTACCTAAAACAATATCAAACATCGCCCATTAAAAAAAGCTCCTTCTGGGAGCTTTAGCTAAAACGCACCAACAAGCCCCCACCTCTACACATCGGTAAGAAGAAGGAGACTCCTTAAATTAACTTTTGCCAATTTTGCAATAAAATCCAAGATCATACTTTATGGAAAAATACACCGCTCTATCAACAAACACAACACTCAACAACGCTCTCACTTGCCTCAGCACTCTTGATGATTCAAGAAAGCCCGTAAAAGATTTACTTGAGAATCTCTTTTTTAATATCGCCAAGAACAGTATCCACCTTTTCCCTATTTATTGCGTAATATACTTCTCTGCCTTTTTTATTACTTTTCAAGAACCCAATTCCTGCTAAAACCCTCAAGTGATGGGAAGCCAAGTTCTCCTCTACTTTCAAAGAGTTGGCTACTTCACCAACATTTTTTGAACCTCCGCTCAAGAGTGTTAGAATCTTGAGTCGATTCTTATCTGAAAACGCTTTTGATACTTTTGTTAGGTCAAACATACGCTTACTCCTTTATCAAATTTTAATAATAATTATGAATAACAATACAACTCCGGTTGAGTTTTTGCAAGTCCAAAAGTTTTTTGACCAATTTTATAAATTCTATTTCAGTAAGCCAAGCGCGTACAAACATCTTGACATTGTCTATAGGTTAAATATAATCCTTTTGGAATGCCTGAAGAAAAAGAACAACTCATATCAATAGAAGAGCTAATCAAAAAAGCCAAAAAAAGAGGTGTTATATTTGGAAAAACTGATCCTTATAACAGACTCAGATATTATACTAAAATCTCCCTTCTCCCCCACATGGAAAGGCGCAAGGCAAAAAACGGTGACATAAAAGCTTTTTACCCAGCCTCATCGCTTGAGAAATTGATAAAAATAGAATCGTTAAAGCTTCAAGGTCTTACAAATGAAGCAATCCTTGTGGAAATGGACAAAGAAGAAAAGTCCTTACTCAAAAATATTAAGGGCCACATCAATAGAAACAGCATACTGGGTACTCTAGTTCTTCTAGTATTAATCACCGTCCTATTAAACTCACAGGGCTTTATCAACTTGGGTAAAGAAACTAATCAGAAAATATTTAATCCGTATTACAATAAAGAACAAATCATACTTGATTCAGGAACGGCATCTATTAAAGCCGGTAGATCAAAATCTTTTGTGAAATCTAAGATTATTGGGGAAGACTCAAGCATTGAGATAGCTTTTAAAACTTCCATTCATCCCGCAACAAGTTTTTCAATTGACTCAAAAGTACCTGGTGAAGGTTTTGTTTTGACTCTTGATTCGCAAACCGCACAGGATTCTCAGTTCTCCTGGTGGATAAGCCAAAAATAACCCCAATTTCCGTAACGGAAATAAAACTCTTGACATTTAATAACACCTGTATCTATCATTTAACCAGCCAAAATTAAATTTGTATCTTTAGTTTGGTCTGTAAAAGTGTTTGAAGCTTGCCCCTCATGCACAAAAGTAGTGCATCAGAGAACACAGCTTGAAAGGAAACAATGAAACAAAAGTATCTTCCTGTATTAAATAGAACGGTAACAACCCTTATTACCGCTCTTGTATTCTTATTGCCAGTATTTTTCCTACCTGTTACCACAGAATTCTTTGAATTTAACAAGCTTGCTTTAACCTCAGGAGTAACACTTGCAATTCTTGCTCTGTGGGCTCTCAAAATGATCATTGAGGGAAAAGTAGAAATAGTAAAAGCCCCGGTTAATATACCTATGATCCTTTTACTCGTTGCCTACGGAGCATCTACTTATTTCTCAATAGACAAATATTCAAGCTTGATGGGAAGTTATGGGAGATGGGGCGGGAGTCTTTTCCTAACTATTCTTTTGACTCTTCTCTACTTTGCGGTAAGTTCAAATATCAAAACAAAAGAGGATGTTAAAAGAACAATGTTTGCCTTTATACTTGGTGCAAGCATCTCTTCACTCATAGTTACCTTAACTTTTTTTGGCTTAAAACTTGGCGGAGCCGGGTTTTTGCAGATCAGAAACTTCACTCTTACAGGGTCTTCAACTCTAGCATCGGCAGTAGCTGCCCTAGCTTCAGTCACAGCTCTTGGAATGCTTTTTGATACACAAAACAAAAAGGCAAGAATTCTTTTGAGTACCCTTGCGCTATTAAACTTTTTACCGGTAACTTTTGTGGGCGTCTTTTCTTCTTGGGTACTTTTTGTAGTTTCATTAGCAGCGTTGATGGTTTTTACCTCTGCTGAAAGAATAAGAGCCTCCAACAGATTATTGGGAATAGTTTTTGGAGTTATGGTTCTCTTTGGTGTGTTATTTAGTATCCCAGGACTAAAGTCGGCTTTAAGACTACCAACTGATTACCCAAAAGAGCTTAAACTAGGTCTTAGACCTTCTTGGATAATCACATCCTCAAGCCTTAGAGATTTTCCAATCCAAGGATCAGGTCCAAGTACATTCTATTTAAACTTTTCTCACTACAGACCACTTGGGCTAAACGCAAGTGATACCTGGAATGTGAGATTCGATAAGCCTTTTAATGAGCTTTTAGAGGTCACAGCTACTCTTGGAATAGCCGGACTTCTAATATTTGTCTTGTTTGCAGTAAAAACTTTAAAGCTTGTAAGAAACACAGATACTTCAGGTGTAAACGCAGCTTTAAGCGCGGGTGTGGTAGGAATATTGGTTTTCTTCCTGTTTTCACACTCTTACGTCCTCCTAAGCGTACTTCTATACCTATTCATTGGTCTTCTTGTCTCATATATGCAGGCGCTTGACTCCAACAGCCTTGCCGCAAATATGCTTGTTGAGAGCGCAATTATCAGTTTTGCAATATCCGGAAGCCAAACCAATGTAACTACCAAAACTGTATCTATTATTTTTGCCGTGCCCTTGATGCTTGTAGCAGTTGCGGGAGCGTATTTCACAGGAAGGACGTACGCAGGCGAGGTCATGATGAGAAGAGCTATACAAGCAGCTCAAACAAATGGTGCTCAGGCATTATTTGCAAATCAGAGAGCTGCCATTAGATTAAATCCTTATATAGGCGCTTATCATGCATCATTTGCACAGACAAACTTTTTGGTTGCCAACGCTCTTGCAGCAAGTAAAAAGCAGGAAGAATTAACAGATCAAGACAGGAGGAACATTCAAACATTAATAGGAGCGGCTATTCAGGAAACAAGAGTTACAACAGAACTGTTAAGCAAAACAAATCCCGCCAACTGGGAACAAAGAGGCAGACTCTACTCCCTACTAACAGGTGTTGCAAAAGACGCAGACACCTGGTCTACCGCATCTTACACAAGAGCAATAGAGCTTGATCCAACCAATCCAATCTTAAGAGTAAGCCTTGGAGGAGTGTTCTTTACAGCTAAAAACTTTGATCAGGCTGAGAGGCATTTCAGAGCGGCAACATCTTTGAAACCGGATTATGCAAACGCTCATTACAATCTTGCGCAGGCACTAAAAGCAAATAAGAAATATGTGGATGCTGTAACTGAAATGCAGATAGTTCTTAGGTTAATTCCACAAGATGGAGAGGACGCTAAAAGAGCAAATGACGAGTTGGCAGCCCTTAAAGCAATGCCTGAAGTTGCCGGAGCGCAAGACAACAAACCCTCAGTTAATGACATCCAAGGCAACGGAGGAAAGCCAACTAAACAGGAAAATCTAACTAACCCTGCAACCAGACCTAATCCCTCTATCACGGAAGCAACGGCCTCCTTAAAGCCCGCAGGTCAGTAAGACCCGACCAAATAGATGGCGCATCTAAAACTCAATATTGACAACAAAAAGACCCCGCCTTTAACGCGGGGTCTTTCTTTGATTTTCATGAAAATCCAAATAAATTAAGCGTTTCTGCTTGCTTTATAGCAGTTTTCACACAAAACCGGCTTGTCTCCTTTTGGAACAAAAGGAACCTGAGCCTCACCACCACAGTTTGAACATGTGGTTGTGTACATTTCACGCTCTCTTCTAGGACCACCAAATCCACCTCTTCCACCTCTTACTTCATTCTTTCTTGCCTGTCTACATTCTTTACATCTTTTAGGTTCGTTTGAAAAACCTTTCTGAGCGTAAAATTCCTGCTCGGCAGCCGTAAATACAAACTGCTTACCACAGGATTCGCAAACTAATGTTTTATCTTGAAACATGTGTTAATAATTCACCTCCTTTGACAATTCCCCGCTCTTCCTTAAAAAACCGCCGGGAAATGCCAAAGGCAAATCTAAGGGTTAAGAATATCCGGGTAAATATACTGCGTGGAGTATAACACAAAACTAGCCGGGCAGACAAAACCCACTTCAAACAGTAAAGATTTATGAATGAGTTTTTAGAATCCACGCCTTCTCAAAAGTGAATTCCAAAAATCCCGCTACTAAACCTCAAACAAAGTTTAGTAGCCGCTAAGACCAAAAGGTCTTGCAGGTTTCCTGTCCTCAAATAACTTGAGTCATCTCCTTTGCGCCGCGGAGAAAGATTCGTTGTCTTGTCATCAAACTTACATTTCACAATTAAGTTTGATCCAGCGGTGGTCCTGAGCCCATTTTGTCTCAAGTTTGTACCTTGCCGCGCTTCAGCATGACCTTCCTCAAGGTCAAACTACAACCTGCCTAACTCTGAGGTTTTACCGGTACTAATTGGGCGAGTTAGATTCCCAATGTTTCCTGCCTGGCATCCAGGGCTTTTTACTACCTTAACCCAAGCCTCTCTAGGTATCTCATCCCTTCGAGATCATAGTTTTCACAAGCTTGGTTTGCACAACAGCTTGTAAAAAACCTCCCATCCAAGTAAACCTTCATCCACGCCTTACCGCAGATAAGGCAGGACAGTTCTACCGGGTGGGTTACCAAGACACCCTTAACATCACTGTTAGGGCACCCAGGGATTGAGCATCTGGCACCGTCATAGCCCAAACTGCCACCACAACCCAAACAAAAATAGTCTGCCATTTTAGTCTCCTTTCTTTTGAGAACCGGGCAATGGCTTAGCCCGCCTCAAAAGTACCCTATCGCTCTAACGTAGCGGCCTTTTACACAAACGTTAGAAATTCCCCATCAATGCTTATAAGCCTTCTGATGGGTAGATAGGTATGTTGACTCTCAAAGGTATATAATTTTAGGGCGAATAAACCTTGAAATTTCCGCACCAAGGTCAAGCAGAGTGTGTAAAATCATGGCGTTGATCAAGCCATAATTTAAGACCACCACCCAGCATAAAGCCCCAATGAAGAAGGCATTAGCAACTCTCACAAAACCTCCATGCCCATAGCGATGGCCCATGGCAAAGTACACAAGGGCAATGAGAACTGCAACCCAAAAGCTTTTCACCCCAACCAACTGCAATAGGGAGAAAAAAGCCAATGGAGTTAGCCATCTGTCCGCAACCTCTTCCAAAACTCCGTGCATTACTGCCCGGGTGAAGAGTGCGAACGCCACAAAACCGATTCCCCTACCCTTAGGAACTCGGATCTCTTTTCGCGTTTTGATGGGATAATTGGTAGCCACCCCATACAAAAGCACAAAAAGAAACGTGGCAATGAGTGGAAGATCAACCCCTGTCCACATAGGGATTTCCACTTTCTGACCCCCAAATAGCGCAAGGATCAGAATCGCCGCGGGAATCTCCAGAAAAGCCAATGGCATTTCCGAAAGACATCCCCTCAAGAGATGTTTCATTCTTTCCTCCAAGATTCGCCTGCCTTTTAAGGTTCAGGAGTTACGATCTTCATTCACAAACTCTTGCTTGTGAACGGGTTTTTGGAACCCACCTCCTATCTAGGTGAGCCCCAAAAACCTTGTCATACATCCAAATTTGTGTTAGGTTTTACCCATGATCTCAAGCAAAGTAAAGTTAACTAAAATCGAGCAGGAACTCATTCTCCTCAAATCTTTCATAATTGGCTTAGCCGGAAAAGATAATGAAGGCGCTTACCGTCAAGAATTTGTCAAAAAAACTCTTGAGAGTCTTTCTGAAACACCCAAACGCGAATTTTCCGATTCCAAGTCATTCCTCCGACAAATCTCTGAATCAAAATGATTAAAGTTGTTTATTCCGACTCATTTGTCAATTCCGCAAAAAAGCTCCCCAAACAACAAAAAGAAAAACTTTCAAAACTCCTTGTGCTTCTTACAGAAAACCCTTTCCATCCTCTACTCCACTCTAAACCCCTAGTTGGACAATTAGCGGGCCTATATTCATTTAGGATAACCTGAGAGTACAGGGTTATTTTTAGCTTCAATAATCCTCACAAAATTAAGCTCGTTAGCCTTGGTCATAGGAAGGAAATTTATAAACACTAACGCGTTTCGCTCTTTTGCGATTTGCTTAAATTTTGCAAGCAAACCGAGCTCATCAGACTTGGCACACACCAAGTTACGCGTGACCTAGGTTGAGCATTAGCAAAAAGCTACCTCTCAACCCAAGCCGCAAATGTTTTTTTATTATTCCCTGTCATGGCGGAAAAGGAGTTTTCTCTCCAAAACTAGCTTCAGTAGACCGCTCGCACTAAAAAGCACACAGCATCTGAAACCTTTCTCCAAACTTTTTATAGAGTTTATCCCTCTAACCACGGAAAATATTCGCCTTTCGCGGTTACCTTCACATCACGCGCTACTGACACGACTTCAAGAAGGGTTTTGCGCGAGAAATATTCTTTATCCCATGAGCCCTTAACCTCCCACTGATCGTAGGGGTTGACCCAAAGATAAAGAGTTTTCTCTTCCCCGACTCTTGTTATTACAAAAGCCTGGGTTTCGAACATGCACCCTGTCCTCAACGCCGTGAAGAGGCTAAGGTACGTGTTCTGGCTGTCCAACCACAAATCCAGGGACAGACTGGAGCAGTCGAGTTTGGTAAGCATGGTTTTTTAAACCTCCTGCTTAACCCTTGTTCTACCACCTCTCAAATCCTAGTATGGGAACTTTGCTTCTGATCCACACTAAAGCACTCGTGTGTGGCCCAGTTATAGATCCGTCCGTTCGGACAATCCAGAACTCATCCGCCTCAAACAGCCACTGCATTAGAGATTCTGGGAAAATGTCCGTATGAATTTCGTCATATATCCCACCGTTCCGAAGGACAGCCTGTGGGCTTCCTTTGGAGGCGTACTCTCTCGCTTTCGCAAAAGCAGCCTCCCTAGTTAGAATATAACTTGCCATCTTAATATCCTCCTTTTGAGGACTATTCTCCCAGATCAGTAACAGCCCTTAAGCGTTTACCAACTCAGGATTTTTGCTACGCAGCTTGAGCGATGATTTCAAGTTGCGGGGCCCGACCTTTGCCGTTTAACTTCAAGCCTCTTTGAGACAACCCATTATTTCACTTTAGTCCTACAAAAATCATCGTAGGCCTTAAACATAAATGAAAACTAGCGTTATCCCAAAATATTTGAAAGTAGCAACCCAAATCCAAAACAGCAGAAATGTTAAATTAGACCAGATCAGAAAGCAGCACTACACCTTGAGTTTTAAAATGTCTGTCAAAGGTAAAAACACAATCAATCCCAAACCTCTTCTCTCTAGCAATAACAAAACTCACACAATCAACAAAAGATACATTCTTAGACTTAATCCTCTTAAAAACCTCTATCGCCTTGTAAAAGATAATTTCTTCTACAAACAAAAGTTCTATATTCACAATTTCAGAAATAAGTCTGAGGGCAAAGTCCTTACCCACCTTCATAGCTATCACAGTTATACTTTCGCCAACAATCTCGGATGTAGTCACAAGCCTTGCATCAGATGGAAGACTGGCAAACATGTTGGCAGCTTGCTTATGGGTTGGGTCATTCTTGTCGTAAAGAGCCACAAAAATATTCGTATCTATTAATACTGTGAGCTTAGCTCTCCTTTTTGCTGAAATCGCCATACGCATATCTGTCATATTCGCTGTTCCCGGGCCCATATCCTGCATTTTTAACCATCCGCTCAACTATTTCCTTGGGGGTTAGCATCTTTTTAGCCTCTTTAGCTTGAACATCTTCAAGTTTTTCTGCTAATAACACCCGCACAAGCTCGGACATAGAGGTATTTCTTTTGCGAGAAAGCGTGTATAAAGCGCTTTTTAATTGCTTATCCAGCATTATCTGAGATCTCTGTAACATATACACAACTTTATTACACAACAGCCTATACGTCAAGACTAAACTATCACAAACCTCTTTGAGGCAACCCAGTATTCTCACTTATATTTAGGCTAACAAGTTCTATTTATTGGCTTAGCACTCAAAATGAAAACTAGCGTTGTCACAAACTAATATATTAAAAACAGACGGTGGTGTTAGCTTGTACTAAAAACTTACTAGCACCACCGTTTAAACTTATTCTAAGGATGGTAAATTCCCAAGGTGATACACCGACCAATTGGTCAATGTCACCTCGAAGCCATCCCTCTCCCCACTATCGCGAAGGGCTTGAAGAACCTGCCCTGCTGCGACCGTGGAACCCCCGGGAAACTCGATACGTACTTCCCTCAGGAGGTATAGGAAATGCTCGAGGGTCAGGTCTCCTGGAGCAGAATACCATCCGAGGTGTATTCTCCGACCTGAGCTCTCAGTTACGATGAGAGTCGGCCATCCAGCGGCATTAAAATAAACGCTCGGGCCTGAGAATGGGCCTGCAATGAACTCCCCTTCACCCCACTTAGAGAAGAACTCCACCAGTTTCTCCCGGTCCCAAAGTGCTTCCAGGGTCGGGATATCGAAGACCTTCCGCAGGGCCTCATACAAAGCCGCGCGGTCGCCTCCATGGTAAGGAGCGTTCCCTTGCCGAGCAATGATACTCAACACTTTGGTCTGAGGCCAAAGATCGGCCATGCACCCCACCGCCTCGTCTGCCTGAATCGCTCCTGACCCAACTTTCACACAGGTCAGGAAAAAATCCCGCACCAACTCGGCCTCTTTCTGATACCCTAAACCCGGTTGATTAAACTTCCGAGCCAGGAGACCAAAAGTAATGCCGGCGTCTTCAAGAGCTTTAGCTCCATTCGCAGCGGTTTTGACCAAATCCTTGATAACATTGAGTGGTGAGCACTCGAGCCACACAACTTGCGGAAAACCAAACACCTGCGGCTGCATATTAAAGGCTGCCAAGGCATAGGTTACCCCACGGTCGAGCACTTTCACCTCGGCCAGGGGACCCATGGAACTCCCAAGGAACGCATTAAACTTCCGGAGAAAGGAGGGCTCAAACGCCCTGATTGGAATCATCTTTACCTCCATTTTTGGTTACAACCTATCCAAAAGATGAGAATGGATAAGAGGTTTCTTGCCTTGTTTGTTTCCTGCCTTACGGTCAGGTGTCTAAGACAAAACAAAGATTTGGCTTTGCACCTAGTTCTTTGGGTCTCCCCGCTTCAGAACAAGCCTCTTTTTTCGTAAGATATACGCTCCAAAATTCAGGAGCATCTGAGCTCAATATTTCAAAAAACACTAAATGTTGAATCCAAATGTTCCCGCCTAACCTTGATATTGAAAAATAAACTTCACATTCTTCAAAGTTAGGCTTCAGTAATTTTGCAATAAGTATGCAAAGATTTCTGAAAATACTACTCTGAGACCCTTAGATCTTTTATCACGACGGAAGAAGATCTAGCCTCGCATTGGTTACCCAACACACAATCCAAACAGGCGTAGTTCACCTGACGTCTTTTGAACGCTGGACTATGCGGAAACCCAGGTTTTTTTACCAGCCGTTAGCCGGTTCGCATCCTGCTCTGCGAATTAAACCTAAACTCTAAGCCTTTACGGTTCATAAAAGCTTGGCCCTAATTAGCTAAAACCACGACCCTTTCTGATCGCCTCGCCTTTTCCCCAAGGTGATTTATCATCTCCCATATCTACAGGAGATACCGACGCTAGCCCTACAACAAGCGGCGGTCTGTCTGAGGGCTTTTCAGGTTCAAAGACAACCTCTGCTATCCAGTAACCGGCAACCGGATAGGCATATCTATTGAGAGTATCTTTCCCCTCTACAAACCTGACCTGCCTGAATTCATCATAAGAGGCAAGTACGCCCTCGCCATATTCACTGGCAAACCATGTCGGCCTGATTCGATTATCTGGCACACCATAGCTGCCAGTAGTAGTGCTGACTACTATTATGTCTCCAACAGCCATCTTCAATCTCCTTTCTGGTTAATCAACCAGACCATCAATCTCACCCACAAGCTCCTTAGCTTGTGAACGGATTTCTGGAATCCACCAAGCGCTAACCTTCCAATAACAAGTGAATCCCAAAAATCCTGGCGCATGAACGATGTTTTACACATTCATTTCATGGCCGCCTCAAGTTTTCAAAAGAAAAATTGAGGGAGGATTTTAGTTAGTCTCGCCTAGTGTTTCTCTATCCTCTTACGAGTGTCACTAGACGCTGTTGGCTATCTCAAAGGTTTCTATTAAAGACCCCAATGAGTTTTCGAATCCAACAGTTTGCCGCATGCGGTATTTCGAAAGACCGCGGGTGGTTTGGTTTTAACCTTTCCTGGATCGATCCACCATTTCCAGAACCAAAACTTATCGCCTCCTTGTTAAGGGTCGGGCGCCTTGGCCGGGTATTAGTGAGGCCAGCAGGGGCTGTGCTGGGATTCAGACCAATCGTCCCCATAACGAACCCAGTATGGGTCCAAGCAAGAACTTCCCTGCCTCACAACTGCGGGGTGTGCGAGTGCCCACATCCCTGTGCAGAACTGCTCAGCTGCAGCTTTGGCTCCCTCAAGTGTGAGGAAGCCTAGAACTTCTGGCTCGTAATTTCTTACCAGAAAACCCCCTCCCCCACAGATAAAACCGGGGAGGAATTGCGGGCCTTTGAGAACTAAATCGAGGGTTTTCATAACTGCTCCCGGAACAAAGTCCTCTTCAAGCCAGAGAAGTTTACAAGTACCATAACGATGACTCTCAGTCACCTCAACAATGGCAACAGGAACTCCACTCTGGAGGAGCACATAGTACTCCCAATTATATGGTGCTGTGCAATTAGTCCACACAAACACCAATTCCCCCTCTTTCGGAACGAGTGAGGAAGGGAGATAATGGGCGTTCCCCTCTTCTACCTCCAAGCCAAATAGTTCTTGGCTTGGGTTGTTAAGCCCCAAAAACTTTCTCATTTTCCTTTATCCTTTTTTTGCCCTCCGGCTCATGACTTAAATTTCTAAGCCAAGTCCTTAATGGGCGGGTTAGTTGAAAATGAATTTTTAAAATCCACATTTTTACAATTGTTCCACAGTCACAATTGTGTAAATTATAAAAACCCATGCCCAATCAAAAGCGTAAGAATACATGACAAGATTTCTAAGCTCAAAGCAAAGAAAAACAAGTCAGGATTACACCTTCTTCCAATTGGGCCGCGTCTTATCTTAAATTCTCTACACCGGACAAAAGAAAATAAGATAAGAAAAGTTGATAGCCTTAGCAGACGAGCTATCTTGGGGATTCCGCTTACTTGGGGTTCACCGTGTTTTTGGTCTATCTCAAGGATAGCTCCACATCACGTTTCTAGTCCCTTTCTCTCGGATTACACCACGTCCTCCTTTAAGCAAGGTCAGAGGAGCACACTGGTTTTCAGCTCTCAGACAACCGCAAGCTCAAATTTCAAAACTGTAGTCGCCTTTGATCCTACTTCCAGATCACCCAACCGTTATCCGTTGGGGTTTGCCAAGTCTTTTTCTTAACTTCCTTTCAATCGGCTTTGGACTTTGCATTTAAGCAAAACCCTGGCCAACTAGGAAGAAGTGCTTGGAGTACTTTTTTGCGGATTGAGCTATAAACCCTCTACGATCTGTTTAGGGTCGTAAGGATAATCCCCAACCCAGCTACGAGGAATTTTATAGTAGCCATAGTGCTCTCCTCTTGCCGAAAGCAGAGAACTCATTTCCTTAGCTAATTCCTCATTTCGGAATTTCTCCATCAAGCTAACACAGAATTTCTTGATGGCTTCCACGGACAGGCCGGCTGTCAAACCGCTTACTATAGCGGTTGTGACCGGGTATTCGGACTGATACCACATAGTCCCATAAATACCCCCGCAGTTTGCCTTGAGCCCATTAGAGTCATGAGCCCATTCATTTAAGGCTCTGACCTTATCCACACACTGTTTTGCCTCAGCGTATGGGATCTTTGTCCATATGGCAGTGTAATATGCACTGCCACCGGAGAAACCGGACTGAAATTCAATGTCCGGCTTTCCTAGTGCCCCTGTACTGTACCAACCATACTGCCGTTGGGCACCTTCAACAGCATAGTATGGACCGGTAACCTTGCGCAAAAACTGCGCTTTGCCGGATTTAGATTGACCTACGATTTTTACTTGGTAGGTCTCCCCAACTTTTGGCGCCCATCCCCTTTCAGGAAAGGACACCTTTCCCTCAATTCGGGCAATGACTCCGTCATGGCCCTTAAAGAAGGTGGCAAAGATCATTTCTGCCATTTTCCTTTTCTCCTTTTCTTTTTTTGAATAATTCTCAAACCTCAAGTTCAAAACCACTCTTGAAGTCTGGGAATCAGAGTCGAAAATACAACAGTGTGCACTTTCGACTCTTTAACGAACGCAATTCAGTTATGTGAGGAGGACATAACCAAAGGAGCGCTCGGAACTTTTTGAAACTTCAGGTAAGCTTGCCACCACGGCCCTGCAGCAGCGCTTCTTAGGGCTTCTTGTTAATTTTTTCGTTTCATCCGGGCGATTGATGTTACATATGGCTTTACCCCCGGAGCTTACGCTTTGCACACCTGAAGTTCTAGTTTAGATAAAGGGTATCCTTGAATCCCCTAGAGTTTCCTTACAGCCGTGTACTCGAACTCGAATGTACAGGGCTGCAAGCCTCCCGATTCATCAAGACAGGGAGAGTTGGGACACAGCAGTTTTTTGGGCAATCTTTGCAGGGATTACTTAAACTCCGCTGTGCGGACTCATGATTTCCCGTTTGGCCCCGTGCTTCTTCTTTATCCCAAATACACCGGTCACCCGAACGTAGCAGAATAAAGATGCATCACACAGGACGGGAAATCTGCCATTTCTGCCTCTCCTTTTCCCCTTTACCTTTGATTACCTCTACCAACGACTTGTGAGCAGTAAAGACAATTAAAGATAAAGGGGAACATTTTTTGCGTTTTCGTAAAATTCTAAAATCTAACAGCAAATCTGTTGAATTCCAGAATTTTACCTCCTAGCATCACATATAGTGAAAGTAAGAAATTTTCACGACTTCTGAAAATCTCCCACTGCTAAGAGGCGACATATAGCCCAATAAAACATCCGATGGTCCCTTCCCTTCTCTCTCCACTTAAGGCTGCACGCTTCCTTCTCCAATCTCATGATTAGGAGCTAGTACGCTATGGCAATAAGTTTCATTGAAAGAGGGTACTATACCATCATTTTTTTCAGTCTTATTTTGCTATAACCCCTTCAGCAACTCGCTGATTATGTTGACAGGCTGAGGATACAGCCCCGAGTCTTAGTCAGTGTCGGCTAGGCCTCGACCTCCCACAACCCAAAGGCAAAGGTCGCCTTTGAGATCTCTTCGTCCGTAAATTCGCGAGTCTCCCGAGGGAGTCCGCGGACGGACATAACGATGACCTTGTCCTCTACCCCTAAGGAAACCTTGGGGGCAACTTCGGGAACGGACACCTCAATCCCATGCTTCACCCTCAACGCAGCCAACGTATTGGCATGCGATGGGTTGCAGCACGAAACGGCCGTGGGGGCCATGGATTTAACTTCCTCCACCGTCAACTGGCGGCGGGAGAAGCTACCAGACTGCGGAAACATTGAGTCCGCAATCGCCAAACCAATGTAAATCATTTCTTCCTCCACCCAGGTTAGGTTTTAGGCTTGAGAGCCAGAACCTGGGCAATGCCCTTACGAGCTTTGCAGAGGACTTCGATTTCGGTGAAGACCGCCTCATTTGAGGAATCAATCGGCAAACATATTCCCGACTCATTTCTCAAATAGGCATCTTCCTCACTTCAATTAACACGGTTTATCCAAACTCACTTAAATGAACTTAGATAAACCGTTTGCCTTCAAGATTTCTCTCAGGCAAGCGGTCCCTTTACTTTTTCTTCCTCCTATAGTATCCACCCAGCTTACTCCTCAAGAAGTTTTTCTCTCCATCGGAGGCTCTCGGGTAGAAAAATCTGCCAATCCACCATCCGGCACAAAATGCAACTAATAAGTGCCAGTGGCTCCAGCTTACAAAAAAAAGCCAGGCGGACAGACCTGTCGTGGTAACACCAAACAAATCCGACATCAAAAACCGGAACAGATGCCGGAAAAACAACCGATCGTGCCACGACTCCCAAAATCGGTTGCTATACCTCACCTGGATCCACCCAGAATTCAGAGCGTATCCAAAGAGGACGAAAACGCCGATGGAAATCAACGTTTCCATTCTTCCTCCGCCCGGATCTTAATTTTTGGCTCAAAAGCCAGAACCCGAGAGTACCCTTACGAGCCTTAAGCGGAGAAAACAATCTGCAACAAAACCACCTTGCAAACTGGTTTCCAAGCTTACACCAGAATCAAAAATAACCTGGCCTTTATAACCCCAGAAGTCCTATCTTACTTCTAGGGCTATAAAGACCGCCTAACGCAAACTGCCCGCTCACTGATACAGTCAAGGGAGCGTCCACATGAAAACAAATATTGCTCATCTCCGTTAGGCTTTTGCTAAATCGCACACAAACTGTACTTAGACAGTGATGGATCCAGCAAAGAAAGCAAAATCATATTTTCAACAGCCCTGGTTATTGGAATGGCAGATACGAAACTCTCGATGCTTTGTCGAGTTAGCCTGATTTGTTGAAACAAAGTGGTAGTGTCGAACGGTAGTTAGCCGCGCGATTTTCCCTTTTGCCCCAAATCGTATCTTTTCTTACTTTTTCAGTTTTAATGAACGAAACCCAAAATCTCACCCATAAACCCGTGTTTATGAATGTATTTCTGAAATCCACCCTATCCAAAAGGTGAATCCCAAAAATCAGCCTCCGAACAAAGCGTTATACTTAGTGTTCAGAGCCAAAGAGAGGGAAAAGTGCATGTTTCAACTTCGCCCACTCCAGCAAAAAAGGTTTCATTATCCTCAAGCATGCGCTTGATATCGGACCACAATCTCAAAACCTCCTCCCAAAATAGCAAGCTCATGTTGCTTAGTTTGGGATTGAAAATCAGTCCGTCGCCGATTCGGTTTGTCACCCACTAATTCCTACCCAAGCAGAAAAGCGGATCAAAGGCCTCAACGAAGCTTTTTAGCGTCTGGCCAACCTGAGACAGTCTTAAACAAAATTCCATCTGTAGAATTCTGCGGTCAACTGACAACCACTAAAACTTAAGCGTCCCGCCCGTCAGGATATTTTTTGCAGACGGTGCACCAACCTCCTCTCTGAACTTCTCTTACAGAGGAGTGCTTATCGTCCAGTCCGTCATACCAAGTGTCAACTTCAGTGCGGACACGACGAACTTGTATGTGAGTCGTCATCGCCAAGCAGTTCTTGCAGAAGAACTCCTCGGTGTTATTGCCCCACATACCTTTTGACTTGGGAAACGAAGCTTCAACGATTTCGTCTCCGGAGTCATTTAGGTAGACGATAATCGTATCGCCTTCCCTTGGGTTCCTCTTGCCAGCTGTTCTCCAGTCAAACGACTGGGGATGTAGCGGGAGGCTCAGAGGTCCCTCTTCAATCCGTACCAGCCAACCTTCCAAGTCGGCCCCGTCAGGGTCTGGTAAAACCAGGCCCCAGGTTTTTTTAGCCATTTTTTTCTCCTTTCTTTGAAGGTTTCGCCTATGAACCAAATGGTAAGTTCACAAGCTAGGGTTGGCAAAAGCCTTTATATCCCGACTTTGCGAGAAACCCTTCCTGTTGGAAATTGCGGCATTTGGTAAAACTTAGCCAAAACAAATCTCCTTCGGGCACGACCAGACTCAAATCTCCTACGCTGAAAGCGCGGAAAATTAAATCCAAACGTGTCCGTCTAACACCCTAAAGTATACCGATGTTAGAGTGATCTCACTTTTCACCATAGTTGACAAACATTGCCAAAGTTTGTTAAGATCCCGTCATGATGCAAACAGTAAACATTTCCCTAACTGAAGAGCAAACAAAGCTCGTTGACGAGATGTCGTCAAAACACGGCTTTGCTAATCGAAGCGAGTTTTTCCGAACCCTTCTGAGGATCCTCCTTTACAAACCAGAAATCATAAAGGAATCCGATCTTTTGCCTTTTGAATCCCCTGCCGTTAAGAGCTCGGACGCAATCTTAAAAAGCTTTAAAGATAGCAAAAAATACTCTAAAGGTTTCTTAAAAGACCTTGAAAGAGGGCTTAAAGAAAGCAGCTATTTTGACAAGAAATGAAAATTCTTCCACTTTCTCCTACCGTCTCAAAATATCTTCAGAGTCATAACTTAATCAAAAAATACAAAAAACAAGTAAAACTTTTAGAAGAAGATATGCACTATCCAAGTCTAAACGTGGAATTGTTAGAACCTAAAGTGAATAGAATTTATAGCTTTAGACTAGATATTAAGTATAGAACCCTGTTCATTTTCCGAGACGACTTAAACGCGATAGAAATCCTGTCAATAACAAAGCATTATCAGTAAATACCCCGGCTTCCTTCGGGTACGGCCGGTTTCAATCTCCACCGGTAGCCAACAACCATTAGCATCCCCGCTATAAAGAAGCTGGCCGTGAAATAAGCTGTTTTTAGCACGGCGGGCCTCCTTTCTGTCTAACCAAGTTTGGTTTTCCTCATTTGAGGAACCTGGAAAGACTTTATCAAAACCTAATACTCCTTTGCGGTAGCAGGCTTGGATAAAGTGGAAATTAAGAACTGCTTTTATTTCCACAGTGGCCACTTTGTGCACTTTAAGTTGTGCAAGGATACCAAGCCTTTTATATTTTCGGGGTAATGATTGGCTCATCGGCGCGTCACCGTATCTCTCTTCTCAAGCATCGCACGCTTAAGAAAGGAACGGGTCTGGCGAACGACTCCCCTCAACCCCTAATCAATGCCTTTCATAAGGCACTGGTCCCGAGCGATACCCTGTGGATCATCGCGTAACTCATCAGCTAGTTGCTGACGGCGCTCCCCAGGAAGGGCTTCTCGGCGGATTTCGGCGCGGTAAAAACTAAATCCGTTTCTTCATCCGTCTAAACTCTTTAAGTTACTAAAGAGCTTAAGACCGATAAAAAAAGGCATTTCTAAGATCACAAATTCTTATGAGCTTAGAAATGGGGGGATATCAGGTTTATGACCTAGTACATCCCCCAGTAATAGCAGATTTAATTTCCACCTAAGTTGTTTACGGAGTAATTGTGGAAACACTCCGAGCACATAGAAATTAAGCCCTGCTTAATTCCAGATTTTACAGCGCTATTTTTAGAAGGGTCTAAGCGTGTTGCTTACTTTGACCCTTCCCCCTCTTAGCTTTCTTACCCGTGGCCTTTTTCTTCTTCCCCATGCCCTCAATTTTGATGATGGAGAAGGTCGGATCCACCCAGGCGTCACCAGCGGCGGCTCTCGAGGTCAAAGCGGTAGCCCTGGCCAATTCAACGGCCGCGGCATTCTCAGCCTTGGCATTGAGAGAGGCTTCGGAAACTTCGGGCTCGTACTTTTCGTGCCCATTACCTTTAACCTCCAACCTCTGACCGCTGCTAAACCGACGATCTGATTTCAATACCAGACCAACTACCGCAGCCAGACTTGTCTCGTCCCTATCCGCTTCGATCTTGCGACGGATCGATTGGCGGAGATTGACAACCGCTTTCTTAGCCTGTCGAGCCAAGGCGATTTTTGCCTTCAAAGACTTCTCACCTTTGGCTTCGACCAGCAGACGCTGGGCGAAGGAGAAGTCCAGGTGCCAACCATTGAATTCGACCATGGACTCTTCCATCTCAACCGCGATCTCCGCGATCAAGACGGGGAGTTCTACGCGGTTGGCCAGTTCAACGGCCTCCCACGCAAGCTTGGTGGCGTGGCCAGTGTTTTGGGCGAGGACGGCTTCGTCAAACTTAATCCCTGCCTCGCCAAGGGCGAAAGCCACATCGGCGTCCAACCTCGCAACCGGAGTACAATGTTGAACAATTGATTGGAAAATCCTCCTAGGCAACTCAAAGCCCGCGGGGTCAACCTTACCATTGGAATTATTGTTCGCGTTCATGGTATCCTCCTTAGGGTCCAACCCTAAGTACTAAAAACATCTTGGCCCTAACATCTCGGCCAAGTTAAAAAGTTCGATTCCATTCTCCTTAAATCTCAGACCGCTAAGTCCAATCTTTAAGTTTTTCCTCAGCCGTTACCAGCTTTGGAACACACCGACGATGGATCGCCGGGGGCACTCGCCTCTCACCTTCGCCTCCGCGACAGCAAAAAAACGCGCTGATCACGAACAAGACAAAAGTGTAAATAAAAGCGATTAAAACTTGGGTCTATGCCTATCTACGGCCTTCACCCAAGAGCCATTTTGCAAGCAAATCTCCGCGTCGGTCCAAGGTGCAAATCCCCGGATGACGACTTTGCGCTAGTCCTTATCCTCCCGTCTCTATCAGACCTTCAGGGAGTGCTCAACCACAGGACTAGATCAGAAGTTCATTTTTTGCGCTGGTCGTGGCTTCCCTAAAGGAAGCTCGCAAAAAACTTCTCCCTCAGGGAGCCTAACTTTCCGCCTATTACAAAACAAAAGCAGAAAGAAAGACCTTCTCCAAATTTCTTTGGAATCGCGGGTTTGTGGTTAACCCAACTTGATTTGATCGCCGGTTCAAGTCAGACCGTTATAACTTCATCCGTTTAAACTAAGCCTCAATCTTAAGCTCCAACCGATGGACTTATATAATACAGCTTTGAGGAAAGGATCAGCCTTGATACTTAATAACAATCAGGAAAGCCTTTCGGCCGTCTGATAATAATCAGCATACAAAACCGCCCTTCCCTCTGGCTGTATAAAATCAAATTTCAATATATAGTCATATTTAATTGTCAAAGTTCTTTTTGAGCTTTTTGGCAAAATCAAAAAAAGAAACCGCCAAGGCCCAAAACAAATCTCTTCCAATCCTCTGGTTTAAATTCACAAACTGGCATCTTAGCAAAAATACGCAATTGAATGCGCTGTGTAATAGTGTTTGTAAACTTAAATAAGGGGAATAGAAAAGTCGCAGCGGGTTTGCCTTTGCGATCATCTCTCCTCCTCTTTTGTTGGGGCAACTCTGCCCCACTCCGGGTAACAAAAAAGCCAGGATCTAATGAGATTCCCTAAACTTAACCGCCGACCAAAAGCTCGATTTATAAAAAGCTTGAGAGCTTTGTGCGAAAGTAAAGAAATTTCGTTAGATCCTGGCCTTCTTAGAACTTCTATGAATTTCAGGTTTACTAAAGACGCTGATTTGACAATCTTTAGATAGGCTCAAGATCATCTGCGTGAACAAAAGTATAGTACTATAGGATTGAACTCTTGTCAAGGGTTGCAGCGTAAAGATAGGTTCCAAAGTAATCTGCCACCAAGTCAGCACAAGCACAGCCTATCACATATTCTACATATATACTAAATATCTTTACTTAACTACATAAATATGATATAAATTTGTATATGATCGAGAGGTTATTACTCAATTTAATACTCAAAGAACAAAAAGAAGGGTTTATCACCCTCATTCACGGCTCCCGCCGGGTTGGAAAGACCGTCTTACTAAGCCGTATTCTTGACCGCTTTCCTCAGGCAGAAAAGCTTGTTCTAAACGGCGATACCGATGAAGCAAGAACTCTTCTTGGCACAACCTCTGAAGTGAGTCTTACAGGACTTGTTGCAAACTACCCTATCATTGCAATAGACGAAGCGCAAAGAATCCCAAATATCGGACTTTCTTTAAAGATAATTATAGACAAGTTCCCAACAAAGAAGATTTTTGTGACGGGTTCATCCTCTTTATACTTAGCCAAGGGTCTTCACGAAACTCTTACCGGCCGAACGCTGAAATACAAACTCTTCCCTCTTTCCACAAAAGAATTAGCTCAAAGCCTTAAACCGCACGAAATTCCCTTTCTGCTTGAAAATGAACTCATTTACGGCGGTTACCCTTACATACAAAACCTCGCTACTCCGACCGAAAAGCAGGCATACCTCCAATCGATTACACAAGATTATTTGTTTAAAGACCTCTTAGAACTTGAACGGCTGGAAAACCCCGACTCGCTCAAAAAACTTGCGAGTTTGCTAGCTTTTCAGATTGGCAGTGAGGTTTCGCTCAATGAGCTTGCAACAAAGCTCTCGATAAATGTTAAAACGGTGGCGAGGTACTTAAACCTTCTTAAGGAAAGCTTTGTAATCTTTGAGCTTGGTGCGTTCTCGTCTAACTTAAGGGATGAGGTAACAACCGGCAAAAAATACTATTTCTACGATTTAGGAATAAGAAACGCGTTGATTTTACAATTTCATTCACTTGATGTAAGAACTGACATTGGCAATCTATGGGAGAATTTTTTGGCCGTCGAAAGATTAAAAAAGCATGAATATGAGCGAAATCTTACACCCCACTACTTCTGGAGAGATTACGCTAAAGCGGAAATTGACTGGATCGAAGGTGCATCAGGAAGCTTAAGTGCGTTCGAGTTCAAGTGGAAAAACCGCGCTTTTAAGACCCCAAAGAAATTTAAAGATAAATATGGGCTAACTGCTTCTGTTGTGAACAAAGAGAATTATCTGGGTTTTATTATGTAAATTTCATCCCGACCCATAAAACACCTTTTCATCTTTTGTGCCATTTCCATGCTCAAATACCCTTGTTCCTGCCCAATTTAAGCCCAAAAACAGCAGGGTATTTAAAGGTCTCTTGGCTCCTTCCAATACCCATCCTGAACTTCACGGGCCGCAACGCCTGCAAAGCCATCTTCCTATTCTCCCTTGCTCTGCCCTGGTCTTTTGGAAGATGTTACGGTCAGGTTCCGAAGGATCTAATCTCACCACTTGCCGAGGGTGGCTGATCCTTTTGAGTTGGCGCGCTTTTAAGCCTCTGTTTTGAAGCTATAACCTCCCACCGGTTTTTTTCCCGGCTCTAGGGCAATCTTTGCATGCGCCGCGGGGAGGAATTTAAGAAATTATTTAGTCATCGTAAGTAATCCTTTCTTTCGGTGACTGTTGTGGCCGACTAGCCAACCAATTTCGGGCAGCTGCCGGTCCACGGGGTACCAAAAAAGGGGGGGGGTCGACAAGAGGGCTTTGTTACTGGAACATAGCTCTCACATCCTTTTTATTTTTTGTGATTCTAACAGAATAGAAGAAGAAAATCAATAACTATAGGTTCTTGTCTTTTAAAGAGTTGCCATATATAATGCACGCATGACAAATGAAACTGTTATCAAAGCTCAAATTTATCTTCCTAAAGCCATCTATGAACTACTTAAAGAGCGTTCAAAAGCCACAGGGAGTTCCATTGCCCTTCAGATCAGACAGGCTTTGGCGGAATCAATCAAAGAAGAAACAGCCTCCAACCCTTTGCTCAAATTCTCTCGAAAATTTGCCAAAAAAAGATCCAAAAGCTTTAGAAAAAATATAGACGAAGTAGTCTATAACGACACTTATGTCCCCTAAAAAAATGCTTATATCTAAAAATGGAGACATTCTTGGTAAAGCTGTGCTTGCTGACTCAAATATAATTATTGCCTCTTTGGACTCTAATCATCCAGACTTTTCAAAAGCAGAAGATCTTTTAACGGAAGTTCAGGATTTGCATCTGAAAATTGTTCTGACTGACCTTATTCTTAGTGAGGTAAGCACATTTCTTCTGCACAACTCTCTTTTTGAAGAGCTCTACGCGCTATTTGACCTTATTGAAGAGAACCAGCTGGAAATTATTCCTTTTGAAAATGGGAAGCTGAGCCAGGCAAAGGAAATTATTAAGGAGAGGTCAAACGGAAAAATAAGCTTTTGCGATTATTACTCGATGATACTTATAAAAAGTTCTAACAGATATTACAAAAAAGCTATCCTATCTTTGGATGAGCACTTCAAGGGGAGCAGGCTTTTTATAGATGTTAAATAAAACCTGTCTATCTACAAAAAGAGGGCGTCCCTGAAGATTAAAAACCTTCAAAAGAGCCCTCTTTGAAAACGCCGGATGTAATCGCTTTGATTTTGCTAGACGCCTCCGCCAACAGCTCTATTTCTTTGAATCCTTCTCCAAAAAAACAAACCGATGAATAGAAGCGAGGCTAACTCAAACAAAAGCAAGCCAAGTAGAGCCCAAGGTATGGGTTCCGTGCTCGGTTCCGACAGCGCGTATAGTTCAGGCCGGTAATACCCAGGGTAATCCATTCCTTTAACCTTCCCTATCTCCCAACCTTCTACAGCGGGCGGTGGAGGGCAAGGACCAGGAAAATTCCGGCTATAAATTTCACGACCAGCATCAAGAGTTACGGCGTTTGGGATGAACCCCAACTCCAGAAGCCTCTCAAAAACTGTGTAAGCTTCCTCCACATTCTGGTCAAGCTCCACCGTCACCTCGCAGATTTGGGTTTTGGGATCGGTACCCATTGAGTTGAATTGGATGGACCGTACCCCTTCTCTATACTTCACGAGCTCGGCAACAATTTCGGCAACACCCTCTGTTTGGGCCAGGGCCGAGACCGGAGTAGATACGAACACCGCCAAAGCCAGCAGAAGTCCTAAAAGCTTGTGTAATCTTTTCATTTTTCTCTCCGTTCAAAGATTTGGATTTGGGGAGAATTATACTATAAGTGGCCATGTTTAGCTTTCAGACTTAAAGCCTGAGGGTGGGTACCTCCGAAGTTGCTTTGAGTTTTAACTTCCATACCAAACATCTGTCTCTCCAAGAAGATCTTCATCCTCACCTACTTTTTCATTTGAGGTGGTCTTTCCCCTTTGCCTAACCTAGTGCTTCTTTTTCTTCATTGTTTTGAGGCTCTTCTAGAAAAGTATCCGACATCGGCTCTGTTTTTTCAACTAGAAATAGCGTGTGGCAAAATGCTAAACATTATTCCGGCTTTGAAACAGTAACACCATTCAGTTTAAGCAATCTTTTGTCAAATGTTCGCAGGACTCCTGGCCCTTGTGCTGACGCCAATGCAACAAGGTATGCATCTACAAAAGAAATAGAATTGCTGCTAAAAACGTCTAAAGCCTTTTGCATAAGAATCCTGTTAATTTTAAATTTCTCATAAGAAACCAGAGCTTGCAGCTTATCTACGACTTCGGCCTTGCTTAAGTCATAAAAAGAAAGAAGAACAAAAATCACCTCAGCAACGACCATGTCCGGTACAATCAAAGTTTTGGGCGCAGCCTTTTTGAAAAAACCCTCTATAACCGCAGCTTGCTCCGGTGTGTCGTTAGTAAGAAAACGAATTAGAATGTTAGTATCAAGAATATCTAAGCTTTTTTTCATATTCTTCTTTTAGAAGTTTTAGCACTGTTTTATCAGCTTGCACCGGAGAGTATGTTCTGCTGGATTTAACAGATCCTTTAAAGGACAAAAAATTCTTTGCCTGAGTTAAGACAACCTGATTGTTGGTCATACTAAACGTTACTTTCTCAAAAGGTTTTATGTCGAGCTTTTTTCTTATCTCTATTGGTATGGTCACCCGTCCTTTTTGAGTCAGAGTTGTATTATAAATCACAGTAATGATACTGTATCATAAGTAATACTTATTATCAATGAGTAATGCATACGGTTAAATCCGTGGTACCCTGTTGCTTCGCAAGTGCGTGGTGGACCTGGGGGGACTCAAACCCCCCACCTCCGCAATGCGAATGCGGCGCTCTATCAGATGAGCTACAGGCCCCTAACAAAACAATTAAAAAATTCTCCCCCGGACTAAGACTTTAGAACATAAAGATTATGCCACTTATAGGTTTGAAATAATATCGCGTTTATTAGACAATAGCCAAAATCCCAAAAAATAATACAGGTGGAGAGAAAAATGAATAAAACAACCAAAAGAGCGCTGTTGACCTTGATTTGCGCTAGCTTACTAGCAGCATGTGGGACTGTGCTTCCAACTCATGCCCCCGCAGCACAGTCAGTTACGGGAAATGCTAAGTATTCAGGGATGGAAGAGATGCAAACAATTGAAGTTGAGGTTGGCAGAGCGTATGGTATAGCCTATCAGGTTAACCAGACTTCCTACTTTTCCTTCTTCCAGATCCTTGAAAAAGAGGAGGAAACTCTACACAGCCTTGAGCTTCATTCTGAAAATGGCTTTTGGTTGTTTGAATACGAGTTTTTGTGGTATCGCGTGTTCAAGATAGAATCCGTTTCCAAGGATAAAGCCATAATCAGTATGGATGTTAAGTCTTATCTTTTTGACACCTTATGGATTGACAGGGCTGGCAACATTAACATCTACCCTGGAACCGTAACTGTAGAAACAAGGTGGCATGTTACCCCAAATGGTCTGTACTTGCTTCAGGGAGATACCATGTATGGGCCATACAGCTCAGGGGACGAGGTACAAATTAGCAACCTTCCGGTTGGAGAAATACACACATTTGTGGTTGGATCTGGCAAAGATGCAAATGGAAATAACATTGTAGTATTGAGTCCTAAGGATTGACGGCACCTAAAACGCTCAAAAATAAAACCCGGTTGCACTAACTTTTGCAGCCGGGTTTTTGCTTTCTACATTAGTTCAGGGAGTCTTTGGAGTAATACAAACACTTGCATTACCTATCTCTACCTGAAAAACAACAGTCCTTTCAATCCCTAAAGTATCCAAACCACCGCTTTCATTCTCATGGAATACCTCAAATAGAAAAGACACATCTACTGCCCCCCCTGCCCCTTGCATCACTTCTTCAAAAGTATAAGGACTCATACCTTCAGGAATTTTATAACCTGGGTATAAGAAGGACATGGTCACCCCATCAGAATTCCAACTCTCAATAGTGATAGCGGTGACTGCCGAGTCTACCAACTGCGTGGGATTTTCAGGGTTCCTGAGCCGCGCTTGGGCAAAATAAGTGACCGGAAGCACTGGCGCATTGTTCTGGATGCAAACAACCTCCTCAAGCATCCAAGAGCTCTCCCCCAGTTCAATGAGAGTCATCTCCCCATTAGCCCCACCTGTGCTTTTTACCCAATCATAGACCGCGGGGTCCTGATTGGAATTTGACACCAGTATTTCCGTAGAAATCCCTGTGGTGGAAACTGTGGGTGAAGGGGTTTCAATCCTGACAACAACGGGTTCTGGTTCTGCCCCACACGCTGCAAGAAGCAGAGAACCAATCACCAACCAAAGTAACCTATTCATTTTTACATTTTCTCCTCTAGAGCTTAAGATTTTGGGGATTATAACATAATTATAGGTTATATACATTTCTAAGGGCTTTGAAGCTGCTATTTAAAGGTGATAGGACTATAAAATGTCTTGGTGGACCCTAGGGGACTCGAACCCCTCACCTCTTCCATGCCATGGAAGCGCTCTAGCCAGATGAGCTAAGGGCCCTTACAAAGGGACCGGACAGCAAACGGAATTATAAATTAGATCCGTCAAAGCTTCTAGGTTCAAAAAATGTAGCCCGTGTGAAAAAGACTACTCCTCCATATCATCATACAGATAATATTTTCTTGACTGCTGAAACACCATTCTTCTGTTCTTCAAGTTTGCAATTGTGTAAGTTTTTTGCGTTTTAACAAGAGCCTGCATCTCAGGCTTTGGTAACTTTGAAAATGCGTCAGAAATCACATTTCTTAGCGCATCCAACCCCTCCCCCGTTGCAGCAGAAATGAAATGAATTTTAGGGGCTTTGATTTTCTTAAACGCCTCTTCTATGGCTGTTTTTTTCTTTTGCACCTCAGTTAGATCGCATTTATTAACTACTATTATTTCAGCTCTATCTGAAAGTTTTTGTAAATTTGAGGGGTCTGAAACTTTTTCACTGTATCCTCCAAGCTCGTGTCTTACAACTTTATATGATACCACCGGGTCAGCAAGAAAAGGATCTATCAAATGCACCAAAAGGCGTGTTCTATCTATGTGTCTTAAGAACGCATCGCCAAGGCCCTTTCCCTCTGAGGCACCTTCAATAAGACCGGGAAGGTCAGCAAGTACCAAAGATGTGTCTCTGTCAGGAATGCTCATAACTCCAAGATTAGGCTCAATTGTGGTAAATGGGTAATTAGCAACTCTTGCGTTTGCTCTGGTTAAAGCGTTTAACAGAGTTGACTTGCCTGCGTTTGGAAGACCTATTAAACCAACATCCGCAATCAGTTTTATTTCAAGAAGCAGTTCTTTTTCCTCGCCCTCTTCACCTCTTGTAGCCTGTAAGGGCACTCTATTAGTTGAGCTTCTAAAGTGAAAATTACCAAGACCGCCTATTCCGCCTTTTGCAAGAAGATGAGTTTCACCTTGAGTTGAAAGGTCTGCAAGGGTAACAGGCTCGCTCTTGCCTTTTAATACTTCTTTTACAAGAGTGCCTGCCGGAACCTGAAGGTATAAATCCTTCCCATTTGCACCGTGCTTTTTGGTTCCCATACCCACCCCACCACTTTCAGCTTCAAATAACGCCCTTGATCTAAAATCCATGAGCGTTGTGAGGTTTTCATTTGCTACAAGATATACACTTCCACCCTTCCCCCCGTCCCCTCCATCAGGACCACCTTTTGGCACATATTTTTCACGGCGGAAGGAGATAATCCCGTCTCCACCTTTCCCTGCTTTTATTTTAACCTTTGCAATGTCTATCATAAAACCTACTTCACATATCTGAGCGGGTTCTGTGGAACCCCTTTATACTTAATAATAAAATGCAGGTGAGGACCTGTGGATCTACCTGTGCTACCCATAAGCCCTATTACCTGTCCTTTGTTAACATCTTGTCCAACAGATACATTTAACTTTCTCATATGCCCATAAACTGTTGAATAACCATTCCCATGATCAATAACAATATGCAGTCCTAGCCCAAAAGGATCCCACCCAGCTCTTGTTACAGTCCCCTCCCCACAAGCATATATAGGAGGTACAAGACTCCAGGGAGTAGCTATATCAAGCCCATTATGATAATAGCTGAAGTATTGAGTAATGATCCTAACACTGGTGGGCCAGATACACCATCCCAAACTGGGACTGACATCAACCAGATTATTGTATCTTGGCAGTGAAGGCACACTTGGAACAACCGGAATAGGAGCCGGAACCTTAGCATCCGGTATAACAAGTTCTTTCCCAACCACAAGAGTAGCGCAGGAATCCAAGTAATTAAAATCAAGAATTGCCTGAGCTGCAACGTCAAATCTTTTACCAACAGAATCGCACGTATCTCCTGATTTAACCTTGTAAATAACCCCCTGAATAGGAGGAATGGTAAGCTTTTGCCCAACCCTTAAAAAATCCTCATCGGTCAAATTGTTAACATATCTTAGAGCATCTACTGAAATTTTATAAAGTTGGCCTATTGATGTAAGCGTCTCCCCACCTTTTACTTCATGGATTATTGATTCTAACCTTCTGCCCTCAGGCAAAGCGGTGGTTGCTATAGTTGAATCAGGAATAAAGTCATCTTCATTTTTTAAGTAATCTGGACTTATTGGGGCACTGTTTACAAACTGGGAACCCCCAAACACTCCGCCAGTTAAAAAGACTAAAAAAGCAACCGCAAGGATTGCAAGGTTAGCTACAGGTCTTCCAAGCTTTCCACGGGACCAAATTAGCTTTCTTATAATAAAGGCTTTTAAGCTGTGCCCAATATAAAAAAACCCTTTAATAAGGACGCCTGTGCCTGACCCCAGTGAAAGCGTCTTAAGCCATAAATAATTGAACAGCGCTCTCAAAAAGCTAATAAAGCCAAAAAGACTAAAAAGACCTCTATTATTTAATTTTAACCCGGAAAACTTAAGCTGGGAATAAGTTTGCCTCTTACCCCTAAACCGGGGAAACTTTAAAAAAGCCATAAGTGTCCAAAGTCAGGACTGAGGGCAATTATAACTCAACCTATTCAAAGTTGAAACTTACTCAAAAACACATCTTAGCTTAATGAATCAAGCCAAACCAACCACCTTAGCAGCCGTGAAGCTATTGACCTTGAGCAAGAGTTTGTAAAAACTCTTCATTGTTTTGCGTTTTTCTCATTCTCTCCACCACAAGTTGAGTAGCTTCCCTCTCATCCAAAAGATCAACCATTCTTCTAAGTCTGAAAACTGCTTCCAGTGTCTTTTTCTCATATAAGAGTTCTTCATGCCTTGTTGAGGACTTCTTGATATCAAGAGCTGGGTAAATTCTTCTTTCTGCCAGAGTTCTATCAAGGTGCAGTTCCATGTTACCAGTTCCCTTAAACTCCTCATAAACCAGATCGTCCATCCTTGAGCCTGTATCCACTAAAGCTGTAGCAATAATTGTTAAACTACCGGCAGATTCAAAGTTTCTGGCAGCTCCAAAAAAGTGCTTTGGAGGGTACAGTGCGGAAGGATCAAAACCGCCTGATAGCGTTCTTCCTGAAGGCGGAACCACCAGGTTATAAGCTCTTGCCAAACGGGTTAGAGAATCCATTAGAATAACAACATCTTTTCCGGCTTCAGCCAGACGCTTTGCTCTTTCCAAAACTATCTCAGCAGCTCTTGTTTGGGCTTCAGCTGCTTCATCAAAATTACTGGCAAACACTTCCCCATTAACGCTTCTTTGCATATCTGTTACCTCTTCAGGTCTTTCTCCAATTAAAGCAACCATCAAAACTACCTCGGGATGATTTGTGGTAATACCATTTGCAATGTCCTTAAGAAGCCAGGTTTTACCGGCTTTAGGAGGCGCAACTATCATAGAGCGTTGTCCCTTACCAACAGGAGAAATAAGATCAATCAACCTAGTTGACAGAATATCTTTAGCTGTCTCAAGTCTAAGCCAAGAATTTGGAAAAACAGGTATGAGCTTTTCAAATAAGGGTCTTTTGCGGGCAGCCTCCGGATCCATGTCTTCAACTTTTTCCACCCTTAACAAAGACAGGTATCTTTCATTTTCTTTGGGCGGTCTTGCAAGCCCTTCTACAATATCCCCCATCCTTAGAGCAAAACGCCTGATTTGGGACTGGCTTATATACACGTCTTTTGGAAGATTCTCTTTTGCATTTTTATCTTCCTGTCTTAAAACACCATAATCGGGCAAAATCTCAAGTACTCCTTTTACCGGAACCGTTTCACCTAAAAAGCCTTCCGGTCCAAAGTCAGAGCCCTGCATATAACCATACCCACCGTTTTGCCCCTGATTTGTTGAGGCATCCCCATTTTGGCCTTGGATTGGCTGATAACCTTGCCCACCTTGTGATCCCTGAGGAGCCTGAAAGCCTTGTGAACCCTGGGAAAAGTCTTTAGGCTCTCTTGACCCTCTGGTATCTCTTGCATAACCGCCTGAACTTGAGGAGTCACCATTTCTGGAATAGGACCTTGAAGGTTGATACTCTTTGGGTGAGTTGGATCTATACATAATATTACTTGGCAAATTGCCACAATTAAATAAACTTAAATTTTAGCTTTAGACTGAAGTTTCATAAGAAAAACCAACGCAAACCGCAAATACCAAAAACAGCCTTAATGTTTTGATCTGTAATGATTAAAAAATTGCATGTTGGACTTTGGATTCAGAAAGATGAATAACTTCTTCTTAAGGTAAAGCCTATCTTAAATGAAAAACCCTGTCAACTGAGAAGTGTAATGGTGAACCAAGCAAGTGTTGAGGAAGACAAAATTTGTACCTTGGCGCCTAAATACGCAAAAAACTCGGGATAAAACACTGTTTCTTCCCGAGTTTTGTAAATTTGGTCTGATGGACTCGAACCATCTTGTGATTTGAGCCTCAATTGGCACCACCCCACTTAAAAGTTTGGAAGTGGCTCCTTTCCTAATTGGGATCTGCCGGCATTATCCGCTACTTACTTAAAAGTAGTAAACACAAAGCGTTAGCAGATCAGACCAAGTACCCTCGACAGGACTCGAACCTGTAACGCGGAGCTTAGAAGTCTCCCGCTCTATCCATTGAGCTACAAGGGCCCTGTTAAAAAGTTTCCCTTTCCTAGCGATACCGAATAATCTTTCTGGTGTTAGCAAGATATAAAATCACGTCTCTACCTGCCAACACCCTGTTAAAGTTATCAACATCCACTCTTCTGGCAAGTCCCAGAGCAAGTGAGAATTTGGGTGGAAGTTCATCAGATTGCAAACCCCCCAACCTAATGAGAATAACTTCTAGCACACCTTCTGAGAGTGCCTCCCAGATATCATCTGGCAGATAATATTGCCTCTTGAAAAGCACCACAGGGTTCAAAGACAATTCTGCCCTACATCTTTGAAGGGTTCTGGCCAGAGCTTCCAACTTCTTTCCCAAGGAGAAGTGATTTTCTCCCAGGTCAATTGATAAAAGGAGGTCAATTACCCTTTTAAGCTGTTCGGGCTTTGGCAAAGGCTTACTACTAACCTTTGGTTTACCTAACTTAAACCCAGAACTTCTTGTAGGGTGATAAAACTCTTCAGCTAAATAGTCTAAACTAGGGATGCCATACATTTTGACTTCTCCTTTCTTTTTGAGATATTGTAATATTAGAAACTTATAGGGTATTTTGCAAGTGGAAACGGGTTAATAAAAGTGTATGTAAAAACTATCAGGGGAGATAGTCACTGCCCCCAGCTACCTCCCCTAACAATGATCCTATAAAGTTAGAACGGCAATGTCAATAACTTTGTACACACCCTTTACAGATATAGAGGCAATATATTACTCGCTTGAAACATTTGAACCGACTTTACAACACTTTAATTTATTAATTAAGCAACGGGTAGTAAAACTTGTAACAAAAATGATAAGTAATTTAGTTATAGTTTCTTAGCTTTTATCAAAAGCCGCTTGCTATAGTCTTTTTCTACAGGACTCCATACGCCGCCACACGTGATAACAGTCAAAATTGGGTCTTTTGTTTCCTCATATGCTTTTAGAACCGCGCCGGGGTCATTCATGGAAACATAAGAGACCTCATAAATCTCAAACTTAATAAGTCTTTGTGTAGAATCTTCAACCTCTATCAAATCCCCGGGTTCCAGTTTAACCAGCTTGTAAAAAACTGCGGGAGAGCCGCCTACCCTATCATAATGCCCGGCTAGAATCGCGTTGCCCTCTTCTCCGGCTTTCGGTCCGTTCTTATACCAGCCTACCTCATTGTAGTTTTTGGGAGTTTCAAGCCTGCCATCTTTATCAACACCTACTTCGACCACAGGCGCCTCTTTGAGACCGATTTTGGAAATTGAAAGTTTTTTGGGCTCAAAGAAGATAGGCTTCAACAGAGAGGCAAAGATAGAAGGGTTTGAATCCTGGGCCACAGGAGCGTCTGAGGTAGTTATACCTAAAATAGCCTTAGTATTAAAGTAAAGTAACGCAAAAGAGGCGGACACAAGGATTCCGGTTAGAATCACAAGCATTCCGCCCCTCCTGCCTGAAAACAAGTTCATATATAAGCTTTGTAAGCCGGAACAGTCCGAACTCACAAATTAGGAAACGATTCTCTTTAGAAAAAGCCCGGTAAGCACGAGTCCGACACCATAAATGGTAAAGAGTACCGTATCCTCGCTTCCTGTCTTTGGAAGCTCTTTTAATCCGTACCCATAGCATACTGTAGCTGTATCGCTCGCGACAGTTTTAAGTTTACCATCCTCTTCATCTTTCAATTTTACCTCGTTTACAACACATTTCTGAACCCCAGTCTGGTACTCGATATCCTTAACTCTAGCAGTAATACAAAAAACCTTGACCGCGTTTCCAACACCGCTACAGCCATCTACCTTTGTGTCGTCACCGTTATCAATAACTTCAATCACCTCGGTTAGGGAACCTGTAAGCTTTTCAAGTTCCTTAGGGAGGCTGTCAATAACCTCAAGGTCCTTACCATCAACATCACCTATGTTAGTTACGACGATTCTAAAGGTTAAAACGTCACCTTTCTTAACACCCTCAACCTTGTCCTCAAACTTATCGGCACCGTTCACCTTAACCTTCTTTTCTATTCTAAATCCACGATCGCACTCTTTTCCCCCACCATAGGTTCTATCGCATGAGTTGGCAAAGGATAGAATGGTAAAAGAGTATACTGTAGCAACAATGCCTATAGCAAAGATTAGAGCTAAAACTATTAATTTTTTGGTCAATAAAGTAGTCATAAATAGTCCTTTTACCAAACTAAAATAACAAGGGAATTAGCTTCACCTAAAGGAAAACCGGAATCTCTAGGAAAAGCAAATCCCCTTGCTAATTACAGCTATTTGCAGGATGTATTTTGGACAGAGGGATTATATAGGATAAAAGCTAACTCGTCAAGCTATAGGTTATAACGGTTTTTTTGGGTCCGTGACCTCAAAGGACTTGCTATTTTTCCAGAAAGGGTTAGAAAGAACCCTCCTATAAGAAAAAAGCCTAAAACCTCCAAAATCTGGGGCCAGAAAAAGATCAATAAATATCTGGTTTTGCCATTAACCAACCACCCATTCGACCAATTATTTACAACCACATGTTTAAAAGGCGGCCAAGTTAACCACCCCTGTTCAAAAGATTGATTCAGTGTTACTAAACCCTCTACACCCTGCTCATCAGATGAAGACAATAAAACCAAATAAAATGGATTAAAGCCCATTACATTCTCAACTCCTGCTAAATTACTTATTGAATCATTATTTCCTATATTAATCGATTGAATCCATGAAAAAGGAACAGGATAAAATTTAATAGATTTTAAGTGATTCACTGAAGGTACAAGCCCAAAAGACAAATTGTCCACATCAACACCATATCCATATTTATCACCATCTAGGGTCGGAAGTATAAAATATTCTTTAGTAAAAGATCTTGTAGGCAATAAAGTAGTGTAGAGGTCACAACGTTTTGTAATATAGTTGACCACACAAAGTCTGAGGGGCAACCCAGAAACATTTTTGGCTTCAATTTCTATTAGATAAGTTCTAAGTTGAGATAGATCAGCAATAGGATAATGATCACAGGTAAATCCATTAGTGACAGAATATTCCACATAACCTTCATGAAAGACTTTATCAAAATCTTTAGGTACCCCATAACTGCATGGAGTGGACTTGTTTGATTTATCAAAAACAGGTAAAGTAGCCCCAAAACGCGAAAGCCTAGAATTTACGTTAAGTGTGCCATCTGTAACTATTGAAGCAGAAGTTGGAAAAGAAGCTAGCTTTTCAATCTCATTCTTTGAAAGCAAAACTGTAAATTCAGGCAAATAATATGACACAGTTAAATCCCTATATATCCCTGTTATATCCTCATTCTCCCCAACTCCATCTAACATTAACCTTAAAAAGTAAGAATCAGATTGATCTAAATCTACAAATGTCCTATAAATCCAATGCGAATTGTGAGTTCTAAATGAGTCCGTAATACATCTTCCCGTGATACTATTTAAGATACAAAGAAGTGGCTCCTTGTCCCCCTCAAACTCATAAGCAATTTCTACAATTGATTTACCCTTAACTGAAGGCACACCTTTACTCAATTTATTAAGTGGGATTGTGAGACAGGATTTTACATTCCTAGCAAAAAGGCTAGTGCCTGAAGCATCAGATTTAAAGCCAAAAGATTGGTTTGTGTCAACAAAACTACAACTCTCAGGCTTAATAGCTAAATCTGAGAAGACAACTTTATGATCTTTGATAAACTTGCTACCAAAAAAGGCTAGTGAAACATCCTCCCCAAGCATAAGTTCCGCTTCTTCCGGTCTTTTCAAAATAGACTCAAGGGAAATTATAGTTTCCCTAACATTTAACAGATAGTTCTTATTCTGAGAGCTACTTATTGGAACTTTTAAACTGTTACCATTAACCATGCCTGAAACGCTTGGCAGGCCTGGAGTGATTGTAAGACTCGAACTTTCAGAATCTCGAAAAGCAGCCAAAGTAACAGGCAAAACTTTTTCAAAAACCGAATAAGCGGGTAAATTTATCTTCTGGTTATTATTCAAAGATCTAGCCTCAAACTTATAAGAACCCGCAAATGCTGAAAACAACTCCGTATTTAGCGATTCGTTAATTGTAAAGATGTTTCTAAAAGGGTAAGACGCTGAATTCTTGGTATTTTGATCATCTGAGACATAGTCCCCTCTTATGTAGGCTGTATCCAAATAAGATCTGGACATTTCAGGCTTCACAGAATAAAAAGAGTCAGGTGTTTCAACTAAATCTCTTTTTTTATTAACTTTATAGACCCTTAACCCACCACCAAAATCTCTCTCAAGTACAATTGAGGCTTTATCAAGCATAGATTTAAGAACATTCAAATTTAGGGCTGTCTTATCCACACCTGGAGAAAAAACACTTTCATCTACAAGAACCCAAGAAACCTGATACTTATCTAAAACACGTTCAAACAGGTTAGAATCTCCTTTATATAATGCATAGGAAATCTCTCTATAATACTGTTCATTTCGAGGGTCCCACCTATCAAATTCTCTATCTAATAAGGGTTGCTTTATGCCAAACCATAAAAACCCAGCTCCCTGATAACCAAGCATGTTGTTTTCATTCCAGTTGTAATAAACCCAACCCCAGAAGGAATGCACAGGAAAGTTTGCTACACGTTCAGTATCTCCTTGTTCACTAAAGAACTTAAACATATCAAAATATCTTTGGGGTATAGTCACACGCATAGTAGGGCTTACTAAACCACCCCTAAAAACTGGAAACATAAAATAGCCAAACAAAAACAAATAAATTAAGGAATAAGAAATGAATGCAAAATTAGAAAACTTACCCCGGAACTCAAACAAGTTTGTTAAACGGGCGTGAAAAATACCAAAAAAGGTTGAGTAGGAAAAAGCAAGTAAAATAGAAAACTTAGTAAAAGGCAGGCGGAAAGCCTCCCTAAATAGGGAAACATTACTTTGGAAAAAACCAAAAACTGAACCCAGAGGCCCATTTGTGGTCAACAAAAAAAATACTGAGAAAAGCATCAGTGCCAAAAATGGAAGACTGACTTTGTCCCTTTTAAAAAAGGTATAAACTGCTCCAAGAATAATTAAAAAGAAGAAATAATAACCAATCTTTAAGACAAAAGGCTCTTTCTGGTGAGAAACCCATTCATCTAACAAATTTCCAAAATTTCCGTTTCCCACATGCTCTCCCCAACTAAATAGAAAACCCTTTAAAATGGCCAAATCTTGAAAATTCCCGTATGTTTTATTTTGTAAGAATGCTTCTTGGGAAAAGAGATAGTGAATTTTAGACTCCTGAACTTGTTTTCCATGACCTAATACAAAATAAAGGTTTGGAAGAAGCCAAAAAGAATTTAGTAAAAAAGTTAGTAACAGTATGTAAAAAACGTTTTTTAACCCTTGAACACTAAAATCGCCTAACAGGAGAATTAGTAAATATAAGACAAGGGCACCAAAAAATACAAACCATAGAGTAGAAGTATGAGCCATAGAAGTCCCAAGAAGTGAAAATGCAGAAAAGAGAAGAACATTTCTTTTAGACCTGTTTTTAAAAAGGTTGTAGGAACAATAAAAAAGCCATGGCAGCAAGGCGTAATGAACAGCAAACATTTCAAGGGGTACATAAAATTGCTGTAGAGTACCCAAATTAAGCAAATAAAAGAGGGCACCTAAAAAAGCTCCTACTTTTGAAGACCTCTCCAACAGACCTTCTAATACAACTCTTTTCAAAAGTACATATACACCCAAAGGCCCAACTAAAAGGCATAAAAAAAAGAATACGTACCTTACCAGTGAAAGTGGAAGAAATATATCCAACAAAAAAAGTACTGGTAGCCGTGTAATTTCAGAGGCATGGGCTTGAGTGGCAACTGCCCCCAAACCCTGATGAGGTTGCCAAGCACCAAATACCACTCTTTTCAAATAGGAGGAGTAATTGAATTCGGGATGAAGTGTATCCCATCCCGTAAGAAAGGTTTTAGCCTCATAATTTCTAACCGAAATAAAAAGACCCAATAAAATCAAGGTCAAAACGGGTAAGTGGTTTTTTATAAAGTTAAAAATCTTTTCTTTCATACTCTCTTGCTTCAAAAGAAGCATCCCCCACTCTCCATTTCACATGCACAACTTTCTTACAATCAGACCCGCAATGTCCTTTTTCTACCAAAGGTCTTCTTATTTCAGAGATTAGCTCTGAAACTAAGCCGTTTTTCTTACATAAGGTTGCTCCTCGATGCGGGAGGTTATAGACATCTAAAACACTTTGGTGTTCAACATTTTCAAGCTGAAGTATGTATAAAACTCCTTCCTGATAATCTCTGGAAATTTTATCTATGGCAAAATGGCCTGTGTAAAAAAGGTATGTCGTATTCTTTTCCAGTTTTATTGACTCAATGCCATCATAAAACCCTGCCGATTGGATACAAGACTCGTTTTGAACTCCCCCAAGAACCTTTCTCTTAAATACATGCACAACATTTCCGTCCGGTGAATTAAAAAATTTTATGGCTTCAAATTTAGTATTTTCCAAGGAAGATAAATAACCTAGAACCTGATTTAAAGTTTGATAATTTCTAAGACCTTCAGGTCCGGGATCTATTGGCGCAACAATATAATCTACGTAATTATCTTCAAAATATTTTGCAACTTCTGCATAATTCTTAAATGGCTCAAATTGGAAATAAGGTACAGGAACGTACATATTACTATATTTCATTTCCCTTCTTAGCATCTCAAAAGTGGCCAGGGAAAAGTTTTTAGAATCTACCAATGTTGTAACCCCCAAACCTTTATCAAGTGGGTAAGAAGCATCTTTGTATATAAAAGTCAGCACGTCTTTTACAGGCCAAACGTTTGGCTCATAGGAATAGATTGTTGGGTTATAAAACCAATCCATATAATTTGGCCCTGCCAAGACCAAACCAATGGATTTAAGCAAGCTGCTTTGAGGCTTGAACTGGTTAAAGGACAGAAAAAAAGAACTAAGTACAATATAGACACTACAAACTATAACAACAATAGGAAAAGAAGCCCTACTCTTCTCTTTAATTCTTAATAACAAATAAGAAGCAAAGAGAGCGAAGTAAGGGGTCATGGGCAACAGATATCTTAAGTTCTTATTTCTTATAAAGGTAAAAACGAGAAGAGGAAAAAATATTGATAGTAATAAAACTACCCCCTGTTTTTTATCCTTCCTCAGGTACAAAATAAAACCCACTATAGTCATAAGAAAAGGCAGAAATAATAGCTGATAAACCATGATTCTTACAGGGTAGTAGAAAAAGCTTTGCAAACTCCATAAGTTTTGAGGGTCGTCTAATTCCGGCTGTGAGAAAATTGAGGAAAATCGGATGAGATCGTTAAAGTTAACCAAGTACCAAGGAAGAACCATTATAATAAAGAACACTATTCCAAACAAAGTGTTTCTCAGAACTAGTCTTCTGAGGCTTTTGTCTGCAGTTTTAAGTGTTCCTATGATTAAATACGAAGTGGGCACAATAAGATAAATGAAAGCATACCACTTAGTAAGCTGGGCTAAACCAAAAAGAACAAAGAAGATAAAGGCTTGTCTTGTTTTGGTTAAACCCTGGGAAAGAACTACATAGTACAAAGCCATTATTGTCAGAGAAACAAGAGGCAGGTCCAAATGAAACACACGAGCTTGGCTTGTAACCTCAGGGAAAAAAGAGAAAAAGAATGCCGATAAGAGGGCTATGTCTCTATCCTCGCTCAAAAGCAATATCAGTTTGAATAAATAAATAATAGCCAACAAAAAGAAAACAAGACTGATATAAATGATCTTTTCGGAACTATATCCAAAAAGTAAAGCTACAAAAGACCCAAGGATTTGTACAAAAGGAGGGTAGTAATTTGACGATTTAATAATGTCCGTAATTGATGAAGTGTTTACCAACAATCCTTTCATTTTGTCGGCAATCAAGAAACTTGTTCCAATATGCCCTGCACTATCCCAAGTCTGATAACTCCTATTTAGGATCTGAAAAACAACAAAATAAATTGCGTGAAAAATACAGAGAAATAGAAGAGGAAGGTTTTTTGCTTTATTTCTTAGTAGAGCCCACATACAAAAATTATAGATCAAATCTAATCAAAACACATGGTCGAGTAAGTTCCATGCTAAGAAAGATCAGGCACAAAAAGTAAAACGGACGTCATGAGGGTTTAATTCATAACGTCCGTTTGGGTGAGCCTACAAAGTTTTTGCGCGGGCGAGGACTACGGGGCCGGTGAGGTCATCATCGGAGCGTAGACCATCTTGGCGCGCAGGAAGTTGTAGTCGGTGCGGGCTACCTTGCCATCGGGTGTCATGATGAAGTGCACACCCCCCACCGTATCGCAGTCGTACCCGCAATGGTGATTGAGCGGGTCCAACAGGGCGACGCCGGCAAGGTTTGCCATGCTCGGGTGGTCATCGGTGGCCGGGTCTTGATCAAACCCGTGGTAGTCAGCCAGTGAAGTCCCATCGGCCGGAATGCCCGAACATTTGAAAGGCACCGGCGCAGCAGTCTGATTCTCAAAGATCAGAATGTAAAGCGTGCCAGCTTTGTACTGATACACCACAGTCTGATCCCCAAAGGTGCAGGTGCCATGGCCCGTGAACATCACGTAGGCACCTTGCGATTGGACAGAGACACCAGGGCTCGTTTCAGCCGACTCCACAAAGGCCGTCGACTGCCCCTTCCATTTGGTAGCCTGCTCAAACCCGCGAGCCTGGTCAGCTACCTCAAACGTCCACTGCTCAAAGGCAGTGGTGTAGAAGGCCGGCAGGACCGGGGTAGGAACAGCAGTGGGGGGTTCAAAGGTTGGCGGCACCACGGTTGCGGTTTCCGTCGGGGGCGGGGCAACCGTTGGGGTAACGCTCAAAGTAGCACCCGAGGTTGCAGCAGGTCCGCGCGTTGAGGTGGCCTCGCTGCCAAATTCCACGACCGCTTCGGGCTGCCCCTGTTGACAGGCCCCAAGCAGCAGCGCCAGGGTTAGAACCACGATTCGAAACTTGGTCTTCATTTTTTTTCTCCTTCAAAGTTTCGTAGGCCGATTTGCCTACTTAAGATTAACCTGAAGCGGAAACGCACACCGCGTTTCGCTACCAGGGGCTTGAATCACAACCGTTTTGCCGATTTCAGCGGGAGTGATTTCAATCCGCTGGTTGCTTAAATCTGTATGAGCCGGCAAAACCCACACAGGAACCTCGTTGCCGCAATTGTCCTCGACCACATTTTGTCCGGATTTTAAACTCACGACATCGTGAGAAAAGATTCGGAGTGTCACAATGCCAAGCGTGGCACAAAGTATGGTTGAAACAATCACAAGCCCAATCACGGAAGTCCTCTTGTGCCTACCCGCCAGTTCCCACAACATTTCCAGTGCAGGAATGATGTAAGTAGCGAAGACGTTCTGAGAGACCTCCACAATTTCTTCGTTGGCTTCCTTCCAATCTCCTTGATGCCTCAAAATCACAAAGGCACAGTAGAGAACCAGAAGTACCAGGATAAAAGTAACCACGGCTTATCTCCTTACTCTACTTCAACCTTGGCCCATTAGCCTTGGTTTGCGCATAGATTCGCTGTTGGTGCCATCTACCACCTAAGTAGCAGACAAAACCAAACAGCAATATCCCCAATAGCCCCGGGAGAGCCTCAGCACCAAGTTTAACAAGAGGCGCAGCAAATCCGGGCAAACTCGCAAGGACAGGACCAAGCGAGAGAAACCCACCGAATTGGAACTCGGGCAACTCCAGTTCAAAAAGTAGCAGGATGAATGGAATAGTTACCACCCACCACCACTTTTTCAGAAAGAGTTTAAGTTTCTTCCACCAGCTGGGAGTAAGATTCACATCCCCGGTGATAGAAACAACTCGCCCGGTGAAAAATCGATGGATAATCCAGTAGATTCTCCTAAAAAGTTTCATTTGGCTTCCTCCTTAATCTCTAGCCATAGATTCAAGTCTTCAAACCTAAATTAAGCCTTCCATCTAAAGCCAGGGTTTAAGAATTAAACTATCGATTAGGGTTAATACAGAGAATAAGGTTATGTGTATGCAGATCTTCATAATTACTTATTAAGAAGGATCAACACACTTTGAAAGGGTGGAAACACGGTAATACTTGTATTTCCACCCTTTTAGTTGAACCCTCAGTTATTATTCTTCCAAGGGCTCAGTTGATGGTTTCTGTGCGGGTTTTGGGGCAGTCTTCTTGCGCTTCAGGTTTGCCAGAAACAGCATGACCCAAATGCCAGAAACGAAACTGATCCCCATACAGCCCCCAATCGGAACTGGATACGCTCTTCCTGGCTCGATTGCGAACCAGAGGACGATGCGACCGACCATCTCAAGCACCCATTCAATGAGACTCAAGAAACCAGGCATGATCCGGAAAGTCCCGAGCAAGGAGATGATCACCAAGACAGCCAGCAGAACATACAAAGGAAGCAGATTCGTGGTAGCCTCCTTCTCCTGCGGAGCGATCTCAGCGGTAGCCGACGGGGAAACCAAAACGACTGCTTGTCCTTCCTCGGGGGCAGGTGCCGGAGCTGGCGGAAGGCTGTCGAGCGGATCATCATCCACTTCGGCAGTGTGTTCCTGTGCAACGGGAGTTTTTGCCTCCACAGACTTCTTTGTTACTTTTTTCATGTTTTATCCTCCAAACATTTGAAGGAGGGAGCTCAACTTAATGTTCTAAGAAGAGCTCCCTCAGAATCGATAATTACCCTCCTAAACGGTCCTGAACCTCTCTCTCAAGCGCCTCCTGTTCACTTAGACGCTTGGCTTCCAGTTCAATACGCGCCTTGGGATCAAGAACACGCCCAAGAGTATTGAGCGCCCTAACCGCCAGGACATGCTGGTTGATACCAGGTTGAACCCATGTGTAGTACCTGGTAGGCGGATCTGGATCGAGCACAGGAAGGTGTTCTCCAGGTTCATACAATCCTTCCGAGCCTAGAGCCCCAGCCGCGTAGGTACGCGCGAGAGTTATCCAGTTTTTCCGCCAATATTCCAAGGCCTTTTGAGCGGTGGAGTTCATAGCCGAAGCAATGATCCAAAGCTCATATCGAGCGAGCCCGACAAAGTCGCTGAGTCTCAGCTCCTCAACCGTTCGGACCCCAGCCTTCTTAAGAAGTTTACCCACAAAGGGCGAGCCCTTGAGGGTCAGGGTAAACTGTTCTGGCTTCCTGAATCTCCGCGGCCGCCCCCCTGTTATCACAACCTCGTTGTGAGTAACAAAGAGCAAACTGGGAAGCAATGCCTGAATGTGCTTGAGAGTAAGCAGGTGATGGTTGTGAACCTCCACCGGACAAAAGTTATCCGTATCAGGATTCCCAAACTTAAGCCAGCCGGCCTCAAAATACTTCAGGATTATATTCCTCGCCGACTCCGCAGTGACCTCTCCAACCTGGGCAAGAATGCTGGCCATCCACCTATCCAACAAATCACTCCGGAAATTCACCCCAAGCATCCACATGTTGGGTGCAGTGTTGTGGATCTGGGCAAGGCGTTCTACATTGCTAAACAGCTCAGCAAGCCTGACCGCCATGTCCGCAAGATCCGACCATGCGTTCCCCATCTTAGGGTGCCAATCGGTTTGCATGCCAGTGAACACGATCATCCGAGGAACGAGTTTTAACATGCGTTCCACCCGTGTTACCACATGCTCTGCTACGACACCCCGAACCTGAATTGAGGGCACGTGAGTCAAGAGCCCGACCGGAACTACGGTGTAACCCGCCTCCGTAAGCACCGGACCAACCAATGGCAATGCCGCACCACCAGTCCCGCCCGTCAAACCACAGGCGAGGACCACCAGATCTGCACCTTCTTTGTGAAGCTCTCGCACCAGTTCTTCCCTACCTCCAAGAGCCAGGAAAGCCCCGATTTTGAGCACTCCGTGATGCAGATGTTGCCCGGCCCCAGTATTTTCAACAGGGGAAGTCAAATCCACACCCCATTCGTCAGGTGCAATTTGTTGAACGAGTTTCTCCACACGCCTGTAGTGAACAGTAACCCTTTGATTTCCCAGAATTGCTTCTTCAAGCTTGCGGAAAGTCAACCCTCCTTTTCCAAGCCTTGCTCGGAGGTAGGCATCAAGGTCCCAAACATGTTCGGGATATACGCCATCTCCATTGCGCTTTAGAAGAGGGATTGTACTGTCAATTTGCCACACACGCCCATCAGGCGGTGTGCCATTCATGGCCTCGCCAAACCTGATAAGCACAGTCTTCATTGGCATTTCAGCCTCCTAATAGTAAGCATCAATGATTTTCAATCAACATACCTTGATTGCCTAGTCTTGTAGCCATTCACCTTCAGCAACAAGCCGAAAGTTACTTCCCTACAAGTAGTCGACCCGAGGTTTGTCACTCGAGGCAATAATGATAAGCATTTTTGCTTAACATTCGTGGAAACCCCACTTAGTCGTTTAATTCGCGACAACTACGTCTGATTTCGGACTCAACAAAATCGAGGCCAACCTACGTCAGAACACATTGTCGTTTAAAAGGGTCAGTGGTCTGATAGAGTCTTTATCAGAATATCTACCAGACCAGTTACCAGACTCCCGGCATACTCGAGGCCCCTAAATTTTCAAGAACGCCTTGGCAAGCGCCTTATTAACTCAGGACGAGATAGCTTGAGGAAATCCGGTTTTAAGAAGGTTTCTTACCAGACACAAAGTGGCAGGAAACCCACATCAAGCACAAATTAATAGACTTTATGCTCAAAGTGGGTTCCCCGCCAGTGACTATATGTTTTTTTACAGTTTTAAGTGTGTTCATACATACACAAAGGCCTACAAAGGACTCCACTCCACTCGAAAGCTTCATAGAGATATATACCCTTATAAGCACCTTGTTCTCTGTATTTATTCAATTTTCAAAGTGCCCTATCTCAAACAAACCCACATCAACCCCAAACTCTCCGTTTAGGATTTTGGGTTATTTAAAACAGGCTGGAAAAAGCAAGAACCTTCCACATGCCTTATATCAACTAAGGCTGAATCACCCATCAACCATCGCTTAATTTACGGCGAGAGGCAACAATTTGGCTTTTTCAAGTCAATCTTAAATAGCTGCAGGTCTAACAAACCTCAAAGTCCTGTTCCCTTTCTTATTAACTTTCACCGGCAAAAAATCAAATACAAACCGGTACAAAAAAAGAGTTCCTGATCCTTTTTACGGGGAGAACCCTTTAAAACTTCTTGAATATTAAATTTAGATCACCTCCCCTCAATCTCAAGGCGGAGTGTAGCAAAATAAAATGAATTTGTCAACCTATAGTTAGGCTTAATAAAGCCTAAAAGTGGTAACTTATACACTGACTATAATAAATTGAAAGAATAGAATCTTTTGAATTTACAGCCTTCTATGGAGTTGTTGGCCTGCCCTCCCAACAACTCCGTAGAAAGCCGCAAGGACTTTCCAGAGGCACTCAGACCTCAAAATTATTGACTTAAGAAGCGCAATGTAATACGCTGACTTCAGTCATTTAGCACATTGCCTGTCCTAATGTGCGGACTAATCTAACGCTCTGCTAAACGCGCGTAGTCGCCCCAAGCGGAGCGTTTTAAATTTAGCGAATCCTTATTATAGCACTCCGCAACCTTCAATCTCAAAACCAACCTAAAATAAAAATTCCCAAATTTTACCACGCGGGATTAGAAAACAATGTGATTGTATCAACAAAAACTTACACAGTCAACCCATAGTTACTAAAAGCATTGAATATTACTAGACCTATAATCTCAGGGCTGCTTATTTTGTTTTAAGTACAGCAATAAATATAATTTAAACCGGTTGTGGATAACTAAAGAATAAGAGAGCCTAAGCTTTTTTCTATACTTAGACTCTCTGCACTACTCTACCTCGATTGTAGTTGTGTGGGACTTAACTAAGGAAGGAGAAACAAACCTAATTCTACAAAGTTTGTATCTTTCTCTTATGCTTTTACTAGGCCATAACTTGCAGGCTCGTGCCACAAGAAATTTTGCCACCATAGCAACTTTTGAAATCTTGGTAGCTCCACATTGGGGACATTTTGCACAAAAACTCACTCTGGGCTTCTTGTAGCTCATGCTCTACTCCTTCATATATATAGTTTTTGGGGAATGAGCAATTAATAACAACAAATTAAACTTCAAGCAAGAAGTAAAACCTAAAGCAGCCCGTTATTCTGAAGTTTCTACACTGTAACCAAACTCTTTTAAAAGAGTCTTAAATTTTTCTGTATCTTTAACGGCAGTTCCCAGCCGTACTTGCCTTGCCTGCTCATAAGCCTCTTCTGAACCTTCAAAACTGTCTTTACTCAACCCAAACACATCCTCTAAGGCAAGATACCTTTCTCTGGACAAAGTCTCGTTGGAGTCAAAATTTCCAAAAAGCCCTTTTATTTTTTCCTTTGCCCTTTTTGCCTGAGTAAGTTGAATGCTCTCTTCATGAGAAATGAGTCCCAAAGCTTCTCTTTGCAAAAGATCCTTGGGATTAAGAAATTTATTTCCGTCCAACAACTCATCAAATTGCCTGTGCTGACTTCTTACAAATAAATCGGCATTTTTTCTCCAATTTAAAAGAGTGGTTGCAATCTTTACTCTATCCTCAAGCACTTTGTCAGCTTCCTGCGTACTTTCCGGTAAGTCGTTCAAAATACTACCCTCTCCAAGTGTGTCAGACACACCTTTTAACCTTTCTCTTAACTCACTATTGCTTGAAGTGATATAAGTTTCATAACTTCCCCTACCTGCCGCTCCTCTTAGATCATTTTGCGCAAGGAGCAAATCAAAAACAGACGAACCATCAGTAAGATACGGTTGGGAGACCTCAAAATGTTTACGCCCATCCTCCTCTACCCTAAGCACCATTGAAGGGAGTGTTACTGCAACTGATTCAATAATTTCCTCAATAGAAACGTCATCAAAAAGCTTTTTTCCATCTTCATCTATATATGTTTGAAGTTCATGCCAAGCAACAACGGCACTATACATCTCATTACCCATAATTTCCCCAAGCTCCTCATCCTCAAGTAGTGTGCGGGTTTTCACGTCTATGTCATTAAGCAGTACGGGCATATCATCTCCGGGATTCCCCACCGGTTTAAGACGACTCTGAGCCAACAAAGCCTGCAATCTGGCATTTCCGGTGATATCTTTCACCCACACACCTCTCAACTTCACACGCTCTGCATCTATACCCCTGTCAAAAACAACATCTTGCATCATCACATCGTGAGCTGCTGCAACACATGAAGAAAGAGGCCCAAACTTTTCAAGTTTTGAGTCTTTGTCAAAAAGAGTTGGACAGTCCTTCTTAAGAACATCAAGACATTCCTCCATCCCACTCATAACATCAAAGGTGTGTATCAGACCGTGATATTCTTTGGGTTCTAAAGCCCTTTTGCCCTCAAAAGATTCACCATTTTTATAACCATAGCTCTCTGAAATAAACCTGAGAAAACGCGTTTTAAAATCTTCCACGGCTTCCTCCCTGTTCTTAAATTTAGGAGTTTCCACTTTCATGCCTTCCGCTTTTGGAGGCGCTGCTTCTTTTTTCTCCGCCACAGTAGCCTCTACAGGAAGTCCTGCTATTTCCTCTGCGGGGGTTGAATCTAATGCCATCACCATACTTTAGTATGTATACTCGCTTGTTACATCCTTTCCATCAGACAAACTTACTATTTTAGTTATATTATGAACTCGAGACATAAACAACATCATAAAATGATCTTCGCACAAGAAAGCTTCATTTCCAAAAGAATCGGTGACCAAATACTTTGCGTTTTTTTCACAAAACTCATGATGACCAAAGATCCATTGACAGGTAGTTCCTATAGCACTCAGGGGCATACACTCATGATACAACAAAAATTGACTAATGCGACTAAAATTTTAGAAAGTTTTACACTACTGCACCGTTTGCACACCTTTTAGACGCCCGGTCTTCTGGTAAAGATCATTTTTCCGGCCTGAGTTTGAATGACCCTTGAAACAGAGACACTTACATCTGCCCCTACAAGCTCGGAACCCTTTTCTATAACTATCATTGTCCCATCCGCAAGATAACCAACACCCTGAGTTGCATCTTTGCCCACATGAATAATTTTTATGTTCATTGTGTCTCCGGGAATCACCACGGTCTTAACTGAGTTTGCAAGCTCATTCACATTTAAGACTTTGATTCCGGAAACTGATGCTACTTTATTTAAATTAAAATCCACTGTTGCAATAGAACAGTTGTAAGCTTTTGCAATTTTAATCAAAGCTCTATCCACGCCTTCATTTCCTTTATCTAAATTCTCCTCTTTCTCCTTTATCACTACGGTTGTAGCTTTTTTTAAGTCTTTAAGCATATCAAGCCCTCTTCTGCCTCTTTGTCTTTTTAGGTTGTCGTCAGAATCCGCTATTAGCTGAAGCTCTTCAATAACCACTCTTGGTACAACAAGTGTGTTATCCAAAAAACCCGTTTTAACAACGTCCAGTAATCTACCATCTATTATTGCAGATGTGTCCAAAACCACACTTTTAGCTGGTATCAAAGCCTTATTTGACTCAAAAGATTCTTTTTGAGCTTCTTTGAGGCGCTCCTTCTCCAAAATTTCCTCCTCTTTCTTCTTTTTGGCTTCCAATGCCCTTTTTTCCTGTCTGTCCCAAAACTCAGACACAGCCTTTAAAGCAGTGTCTCTAATTATAAATTCAACCCAGGAAGCTGTTGTTGCAGCCAGTACTGGCAATACAATTACTCCAAAAGCTCCAAAAGCAAAAGCAAACAAAGTTTGACCAAAAAAAGGAATGTTAAACAAAGGATTGACTGAGAAATACAAATTGTGACTTAAGACAAAAGCTAAAATTGTGAGGAAGACGCCAATAACAAACTTGATGACATTTTTTGATAATTCCATAAAATAAATCCTCCAGTACGCATAAGTATTAATAAAACCAATGTATACATATTATTCTTTGGAGAAAGCCAGATCAAGTGCATTTTTTACAGATCTTACTTCAAGGGGAGAAATGATTTTGCTAAAGCCCAGTTTTTTTGCTTCTTTTACTCTGGCTTCCATGAAAGGCACTTTTCTTACTTCTCCGGAAAGACCTACCTCCCCAAACGCTGCTATTTTTGGGTTTATAACTTTCCCGGTGACAGATGAATAAATGGCAAGGCAAACTGCTAAATCACAAGAGTACTCATTTACTTTTATACCACCCGCTACGTTTACATATACATCCTGATCCGACAACTGCAGGTTGCACCTTTTTTCCAATACCGCAACAAGAACTGAAAGCCTGTTTGCATTAAATCCGCTTGAGGTTCTTTTAGGATAGCCAAAGTTTGAACGGGAAGTTAGAGCCTGAACCTCAAACAGAATTGGTCTGTAACCCTCCATAATTACCGTTACACAGGATCCGGGAGCAGACTTTAGTCTTTCTTCAAGAAAGATGTCCGACGGATTTAGAACCTCTTTTAGCCCCCCTTCAGCCATCTCAAAAATGCCAACTTCACTTACCGGACCGAATCTGTTTTTTGAAGTCCTTAAGAATCTAAAAAAATGATCGTTATCACCGTCAATATATAAAAGTGTATCAACCATGTGTTCCAGTACTTTTGGCCCCGCAATTGTGCCGTCTTTTGTTATATGTCCAACCAGAACCAGCGGCACTCCCACAGCTTTTACATAACTGATCAATCTTTGTGCGCACTCTCTAACTTGCCCTACAGAACCACTCCCACCGGTAAGATCTAAGGTAGTTAGAGTTTGAATAGAATCTACAATAATTAAAGCTATAGTTTTTTTGGAAAGCGTGTTCAGCGTTAAAAGTATTTTATCTACATCTGTTTCATTAACTAACTGTATATTTTGCCCGCTTATTCCAAGCCTCAATGCTCTTAGCCTCACCTGCTCAGGGCTCTCTTCCCCACAAACATAAATTACGCTGTTTTCAAAGAGAGATGCCACTTGGAGTAAAACTGTACTCTTACCAATTCCCGGCTCCCCTGAAAGTAAAACTACCTGACCTTGTACAAACCCCCCACCCAAAACCCTATCAAACTCAGCCAGTTTGGTGGATGTTCTTGCTGTTTCCTTACTTTTAATGGCGTTTAAGGCAATCACTGAAGCGGGAGTATTAAAGTTTTTACCCAGTTTTGAATTATTAGAGGAAGTTACACGGGACAGCGTTTCAACAAAACTGTTCCATTTAAGGCATTCTGGACATTGACCAAGCCATTTTGGAGATTCAAACGAACAATTCTCACAAATGTAGATTGCTTTTTCCTTTGACATAAAGGGATAATTCTACAATAACACTGTTACATCAAGCGCTTTGGTTTTTTTCTTCAATGACACCTTCAGTTTGTAATTTGAGGACACACCTGACTCAACTAAAGCTTTGGCTATGGCATCAACCAAGAGTTTATTAAAGGTTCTTCTTAAGGACCTTGCTCCATATTCATCAGAAAAACCCTCTTTAATCAAAAGGTCCTTAACAGTTTTGTTAACTGATAGGTGCATGTTAGTTTCCTTCAAATGTTTTATAAATTCTTTAAGATATATATCCAGTATGCTTGCTACATGAACTTTATCAAGCTTATTGAACACAATTATTTCATCAAACCTGTTCAGAAGCTCAGGCTTTAAGATTTTTTTTAAATTATCAAGAAGTCTTTCTTTAATTGGATCTGAAATATCTTTTTTTTCAGGCTCATTTTTGAGTACAAAACCCATAGCATTCTTTTTTATAAGCTCTGAACCTAAGTTACTTGTAAGAATTACTACAGAGTTTGTAAAATCAAAGGCTTTTCCTCTAGCATCAACCAACGCCCCATCGTCAAGGATTTGAAGCAGAATATTTAAAACGTCACTATGCGCTTTTTCAATCTCATCAAAAAGCACAACAGAAAAGGGGCTTTTGGAAATCTTCTCAGTCAGTTCCCCTCCTTCAGCAAAACCTACATAACCGGGAGGTGCTCCTACAAGTCTTGATACCGTGTGCTTTTCTGAGAAATCGCTCATGTCAAGCTTTATTAGGCTGTCTGCACCAAAAAGTTCCTCACTTACAATCTTAGCTAGTTCTGTCTTACCAACTCCGGTTGGACCCAGAAATAAAAAGGAGCCAATTGGTCTTTTCTTGTTTGACAGACCAAGCCTACCCCTCAGAAGCGCAGAAGCCAAAGTATCAATTGCCTCTTCCTGCCCAATCAGCCTTTTTGCAAGCAAGCCCTTTATATTTGCATACACAAAAGCTTCTTTGTCAGAAAGTTTACCCAAAGGTATGCCTGTTTCTTTTGAAACTACTCTGTACAAGTATTCTTCAGTCAGGACAGGAATCCCCTTAGAGACTTTATAATCTCCAAATTTTTGATCAATTTTTACCAGTCTTTTTTGAATTTTTGAAGCTGCCTCAAGGTTTCTCACTGATATAAATTTTGCCAAAGAGGCGTGTAGAGCCATTTTCTGCTTTTTAAGCTCAGATAGTTTGAGGGGGATTTTAGTTTTTTCTTTACTGAGTATGGAACATGCCTTATCCATAAGATCAATGCCTTTAAGCGGAAATTTTTTATCTCTTACGTATTTTTCACAGAGGTTATAGGCAGTAGCTGTTAACTCAGCAGGAATTTTAACAGCATGAAACTTCTCAAGCTCTTTTGCCTTTAAATCTAGAATTTCCTCAATGATAGTTTTGTCAGGTTCTTTTAGTTTAAGCGGCGTGAAATTAGACAACACATCTTCATCTTCACTTAAATACTTCTGGAAGTGGGAGCTGGTTGTTGAAGCAACAATTTGTACACCGGAAAATAATAAAAGGTTTTTGAAAAGGTTAGAGATGAGGGTCGGCGCAAAAAGTGTGCCTTGAGGCGCAAATAACCCGTGAATTGAAGGTATATATAAAAGCGCATCAGGAACTGTCATCAACTCATCATGCAGAGCTGTAAAGCCTGCCTCAACCCCCTCTCTTGAGATAACGGATGATAAAAAGGCGTCAAAGTCAAATTCAATTATTTGTATGTTAGAAATAAGAGCGCTTGTTTCAAAATTACATATCTTATTAACAAGCAGTCTAACCAGAGAGGATTTACCAACGCCAGTCTCACCAACAATCAGCGCGTTAGCCTTGGCTTTTTGAAGAAGTATGGCTTCCAGATTTTCAACCTCCACTCTATCAATAAGCTTTTGGGAATTACCGCTTTCAAAGATTGCGCTCAAGTTTGTGCCAAAAGCGTCCAATAAAGGCGTCCTCTTGGGAGACTTAACAGTTTTTTTAGAGATTTGGGGATAAGTTCCCGTAGTTAAAACTTTCTTTTGAACCTTTGAGTAATCCTTAGATCCAATGCTTTTAAGAAGGGCTAACAGAAGATGTTCTGTGCCAACGTACTGATGTTTCATCTCAAAAGCTTCCAGGGCCGACTGCTCAATCACCTCATAAAAATTTATTTTGGAAATGTTTACTTTTAAAGCAGCGTAAACTCCAGGTTCCCAGTCTGAAGCAAGCAAGGAACCAAAACCGGACTCATCAACAATAGCTTGAAAAAGCGTGGTAGCAAAGATTTTATCTTTGTTTTTGGTAAATTCAACCGTTTTACTTACTTTAGAAAGAATGTTTTTTGCTCTGTTAGTAAATTTATCAAGAACCATCAGATTTAAAGCTGCCTTGTGGATAAAGCAAGCTTTTGATTTGACCCATCAACCATAGTAACAATAGCTTCCACATGTTCTCCCTCTTTGAGGGGTCCTGCCGCCTCAGAAACATGAATCAACCCATCAAGCCCTTTCTCTAAATTAACAAAGGCACCAAAGGGTACAACCTTAGTCACTATACCTGAAACTTTTGTACCTACAGGATATTTTTCATCAACAGTTTCCCAGGGATTTTTGGTAAGCCTCTTAACACTCAATGCAAGCTTGCCTGCCTCTTTATCACATGATAAAACTAGGACTTTTATTTTATCCCCAACTGAAAAATATTTGCTTGGGTGGCTAACTTTTTCCCAAGCAATCTCGCTAATATGCACAAGCCCTTCGATACCATCAACATCAACAAAAACTCCAAAAGGCATAACACCGGTCACCAACCCATCAAGAGTTGACCCGTCTTTGATTTCAGAGAGCTTTTTTCTGCGGGATTCTTCATCAACCCCGGACTTGGCATCTTTTTCTGATAGCACAAGCCTGTTTTTCTCCTGGTCTACTTCAATTACCTTTACTCTTAAAATTCTTCCTGATAAGAAGGATAGTTTCTCTTTAAGTTCAGCCTCACTTCCTGCTGCAAATTTCCCTTCATTTTCTGCAAAATAACCCTTATCAAGATGTGAAAGGGGAATAAAACCCCTTAAACCAAGGCAATCTACTAAAAGTCCACCTTTATTGTACTCAATCACCTTAACTTCAAAAGGAGAGCCTTGTTTCATCCCATCTTCAAGATCTTTCCATCTTCTTTCTTTTTCTGCTTTTCTAAGTGAAAGCACTATATAGCCCTGATCATTTTCCGCTTGCACAACTTTGGCAACAATTGTATCCCCGGGTTTGTAATTTTTGTAGGAGCCCTCTTCATCAAGATTCATTCCGTTTATAATGCCTTCAGCCTTAGCTCCAACATCTACAAGAATTTCCCTGTTTGAAACAGACACTACTATCCCCTCAACAAGCTCCTGAGGCTTAAAAAGTTTGATTGCAATTTTGTGCTTATCCAACAGCTTATACATCGGATGATCTGTCTTTGCTGTAGTTGTTAACATGGAACTTTTTGTCATAGCAGCAAAGATTTTACATGAAGAAGGCCTGTTTAACAACTCCAAAATGACGCGAGAATAAGTGAGAGCTTTTCATTCAGCAAAAGCTCTCACAGATCGAGGGCTATGACATTGTCTGTTAATGGCTTTGTGGAAAAGTACAGAGGAAAAATCGAATCCGACGAGCAGTCAGAAACCCCTGTAGACAAGGCTGTAAAATTTCTAAATGGAATCAAGCCAACAATACTTGAAGAAGTAAAATCCTTTTCAAAAACCTTTGATGAAGGAAAACTAAAAGCAATGAAGCTTATGCATAACGGTTGGTAGAAGAAGATAAAATACTCCTTGGGGAACCCGGAAAACTACTCGTTCTTGCCAACGACTTAAGAAACGAAACTATTTAACTCGTTTTAGGAAAAAACTAATAGCAGACACTTATATCCGTCATTTTTTATTGGCAAAGTCCCGGCGACGCCCTATTCTCACATGGAGTTGCCCCCACACTACCTTCGGCACTGGTGGTCTTAACTTCTCTGTTCGGGATGGGAAGAGGTGTTACCCCACCGCTATTGTCACCAGGACTTTGCCAACAAAATTCAAAACTAATTATTATCCTAAACAATTCTCAAGGTAAACCCGCGCCAAACGCGGGCTGCAATCATAAAAAGAAAAACATTCATTAGTACGGCTTAGCTGAAACCATTACTGGTCTTACACCTGCCGCCTATCAACCTCGTAGTCTCCAAGGGAATGTTAACGTCTTGCGACGTATAGGTTCTAATCTTGGGGTGTGCTTCGTACTTAGATGCTTTCAGTGCTTATCACGACCGAATGTAGCTACCCAGCCATGCTCCTGGCGGAACAACTGGAACACTAGAGATTCGTCCGCTCCGGTCCTCTCGTCAACTATTCTTCTATCACTAGAAGGTTAGACTATATCTTCACCCAATTTATAACTTTATGGAAACTAAATTGGGGTTGGCGTATTACCTGTTTATTTCAACAAGTCCTCTGTGTAAAAGTGCGACTCTTACAAAGAAAGTCGTTACGGGGTCAGACCTAAAATTTGATATAACTCGCTTTTTGATCTCTTATATCTTGTCGAGTAGTTTTGCCTTTGAATCTCAAGCATATTACTCACAAGAAATTTAAGATCATTTTCAGACAGGTGTTTCTTTGTATTTAGTAAAGCACAGGAGGATAATAATACCTCCGCCTGAACCTTTTTAAACCGTAGATAGGGGACTAAAAGCTGGAGTATTGTATAAGTACTTCCATAACCATTAATCCTTAATTCTGTCATACCATCATTTCTCTGGGATAGGTAACCAACTCCAAGAATATGCTTAATCCATTTGAGATATTTTTCATGAGATGTTTTTTGATAAAAACATATAGTACTCATGAATCTAATACCCTTTTTAGAATCAGCACGCTTCTTTAATTGGAGCATTAAGCTACCATCTCCGTCAAGAAAACCAGCGATATATGAATAATCAATTTCAGATCGACTTCCCACGGTATTATCTTATCAGACTTCGGTCCTCAAGTGGACCAATTAAACGTTAGCTTCAGGACCGAACACTAACATTAATCAGAAAGACTTCACCGTTATTAGCCAAATTGTCATCGCAGATTACTCCGCGAAGTAGCAATTTCTTACTAGGAGCAGCTCCCCTCAAAACCTTGCGCCCGTTGTGGATAGAGACCGACATTTTTGTTACTTCTTACTTAGTAAAAGTAAGCGGTTAACCATTTCTAGTTTTGGTTAAACTCTCCCAATCGCTTGGGGGATCCGACCATATCTTCATAGTTGTTAAGGTCATAGTAAATACTCTGTTGTGTTCGTATTTAAACTTTAACAAAATGTTTAGCGTATGGCCTGTGAGGATTTTCATACTAAAAGCATGAATCTTTCCTGCTGATGGTCTGCACTGGAGACATTTTCACTATGTACTATAAAGTTCACAGTAGCCCCAGATACATCAGATTTTCCAGCATATAGCTAAATTTATAGACAGTTCGTATTCGCCTTCTGGCGAATGTCACCCGCAGTCTCTTGCGGATCAGCTGTCTCACAACGCTCTGAACCCAGCTCACGTACCACTTTAACCGGCGGACAGCCGGACCCTAGGAAGCTTCTCCACCTCCAGGATGTGACGAGCCGACATCGAGGTGCCAAACCTTACCGTCGCTATGGACGCTCGGGTAAGATCAGCCTGTTATCCCCGGGGTAACTTTTGTCCGTTAAGTTCCGGGCCACCCATTTGGCCGCGGAAGATCACTAAGCCCTACTTTCGTACCTGCTTCACTTGTGGGTGTTGCAGTTAAGCTTGCATTTATCTTTACACTTACAGTCCCATTTCCAATCGGGACTAAGCAAACCTTTGGGCTCCCGCGTTACACTTTAGCGGGAAACCGCCCCAGTTAAACTGCCTGCCAGACATTGTCCTCCAGCCCGGTAAGGGCTGACAGTTAGGGTTAGAATTTTAACAGAGAGGTATTTCACTAACGCTTGCTTTTAAGGGCAAACTCCCTCCTATGCTACACAATTAAAACCCCTTCCCAATGCCAAGCTACAGTAAAGCTCCACGGGGTCTTTTTGTCCTACAACGGGTAATCCGCATCTTCACGGATACTTCTATTTCGCCGGGTCCATGTCTAAGAGAGTGCTCAAGTCGTTACGCTTTTCGTGCGGGTCGGAACTTACCCGACAAGGGATTACGCTTATTTTCTTCTCCAATTTATAATTGGATTGGATTAACATTTGAAATGTTAATCCTGCATATCGCTATGCAGATGCGACTATATCTTTCCCGCCAGAGGCGGGATTTGGCGTATAGTCTGTGAGGATTCTTGAGATGAAAAAACTGAATCAATACTATACTTACGCTTTCTTCCTTTACCCATATTCAGCATTTCCCTAATTAGTAGAATTTCTCGTAATCCGTTTTGTGTAAGATGTTTTCCTTTCCCCATCATATCCGCTATCTCACAAAACAACATAAAGTTATTTTTCTTTGATATTGAATACAAGGCATACTTTTGAAAGTATGGAATAACGCTGTCAATAATGTCCGAAGGCTTAGTAACATCATAGGAATGAACGTTATCCAACTTTCGAACTTTTATTATTCCACAATGCAGTGTATCTCTTAGAAGAAAGAGCAAAGAAGGATCTTTCTGTGATACATTAAAACTAAGTACCACCTGCCAACCCACTCTGTAATCATTCTTCTTACGTAAGGATACATTGAAACTTCCTTCACCTTCAACAAATCCGGCTAAGAAATAGCCTAAATTCTCATCATCAAGTCTTTCCTGCTGATTGTCCACACTTGAAACTTTTTCACTAATCATATCCGAATATTATACGAATATATTCAGTAGTTCAAGATACTTTACTCTAGTTTTACTAGACACCACTTTTTCCCTAAAGTCTGAGTGGATGGAGTTTCCAGCATATAGCCAAATTTTTCGTTTGCTTCATACAAACGGAAGAGACTTTAACTCTTCACTATGGCAGCGACATTTACCATAGAACAGTTTACATTTGTTACTCATTCGCTTCTTGCGAATTGATCTGAACATTTCTGCCAAATTCTATACATCGCTGTATAGGTCGGACTATATCATTCCCACCATTGGCGGGACTCGGCGTATAGTCTCTGAGGATTTTCCGCCGAAGGCGGATCTTTCCTGCTGATTGTCCGCACCAACAGATTTTCACATATCAAACTCTATTT
>JBBTST010000009.1:0-6199 GCA_038064575.1 Patescibacteria group bacterium
TATGAGCTTTACAACAAGTCTTGGTCAACTGGGAGCATTATAATAGCAACTCCCAATATCACCTTGGGAGCTCTTGATGCTCTGAAAAAAGCCCTTAGGACCCTTGCAAACGCAGAAAGCTTAGATCTGGACGTTGTGGTTGCAATGATCATCGAGGACGGGACACCTAAGGAGAGTACTCGCTGGCGACTGGGTTGGGATGACGGGAACCAGCTATTTGTACACCTCTTCCCACAGGAGTTCTTCCAACTCCCAGGCGCTGAATGTGTGTACAACGAGTGGGTCAAAATACATTCCCATTGATGCTGCTCACACAGAAATGGGCGACAAGATACGGTCTAAATAACCCTCTATCAAGTTGCCCTTTCTCATTTTTATACACTTTTAAACATCCACAAATGGAAAGTGTGCGATGGCTTTACCAAAGCTGCTAAAATTTACAACCGTTAGCCAATAAGAACAAAACGCAAAAACTTTTCTTGAAATTAAACTTTTGATAATATAGATGTGGATATATGTATCAACCTGGTGTAGTCACTGTAAAAACTGTTATCCGTGCACCAGTTTTGACTTTACGCAGAACCTTTTATACATTTTGTAAACACCATGTGCAGAAGTATTAAAACATTGTTTAATTTTGACCCTCCGGCAACTGATATAGAGATTACAGAGTCTTCCCTACAATTTATCAGAAAGATATCAGGTTTTAGAACCCCATCAAAAATAAATGAGAGAGCGTTTAACCATGCTGTTGAAGAAATAGCTAAAACATCTAAAAACCTGCTCAACACGCTGAAATCCAAAAAGGCCCCCCGTCCCACCTAAGGTTGATAGGGCTGCTATCTAGATGGTTACTGTTTTGAAACAGGTTTGAATTTTCTGTGATCCAAAACTACATTTAGCGGAACTCCTCCTCTTTCTACTTTATATAAGATTGGTAAATCATAGACCTTTTGCAGTGCATTATCCAAATCACACAATATAAAATCTGCATTTTCCTCAACAAAAACAACTTGAAAAAGCTTTTGCGAATAGTAATTTACTGCAAAAGCCATATCGCAAGAATAAACTGTTACAGATTCTGTCTTAGCAATTTTTTCTTGCACCCAGTCTGAACTTGCTTTGTAAGATGTTCCCCAATAATCAGAATCAAACCTGCCTTGAGCACCTTTAAGTCCATTAATAACTTCGTTGAAGTAGACGTATTGGTAGGGATGCAGTGTGATAAAACTTTTGACTGTCAATGAAAATAAAAAAACCAGTAACATGCCAAAAACATATCTAATCTTAACGTTATACTTTTTTAAACAGTCAAGCAGGTCAAAAAGGGACAGCACTGATATGAATGAAATTATTGGAACCAAAAACAAGAAGTGTCTTAGCCCATTATAAATTACAGGTTCTATAAGAAGGTACAAAGTAAAGTTTATGAGAAGTGCAAAATACATAAGTACATAAAGATCGTTATCTTTACTTTTTCTTAAATACAAAGCAATCGGAGAAAGCAGAAAAGGGATCAGAATATATAAAGGGGTTGTTATAACTAACCAAACCGGAAGGTAGTACCACGGTCTTTGATTCTTGGAAATGAATTCTCCCAAAAAAAGCATTTTATTATCCCAATACTCAAAATTTGAAGCGCTTTGTATTAGAGTTTTAAAGCCTTCCAAGATGCCCTCTGAAAATAATGGTAAGGAAATTACCAGAACCGCCAGCGAAACAAAAAAAACTAAAAAGCTCTCTCTCAGTACTGAAAGCTTTGAGTTTTTTAAGGAGTACAAAAGATGAATGATAAATAAAGACACTCCCAACAATCTAAAAGATGAAGTTAAACCAAAGAGAGTTCCAAGTGTAATTATTTTTACAAAAAAGTTAACTTTTACTTTATCAAAAAAGTAAATAAAACCTAAGCTCACAAAAAAGGAAACCGCAAAGGGAACATCTTTTGTATTTGCTGGAATATCACCCAGAAATCTAGGTGTAAAAAACAGGGCAAAAGTTCCAAGGCTTGCTAATTTAGTATTCTTATAAACAAACAAAAGTAGCAGATAAAATATTAGGAAAACGGGCAAGGCAAAAAGCATATTGTATAAATGAAAAAGCTCATAAGAACCAAGCGGATTTAAAAAACTGGTCAGGGCAAGATGTCCTCTGAAATAAGTGCTGTTTTTTGGAAGATGCCTTGAAGAAATATCAAAACCTGTAGGTTCTTTGCCGGTTATGTAGTAGTGAAGGAGGGCTTTTCCGCTCTGATACTCCACATACTCATCTGAAGTTATGCCAAAATGGGTGTAAGTGAAAAAACAAAAGAGCAAATATAAAGCTGAGAGGGTAAATAAACCTTTCACCTGTTTAGTATACTTCCTATATAACTCATAAACAGCTTGATACCTGTTAGAAAACGTTTTTTAAGATACAGACGCAGTTTTGCTTTTATCATAAAAGATCCAGTTATCTGCAAAAGCGGGGTTTTTAACTTTAAGCACAGAAACATGAGGAAAACTAGTACGCACCAAATCCAATAAAATACCCCCCTTTGAATTATCTTTTTGGGACACTATGAAATTAAAAGCAATAAATCCCCCTGAAGCTAGTAAATTTGAGAGTTCTTTTAAATAGTTTGTCTTTGCAGGAACTTTTGAAAGCAAACCTTTTTCGTTTACATCCACAAGTATCACATCAAATTTTTCATAAATATTAAAAGCTTGTGGATTCTCAAGCAGATCAAAACAATCAGCCTGTACAACAATGTGATTAGATATCTCATCCAAGTCAAAGTACTTTTTTGCGGCGTCAATCACAGCAGGATCAATTTCTACACTCGTAATTTTCACACCAGGATACGCCTTAGCTAAAAGATATTGTATGGTTCCTCCACCAAGCCCCAAAATTAAAATTGACTTGGCTTGTTTCACATTGTGTGTAATCAATCGCGCAGCCTCCCCCCAGTATTGTCTGAAAATACCCGGGGAATCATGTTTTAAGGACTGGACACCACCACCAAAAATAAGCTTTGTTACTCCAAACATTCTGAAAATTTTAACCTCACCGCTGTGAGCAGACCAGGTTTTATATAAGGTTTTAGGCATTAAATAATCTAGGAAGGACATATGTGTCATAATAACATTTGTGGATATAGTGGACGTTCGTCAATCCGAGGGGTGGACAGAATATTTAAAAATGTATGACTGGAAATTGCTGAAACTGACCAAAGGATCTGTAATAAGGTTGAAGCCAACTTTTCTTGGAACAATTGCAAAACTTCAAAGACCAACACAACTCATAAACTCTGATTTAAATGAAATAGACAATCTATGCAAAGAAAACAAAGTAGCTCTGCTGAAATTAGAACCAAACATAGACCAGAATATAAATTTAATTAAAGAACATGCATTTGTAAAAATAGGGTGCCCTTATCTTGCCACAAAAACTTTATGTATTAACCTTAAAAAAGAAGAAAAAGAACTATGGAATGATTTGGCACACAATGCCAGAAGATCAATAAAAAGGTCCAAGACAGCCGGGGTAAAAGTGGTTGAGGTTTCTACTAACAAACCTGAATTAAAAAAGTTTTATGGGGTATTAAGGGATGCCGGCCGGAAAAAAGGTTTTTATGTACAAAGCTTTAACGAACTAAAAAATAAATCAGAGGCATTCAATCATAATGCTCATCTATTAAATGCATATGACAAAAACGGCAACCTGTGTTCATCTCAATTTTATTTAGCCTTTAATAACAACGCATGGAGCTTGCATGGAGCCACAACAGAAGAAGGCAAAAAAAATAACGCTGGCTATTTACTTTTATGGAAAGCTATTCTTTTGTTTAAACAAATGGGGTACGGGTCGGTTGATCTGGAAGGCCTCTACGATGAGAGGTATCCGCGATTCACAAAAAATTGGGACAGCTTTAGCAGCTACAAAAGAAAATTTGGGGGTGAAGTAGTAACTTTTCCAGAAACCTATACTAAGTTTTTTTCAAACCCATTCAAATGGCTTTCCGCGCTAGGTTTTTCTATATAGTAGCCTTAAGCAAAACAACATTAAAGAACATCTAGCAATAACAGCTATCCTTGTTAACCGGGGCTGTTTTAGCTCTTAATCAGTTCTTAATTTTGAAAGTATTACAATTTAGCAAGTACTATTAAAGGAGCTTTATGTTTATTACCAAAACTTTATTACTTAAATCTGGAATTACTCTACTAGGCGTGGTGAGTTTAGGAACTACTGTTTTTGGGGCAACAAAGATAGTACATGCTTTTAATACATATATACCAGAAGTCAATGAAATAAAGACCGCAAGTGAACTCCTGCCACTTCAGACCACAATAGAAAACACTGAACAAGAGTCAAGTACAAACTATGATCCAAATACCTCAGATAAGGGATCCTCAGCTTCTTCAGACACTAATGTAGGGGCAGGCAGTGTATCAACAACTGAGGACCCAAACGGAACTCTGGCAGGTGTTGAGGATACAACCGGAGTTTCAATCCCGTCCGACATTGAAACTATGAACACGGCTCAATCTCAAAATCAAAGCAAGTCATCAGATAGTAACTCTATTTCAAAAAACACGGTGCAAGCTGATACAGCACCTTCAGAACCATCTACTACAGACACTACCAAGAACAGCTCTTCGAACACCTCTTCTCACAAGTTTGAGGAAGATAATGAAGAAAAAGCATACGAGCAGGAGAAGAAAGAAATGGAAGAAGAGCTGGAGAGAGCAAAGAAAGAATATGAGCAGGAAAGGGAGACGGAAAAAGAGGAAGAGAAGGAATCAGAAGTGGTAGAATAACGCCGTATATGAAAATCCTTCTTGTGGAAGATGAAGGAAGATTAGCCAAAAACATAGAAAACCTCCTGGCACCTCAAGGCTTTAATGTTGCAATTGAAGCTACAGGTAAGGGTGCCTTGTTTACTGCGGAAAATGAAAAGTTTGACGTCATAGTTTTAGACTGGATGCTTCCAGATGTTGATGGCTTGGAGGTCTGCAAGAAACTCAGGGCAAGACAAATAACTACCCCAATTCTCATGCTTACAGCTAAAAGCCAGGTTGAAGATAAGGTTCTTGGTCTAACTAGCGGGGCTGACGATTACCTAACCAAACCCTTTGCCTCTCAGGAGCTAATTGCCCGAATTCAAGCGCTGTTGAGAAGAGGCTCCACAGGCACTGCATCACCTATACTTAAACTTTCAGATTTGGAAGTAAATATGAATACCAGAGAAGTCAGTAGAGCAGGAAAACTCCTTAACCTGTCTCCAAAAGAGTATTTGCTTCTGGAATGCCTTTGCCTAAACAAAGGCAAAGCTATGGACAGAATGGAGTTACTGGAAAGTGTGTGGGGGGATTCCATAGATACCTTTTCCAACACTGTTGATGTTCATATTAACTACTTAAGAGGAAAAATTGATAAGGGGAAAAAGCTCAAATTGATCAGAACTGTTAAAGGAAAAGGGTACATGGTATGCAGCGAGTAGGAACCAAAGACAGACTTGTTTTTCTTTTTTCTTTTTATGTCTTTTTAGCAATATTTTTTGGCTCCATAATCTTTCTTATATATTTCAGAGGCATACTAACTCATCAAATAAAAAGTGACATTTCAAAAGAGATAGGTGAAATTACCGATAAGTTTATATACATTGAAGAAGGGGAAATACAACTTGTTAAAGATGCAAACGGAGGAACGCAATTAAAGGAGGATCTATTAAGAGACGGCATATCTGCTTTGCTGTTAGGAAACAATCTGGAAGTGATAAGAGGTTTTGGACTTTTTGAGATCTACAATCAAGCTGATGCAGCAACAATAAATAAGATTGTAGAAAACTCAAAAACTGCCATGTCTTCAGGAAAAGTGACTGAAGCAACTTTGGAATGGCAGGCAAATAAAGTATTTGTGTACTTCTTCCCTTTAAAAAGAGAGGGGCAGGTTAGGGGTGTTTTGATCCTTGGTAAATCTTTGGATACGCTCAATACTCTTTCCAAGTCTGTAATGTTCTCCTTCTTAAGCTTTATGCTTTTAGGAATTCTGGGAAGCTTGTTGCTAGGTTATGTGTTAGTCAGACAAGCCCTTAAGCCGTTACACGATCTCAATAAAATACTGGATCAGACTGATTTACAGTCCTTAGATAAAACATTGCAGGTGGACGGTCCGGATACTGATGAGTTTGTTATTCTCTCCAGAAAATTTAATGACA
>JBBTST010000010.1:0-36301 GCA_038064575.1 Patescibacteria group bacterium
AGCAGACATTTTGTATTGTTTGCCAGGTGGTTTTTATGATTCAATTACTATTGCCAGGTAGTTTATTAGGTTTCTTTTTTAACATAAAGGCATCTTCATAAACTCTTAACATGCTAAGAGGTAGTGTCTGCTCTTTATTTATGTATGCAATGGCTTGAATCTAGTTCTGTAAGTAAGAGTTTAAGTTCTAGCGATAATGTAAATGGGTTTGTAAAAAAGCCCGATGGGAAACCCCAAAAGAACTTGCGTATTTCTCTGGACGAAAATTCTAGAACTGTGCTTGAAAAAAGGTATTTAAGAAGAGGGGAGGATGGAAAACCTGCTGAAACTGTTGAGGCTATGTTTGATCGGATAGCAAGTTGCGTTGCTGAACCTGATGCGCCCTATAGAGACGTTAAACTTACTGAACTAGAATTTTATAATTTATTATCAACAAAAAGATTCTTTCCGAATTCCCCTACCTTTACAGGTGCCGGTACTCCTCTTGGTCAGCTGGCGGCTTGTTTTGTGCTTCCTATAGAAGATGATCTTGGTAAAGTGGATGAGGGGATATTTTCTACACTCAGAGTAGCGGCTTTGATTCAGCAGGTGGGTGGTGGAAACGGGTTTTCCTTTTCAAGACTTAGACAGGCAGGAGCTTTAGTAGGTTCCAGTAATGGAAAGGCAACAGGTCCTGTAGGCTTTTTGAAGGTGTATGACGCCGCTTTTGGAGAAATAGCTCAAGGGGGGGCAAGGAGAGGTGCTAACATGGCTGTTTTGAGTGTTGAGCACCCTGATATCAGGGATTTTATCAAATGTAAATCCGAAGAGGGGAAAGTTGCAAATTTTAATATTTCCGTAGGTATTACTGATGAGTTTATGACTGCGGTTGAAACAGACTCCATGTTTAATTTGAGAGATCCCAGAGATGGATCTGTGAAGGAAGTAGTTAGAGCAAGAGAGATTTTTGATTTGATAGTACATCATGCGTATAAAAACGGTGAGCCAGGGGTTTTGTTTTTGGACGCTGCCAACAGGTCAAATCCTGTTCCAAATTTGTATAAGCTTGAGGCCACAAATCCCTGTGGGGAACAATGGCTTGGGCCTTATGAGAATTGTTGTTTGGGTTCAATAAATTTAGCAGAACACCTCTCTGAGGATGGAAAGTTTGATTGGGGAAAATTTAGGGAATCAATTGAGCTTTCTACCAGGTTTTTGGACAATGTTGTAACTGCAAATAAATATGTTCCCGTTGTACCTGAACTTAGAAAAGCCGCCGAAACAGTAAGAAGAATAGGACTTGGTTTTATGGGTTTGGCCGATGTTATGTATGAGCTTGGTATAAGATACGGAAGCCAAGCAGGGTGTGAGTTTGCAGCCCAAATAGCTGAATTCATGAGATATCATTCAATGTTAGCCTCGATTGAGTTGGCAAAAGAAAGAGGTACTTTTCTTGGAATAAAAGGAAGTATTTATGATCCACAGGATTTGAAATGGACTCCTCCAACTCCACTTTTTCCTTTTGAACATGACTGGGGGAGATCAAAGATAGACTGGAACAGGGTAATAGAGGGAATTAAGAAATACGGGATCAGAAATGGGGCTCAAACAACAGTTGCTCCTACAGGTACCATATCAACCGTTGCTGGCTGTGAGGGTTATGGTTGTGAACCCGCATTTGCCCTTTCATATTTGAGGAATGTGTATCAAGCGGCCGGAAACGAAAATAAGATGACTTTGACGTATACAAGCCCTCTTTTTGATAAAGCTCTTAAAACCTTGGGGTTTAGTGGAGATAAATACAGCTCTATTATTGAGGAGGTAGTAAAAACAGGAAGTTGTCAAACTGTTAAAGACCTTCCGCAAAAGATTAAGAATGTTTTTGTTGTTTCATCCGATATTACTCCGGATGAGCACGTTTTGACTCAGGCCTCTATACAAGCCTTTATAGACAATTCGCTTTCCAAAACCTGCAATTTTGCTGAAGGGGCTTTAGAATCAGATGTTGCCAAAGTTTATTTAAAGGCGTGGAATCTTGGGTGCAAGGGAATAACTGTGTATGTGACAGGTTCAAGGGAAGAAGTGGTTTTAGAAACGCATGATGTTAAAAACAGGAAACAGCCTGCTGCTTCAGACTCAAAAAATCAAGTAAATGTTGTAGATGTTACTGAGGCTAGGTTCAGACCGGAAAGGCTTGCAGGAGTCACTTATAAAATCAAAACTCCCCAGGGTACGGCCTATATAAATGTTACCAAAGACAAAGACAATAATCCTTTTGAGGTTTTCTTAACTGTGGGAAAAGCCGGAAGTGATGTGTCTGGGCTTTCTGAGGCTTTGGGGAGGCTCATATCCGGTTGGTTAAGATCTTCAAGAAACTCGTCAGAAACAATAAAGGAAATAATTTCTCAACTGGTTGGTATTGGTGGTTCCAGTTCTGTAGGTTTTGGCGTAAATAGAGTATCATCTGTTCCCGATGCTGCAGCCAAGATATTTGCCAAGGAGTTTGATATTACCATCAAGCAGAATGGTTCTAATGTTATTGAACCCATGAAAAAAGAAATTTCTGTGTTTTCACATGCGGATATGTGTCCTGATTGTGGTAACTCCACACTTGTTCTTGAAGAAGGTTGTGCTAAATGCTACACGTGTGGTTTTAGTAAGTGCTAGCTTGCTATGTTTATCTATACAAGAACAGGTGATGATGGTACTACAGCTGTAATAGGGGGGAGGAGACTTGGCAAAAACACTTTCTTAATACAAATAATAGGGGAGATTGATGAATTAAATTCTTATCTTGGTTTATGTCAAAGTTTCAGTCAGGATAGGAAAAGCAACAGTATATTAAATAGGGTTCAGGGTGATTTATTTGAAATTGGGGCCTTGGTGGCTTCAAGTGGAAAGTTAGATAAGTTGAATCCCGTTTTTTCCTTTAAAGAAGAGGTGTTCGTTTTAGAAAAGTTTATAGATTACTACTCAAAAAAACTGCTAAAGTTATCTAGGTTTATTTTACCCGGAGGTAGTAAAGAAGCTGCACTTTTACACTGCGCTCGTTCGGTTTGCAGAAGAGTTGAAAGGGGTTTGGTTGAATTTGATTGTCAGAATCCATCTGTGTTAGATTCATCAGTTCTCCCTTTTGTGAACAGGCTTTCTGATCTTTTGTTTGTGCTTGCAAGATATCAAAACAAGTTGCAAAATGTTGCAGATGTCAAATGGCTCTCAAATACTCCCAAGGATAGAATTTAAAGTATTGGTACCTCTTTTTTTCCTAATTATAATTGCTGTGATAGTTTTTCTTACCATTACAATGCGTGCTCTTGAGGCTGATAAGTTTGTAAAATTATCCAAAGATAGCAAGTTGAAATAAATTAGAAATGCATTATGATAGTGAATACATGTATAAGCTACAAAGTATAATTATAATTAGTTAGAGAAAGCAAAAGGCGCTTGTGTGCCTGGTGCTTTCTTTTTAGCTCTCTTAAAGAGGGCTTTTTTTATGAGTTTTAATGAACTGGAAACTTTACCTAATCTTCCAAAGCAGGAAAAAGAAATTTTGGCCTTTTGGAAGGATGAGAAAATAATGGAGAGGCTTAAACTGATGAGAAGCCAATCGGATGAAAAAGTTTATTATGATGGACCAATTACAGCCAATGGTATTCCTCATTATGGGCATGCAATAACGTGGACATTAAAGGATATAATACCCAGATTTTGGAGTATGAAGGACAATCTGGTGCTTAGAAATATGGGGTGGGATTGTCAAGGGATCCCGGTTGAGTATGAGGTTGAAAAGGAGTTGAAACTTGAGAGAAAAGAAGACATTGAGAAGATGGGAGTAGATAAGTTTAATGATCTTTGCAGAAAGTCAGTGCTTAAATATAGAGAAGTAACTTTTGATTATGAGGAAAAACTAGGAAGATGGTTTGATCCTGCCGTAATCTACTCGACCATGGAACCAAAATATATTGAGAGTATATGGTGGTCCCTAAAAGAGCTGTATAAAAAAGGACTTTTGTATGAGGATTACAAAGTTGTGGCCTACTCCACGCGGGCAGGTACTTCTCTATCAACTCATGAGGTGAGTGAAGGAGGTTATAAGGAAGTTGAAGATCCTTTTGTAACGGTAAAATTTAAACTGCTAAACGAACAGAATACATTTATCCTTGCTTGGACCACTACTCCGTGGACCATTCCAGGAAATTTAATGCTTGCAGTAAATGAGGTTCTTGAATATGTAAAAGTTAGCTTTGAAGACGCCTTTTATATTGTTGCCAAAGATAGAGTGGAGAATGTTTTTAAAGATAAAAGCCATACTGTATTAGGAACCGTCCCTTCCAAAGAACTTATTGGCAAGTCTTACCAGCCGCCTTTTAACTATTTTGAAGCAAAAAGGACTGAGGGCTGCTTTAAAGTGGTTGCCTCTTCTCATGCTAATGTTGATGAGGGGACGGGTATAGTTCACTTGGCCCCTTATGGAGCAGAGGACTTTGAGATTTTTAGGGGTCTTGGTATAAAACTTTTTGATTATTTGAATGATACAGCTTGTTTTACAGACTTAATTCCTGAGTATTTGGGATTATTCTATAAAAAAGCCAACCCTTTAATTATAAAGAATTTGGGGTTACTTAACTTACTTTTTGATAGCGGAAATATTCTGCATAGAATGCCAATGTGTTGGAGAACGGGCACACCGCTTATTTATAAACCTATTAAAAGTTGGTATGTAGCTGTTACTAAAATCAAAAGTAGACTGGTTGAAGAAAATCAAAAAACTAATTGGTTTCCTGAGCATTTAAAGGAAGGAAATTCCGGAATCTGGCTTGCGAATGCAAGGGATTGGGCTCTTTCCAGAAACAGGTATTGGGGTACACCGCTTCCTGTATGGGTAAATGACAAAACGGGTGAGAAAGTATTTGTGGGTTCTTTTGAAGAGCTAAGGAAGTTTTCAGGGGTCAAACTTAAAGATCCTCATAAACCTTTTGTAGACGAAGTAACTTGGAATGATAGCACCGGTGGAACTTTCAGGAGGGTAAAAGATGTAATTGATGTTTGGTATGACTCGGCATCCATGCCTTTTGCAAGGCATCACTACCCTTTTGAAAATAAAGAAGTTTTTGAAAAATCTTTTCCTGCAGAGTATATAGCGGAAGGTCCGGATCAGGTAAGACTTTGGTTTTATGTAATGCATGTATTGGGAGTCGCATTATTTAACCAAATACCTTACAGAAATGTTGTTACTATAGGAACAATGCTTGACGAATCAGGCAAGAAAATGAGTAAAAGCAAGAGAAATTACAAACCAATGGATGAGGTTTTAGAAACTTACGGTGGTGATGTGCTAAGGTATTTTATTTTAACCTCTCCTATTGTTTCAGGGCAGGATACCATATTTACTGTTTCCTTATTGGATAATTCAAGAAGAGATTTTTTTATTCCTTTATGGAATTGCCTTAAATATTTTGTAACTTATGCTAACCTATATAAGTTTGAACCGCAGTTTGTCAGCCCAGACTCAGCTAATATATTAGATCAGTGGATACTCTCAGAATTTAAAGTCGTGGTTAAGGAGGTATCAATCTTAATGTATACTTACAAAATCTTAGAGGCCTCAAAGCTTTTGGCAGGTTTTGTTTCAGACTTATCTACCTGGTATATAAGAAGGTCAAGAGACAGAATCAAAGAAGGGGATCTTAATGCACTTTCAACCCTCTATTTTGTGCTATCAGGGGTGGCTTCTATGGTTGCCCCATTTACACCGTTTTTTGCAGAGACCCTATTCAAACTTCTAAAGCTTGATAAGTTGTCCGGACTAAAATCTGTTCATCATACATTTTTCCCAAGCTTTGACAGCTTGACAAAGAATGAGGAGGATTTGCTTTTGGATATGACAGCAGTGAGGCAGATATGTGAAAGAGGACATTCACAAAGGAAGGAACAGGCAATCAAAGTAAGACAGCCGCTTAATAAACTTACTATCCATTCAAATAGAAAGCTTGGTACAGACCTTTTGGAGCTAGTTGGAGAAGAGCTTAATGTGAAAAGTGTTGAACTTATTGAACAGGAAGACTTAGATATAAAGCTAGACTTTGATACTGATATTTCAGAAGAGCTTAAACTTGAGGGTTTGGCAAGAGATTTAGTGAGACAGTTGCAAGAAATGAGAAAGGAGCGAAGGTTTAAAGTAGATGACTTTGTGTCTATTGAGTTGGAGGATTCTGTGACCAATCGTGCCCTTCTAGGGGTCTTTGAGAAGTATGTTAAGGAAAAGGCTAAGGTTAAAGAACTTAAATTAGGACCTATCACAAAAATTGTATAGTATATAATCTTTGATTGATGCGTCTTTTTGAAAAATATAATTTTAGTTTACTTATCAGTTCCGTTCTTATTTGTTGTATAAGCTTACTTGTGCTTTATTCATTTAATGTTAATTTAGTAAAGCAACAGCTTGTGTTTTTTTTCCTGGGGATAATACTCTTTTTTCTTGTGGGCGCAGTAGACTTTACTGTACTCCTCATCTTTTCCAGACAGCTTTTTATAACAATTGTGTGTTTATTGTTACTCACTTTTTTTGTGGGTAAAGAGATCAGAGGTTCAGTTAGGTGGATAAGTTTCTCGTTTGTTAACTTTCAACCTTCGGAGTTTTCAAAAATAATTTTGATACTTGTTTTATCTGCTTTTTTTGGTTACAAAGTAAAATCTTCCATCGGCCTCAAAACTTTTAGTCAGAGTTTATTGCTACTATTGCCTATATTGATACTTGTTTTTATTCAGCCGGATCTGGGAACTTTTTTAATTCTGCTTTTGGTTTATATTAGTATGTTTTTATATCTAAAACCGAGTGTTTATTATTTTCTCTTTGCTTTTATATCCGGTGGAATACTTTCTAATCCTATTTGGTTTTTATTGAAAGATTATCAAAGAGTTAGAATAGAAACCTTTTTAAACCCGTCTTTGGATCCCCAGGGTTCTGGCTATAATGTTTTACAATCAACTATAGCCGTAGGTTCAGGTATGCTTTTTGGAAAGGGCTTTGGTTTTGGAACTCAGTCAAGGCTTAGATTTTTACCCGAGTATCATACAGATTTTATTTTTGCATCTTTTGCTGAGGAATGGGGTTTTGTTGGGGTAACTGTCTTGTTATTGTTATTTCTTATTCTTTTAAATTCATTAGTAAGTTCCTTTAAGGAGGGGCAAACTCTTGAGGGTAGATTAGTTGGTATAGGTGTGTTTTCTTTTGTGCTGTTTCATGTGCTTATTAATATAGGTATGAATCTTGGAATAATGCCTGTTACCGGCATTCCCCTTCCTTTAATGTCCTACGGCGGGAGTTCCCTCATTTCCACCTTTATTGCACTGGGTCTGTCAAATTCGGTTTGGTATAGTTCAAAAAGAACCCGGTTGGGTTAACTTTTAAGTAGAAGATCAATTAATTTGGCTTCCTTGGATGAAACAAGTACAGTTATTTCTTCTTTTAACTGTTCAACGTAGCTTGGTATTTTGGAGTGTGTTGTTAATTGCTCAATAAACTCAATTTTAGCCGAGTCTTCAAGTGTATTTAATATAAAGGTCATTAGTTCATGGTGAGTATCAGATCTGGCTACATCCATAAGGTAGGCAGTCTGCGTTTTGTTTAATTCTAAGGAGTTAATAAGTTGTTCAAGCTTATCAAGTTTTTTGTAAAGTTCAAAAAAATACATACGCTTATTTTGCAGCTAGTCTGCTGTTTTGACCAATAGGGCCAAGAGTAATTTTCTCATGACCCTGCTCGTTTAAAAAAAGAACTACTACTTTTCCTTTTCTTGTCCCGTCAACTCTTTCAAGATGCTTCATTATTTCCGGGCTTCCACCAAAAGTTTTTCCGGTGAAAGCTGCAGGACCTGAATCGCCTATTACGGAAATTACGGCTTTGCCATTGTCCGGATTGAATACAAGTACTTTTCTAAATCTGTACCAAGGTTTTAAGGTGGGCCACTCTCTGTTCCAATTTGAAATCATATGCAGCTGCGCAGCAATATAGTATTGTTCCTGTTCATTGGTGTCAAAATAACCAAAGGCTCCCCTTTGAGGAGCTATTCCTGACTGAATTAGAGTGTGCTGCATTAGGGTATCCCCCGGCCATCTATAGAGGTGTTGTTCAGCCCCTATGAAACCGTATATTTGGTTTAGTCGATTGTTTTCAAGTTTTACTTTTAAGTCTAAATTGAAATAGGATGATAACAAATGTTCAATCTCAGACTCATCTTTTTCAGTTAGGCTTTGTTTGTTTTTGGTTATCTGAGCAATTTTAAATAAGAGCTCCTCTTTAGATAATTTGTGGTTTTTGGCCGTTATTTGGGTTTTGAGTAATTTATTTTCTGATGGGGCTGAGGCTGCAAAGGAAGTGGCTATAATGGCGGCCGCAGATAAGGTGAAGCCTTTATTTTTAGCTTTCTCCAAAAGGCTTTTGTGAGTCTTATTAAAAAGCAAAACAGTATTTTTATGACTTTCATCAAAGACATATTTAAGTCTGTGATATTTGTTATCTTTGTGCTCACTCATTTGTTATCATTTCTACATGAACAAAGGCTTTGTTTCAAGGGCCGGGGAAAAACTTGAGTTTGCTCTCAACAGCTTTAATGTGGACCTCACAGAGAAAGTGGCAGCTGACTTTGGTTGTTCCACCGGGGGGTTTGTTGACGTGCTTCTCAGAAGGGGGGCAAAAAAAGTATATGCTGTTGATGTAGCGTATGGAGAGCTAAATTACACTTTAAGAATGGATGGCAGAGTTGTGGTATTGGAGAGAACAAATGCCATGTATGTTGACCTGCCTGAATTAATGGATTTTATCAGCATAGATGTGGGCTGGACAAAACAAGAAAAGATAGTACCTAATGCCCTTAAGAATATGAAAGAGCGTGGCAGTCTAATCTCTCTTATTAAGCCTTTTTATGAGCTTGGCAGGAGCGGTAAACTTTTAACAGAAGAGGAAACAAAAGAGCTTATAGTAAAACTAATTGCTTATTATAAAAGCCTTGACGGAGTATCATATGAAGGGCTTATTGATTCTCCTATTAAGGGTGAAAGAGGGAAAAACAAGGAGTTTTTGGTATTCCTTAAAAAGGGCTGATTTGATATGATTCATTCACTATGCTTCCTTTGAAAGATTTTGTTTTTGTAGAGTTGAATAGAGGTAAACTTAGGTTACTTACCTCGGATCTTAAATTAAGTGTCTCAGATGTTGAGGCCCAGGTTTTAAATGATTCGAGCATCTCCTTAGTGGAGGGTCTTGCCTCAAGTTTGAAATATGCTCTGAAAAATACAAATATAAAGGCCTCTAAAGCCGTATTTCTCCTGGAGGAAAAAGATATTTATGATCGGTTCTTTGTAGTTAGAAATGACTCTGAGGATCCTTTGGAGAATTTGAAGGCACAAGCTTGTGAGTTTGTGGGTTCTTCCTTGGATAGCTTGTACCACGTTTTTCAAAAAGTAAGTCCCTTTGTATACCAGTTTATAGGAGTTCCCAAAGAGAAAATAGACACTATTGAGGCAACATGCAATAAAATTTCTCTTAATCTTGTTGCCATACTTCCTGTTTCATTTGTTTTTGCTAAGTATATAGGAAAGTATGATCCTTTTTTCTTTGTTTATAAGGGTGAGGAAGAATCAACTCTGGTTGCATCAGAGTATGGAGGAGTTTATTTTTCAGGTACTTATTCAATTGCGGCAGATGTCAACAGAAAAATCACCTCGCTTTTGACCGAGCTATCCACCTTCAATAGACAAAAACCAATCACCGAACTTTTGTACATGGGGGATGATGTCACCGTAGCGGAGTCCTTTGTTACAAAAAGAATACAATTGCCGTTTAATGTGGAACTTAAAGACTACAGGGGATTTGAAAAACTAATGACAACCCTTGCGCTTGTGAAAGAGCATGAGGATGTGATTACGTCTTATTATAATCTTAAGAATGTACTACTCCTGTCTCTTGGTAAGCCCCAAAAGATGTCAATTGTAAAATATAGCGTGCCTGCACTAGTGACGGTCTCAGTTTTAGTGTTGGCTTTAATCTTTAAGTTTTCAAATTGGAAGTTTTGGAACTTGGGGAATCAGTCAACAGGTCCTGAAGTCAACGGTGTTTCTGAAAGTTCCTCCTCAGCCGAGTCCGTTTCAGAAAAGCCAAAAGAGACTTCTCCCTCAGCACTTCCAAAAACCTTAGATAAAGCCCTCGTTACTATGAGAGTTGAGAACGGGGTGGGAATAGCAGGAACGGCGGGTAAAGCAAAAACCGCAATTGAGGCTTATGGCTATAAAGTTGTGGAGATTGGCAACGCTTCAGCTTTTGATTTTGCAAACACTCAGGTAAAAATCAAAAAGTCTAAAGCTGACTATATAGAACTTCTAAAAAAAGACTTATCAGTGTTGTATGAGGTGACAGTTTCTGATTGGCTGGAAGAAGGTAAAAGCTATGATGTTCTCATTATTGTTGGGAAAAAATGATGAGGATAGCTGTTGATGCTAGATTTTACAATGAAGCTGGCCCCGGGAGATATGTTAAAAATATCATAGGAGAGTTAGAGAAGCTTGATTCAAAGAATAGCTATTTTATTTTACTTAGGAAAGATGCTTACACTTCCTACTTTCCCAAAGCTTTCAATTTCACAAAAATACTAGCCGATTATCCCTGGTATTCATTTAGCGAACAGATACTTTTTTTGTTCACTGTAATTTTTCTTAAAACGGACATATTCTATGTTCCGCACTTTAATGTGCCTGTTTTTTACCCCGGGAAGCTTGTTACAGCTATTCCGGATCTTATAATGCATGATTATTCCACTGAAGAGGGTACAACTCTTCCAAGGAAGTATTACAAATTTAAAAAACTGCTTTATTTTTTTGTGGTTTTTATGGCTGTTTTAAAATCAAAAAAGATAATTGTTCCTTCAATGGCTACTCTTTCTGATATGAAGCAGCACTATAAATTTGTGACAGACTCTAAACTTGTTTTGGCTTATGAAGGGATAGACAAAAAAATTGTTGAAAGTTCAAAGGAGACTGCTAAAGTCTCAGACACACTTTTATTGGAAGATTTGGAAATTAGGAAGCCTTATTTGCTCTATGTTGGCAGTATGTACCTTCATAAAAATGTAGACAGGTTATTGCAAGCGTTCAGAATACTAAAGGATGAAAAGCGTTTTGAAGGGTGTCTTGTAATAATAGGAAAAAAGGACCAGTTTTCAGCTAAAATAAAGGAGCTTGCTCAGAAGCTTTTTGGAGACAATTCAGTTTTATTACCCGGTGAGAGCCAGTATATAGATGATGATAAGCTCTCGATCATAAGAAGAAATGCCCTGTGTTATGTATTTCCTTCATTGAAGGAGGGTTTTAGTTTAACACCGCTTGAGGCTATGGTTTTTAATGTCCCATGTGTTATTTCTGATATTGCCTGTCATAAGGAAATTTATGGGAAAGCGTGTTTATATTTTAATCCTTTGGATCCTAAGGATATGGCTGAGAAGATAGATCTTATGATAACAGATGAGCAAGTGAGAGAAAGGCTTAGGGATGAGGTGTCTACGCTTTTGGCAAAGTATGACTGGGCCAATACAGCAGCAGATACTTTAAAGGTTTTTGAAGGAGTTTTCAAAGACGGCTAAGGTTTTTTTTGCAGTATTTGCAAAAGTTAACTCTTTTGTTTTTTCATAGGCCTGTTCAATATGGCTGTCCGGTGGGTTTGTTAGAGTGTGTTTAATCAGCAGAGCAGTTAACTGTTTTGTATCTGTTGGATCAAAAAAATCGGCCGAGTCTTCAAGCAACTCTTGGTAAGTTTCAATATTTGAGAGTATTAGTGGGCATCTGAACTGAGAGGCTTCTATAGCAGGTAAGCCAAATCCTTCATCAAAAGAAGCGCTTATAAAAGCTTTGGCATTTTTGTAAAGTTCAGCTAATTCATAATCTTGAACTCTTCCGGCTAATACTATACTTTTACCGGCTGTACTTTGCCTGATAGTTTTAAGTAGCTTCCCATATCCCCAGCCGTTTTTCCCAACCAATACCAGTTTGAAGTCTTGTATTCCAGTTTGTATCAGAAAATTCTCAAAGGCTGCCAAAATAGTTTGGATGTTTTTTCTTGGTTGAATAGTGGATACGCATAAAAAGTACCATTTAGCGGCAAGTTTGAGCTTGTGCAGTGTGTTTAGTGAGTTAGTGTTAGGCAGAGTTTTTTCTTCATCTAAGCCTTCATGGATTACTTCAATTTTCCCCTCCAATATGTGAGAAAAGGTGAGTATTTGTTTTTTTGAGTGACTTGACGGTGCAATTACTTTGTTGGCACATCTAATACTCATTTTAAGTAGCAGACTGATAATTAGTCTTTTAGGGATGTTTGAGTAATATGGAGCATATCTGTTGTCAATGCCGTGTACCATAAGAATGATTTTTGTTTTTCTTCTTAGTAAAGTAATTAGAGGTAGTGTGTGTACTGAAGAGAAGAAAACATCAACAGGGTTTTTAATTAAGCTAAAGCCCAGAGCCAATTGGGTATTAAGTGGAAAGTTTCCCACAAAAATCAGCTTAAAGTTACTGTTGTTGTTAAGTAAGGCCTTAACAAAAGCCCCATCCGCTTTTTCACTTACATACAAAAAATACTTGTTGCGGTGATCAACTTTTGAAAGATTTCTTATTAAGTTTGTAAGGTATTTTTCAGGTCCTGCCGGGTAGGGAGCTGTGATAGAACGGGCATCTATACCTATAGTAATAAAGTCAGTGTCCATAATAGGCTTTGTTGCTAAAGTCTCATTAATATAGTATATTTTTGCAGGTTTTGGAAATATTATGAAGTACGCAGTTTTAAGTATCTCAGGAAGACAAGTAAAAGTTGCTGAAGGTGATGTTTTTAAGGTTAATAAAGCAAATGATCTTACACCAAAAGTACTGTTTTATTCAGATGGAAAAATCCAGGAAGTTGGTAACCCTTATCTTTCTGATATAAGAGTTGAGCTTGAAGTATTAAAGGCTTATAAAGGTGACAAAATTACTATTAGAAGGTTCAAGGCAAAATCAAGATACCATAAAATCAGAGGTTTTAGACCGTTGGTGTCTGATTTAAAGGTTATTTCTATTGTCAAAGCAGGAGAAAAACCAGCCGGAGCTGAGTTGGCAGTTACTAAAGAGACACCATCCAAAGTGAAAAAGGTTAGAAAAGTTAAGAAAGTTTAAGTAATAATAAGCTATGGCGCATAAAAAAGCAGGAGGTTCAAAAGCAAAGCAGGGTGGGAATGTAGCAGGAAAAAGGTTAGGAATCAAGGTTTTTGGCGGAGAGGTAATAAAAGCGGGACAAATAATTGTCAAGCAGCGGGGAAGAACTTATGTGCCCGGGACAAATGTTGGGATGGGCAGAGACTTCACCCTTTTTGCAAAGAAAGAAGGAAACGTTACTTTTTCACATTTATCTAAAGCCAAAAAGAAAATCGATATTTTTTGACCCGCTAGTGCGGTTTAGCCAATTTCTTAGGTGGCCAGAGTACCACCAGGACTTTTCCCAGTATTTGATTTTTGGTGATTGAACCAAAATGTCTACTGTCCAAACTTTCTACGCTGTTATCCCCCTCAACATAAATGTTGGCATTATTTAAAGTAACCACTCTTTTTATGAAATAGTTGTTTGTATAAGCCTCTCTAAAAACAACAATATCCCCCTGATTAATAGTTGTTATGTGTTTTAACAGAAGTATTTTATAGCCGTTTTTTAGAGTAGGTGCCATTGAATTTCCTCTGATGTTTTGAATCTCAAATAAATTGCTCATCAGAATTAAGATAAGCAGTGTGAAAAAGACAGATGCTGCTAAATCCCTTGTTAGTTTTTTTGCTGACTTAATCACTTTTTAAATGGTACAATGGGTTTTGGTTTGGGTCCATAGCTCAGCTGGTTAGAGCGCTTCGTTCACATCGAAGAGGTCATAGGTTCGAGTCCTATTGGACCCACCATATTTAACTTGCAAAAAATTTGTTAAAATTACTGTATGCTTTATAACGAGGTCCTAATTAAATCCCAGGCAAGAGGAGGCTGTGAACTTGCCGGTACGCTTGACATTGTTAATAATTCCAGAATATCAGCCCTTTTCTCGCACAACTCTTCAGGTAATAAAGATGATTTTATAAATACTGAGCTTTCAAAGTATCTTCTTGCAAATAACATATCTACCATGAGGTACAATTTTCATTACGTGGACAGATTTCCGGTTCAGGAAGCTCAATTTGATGATGTAATGATGGATGTTGACGCATCCTATACAATGCTTGTTAATAGGGCAGTTGTACCCAATGTATACTTGCTTGGAAAATCGTTGGGTGGGGCTGTATCCCTTGAATTTTCAATAAGAAATCAGCTTAAAAATCCAATAATAATACTAGGATTTTATGAGCCACTAGTTACCAAATATATTACTGAAGCAAGGCTAAAATCATTAAGATCCAAAGTTTTGGTATTGCAGGGGGAAAAAGATCAGTATTCCAACCCGGCGGCAATTAGAGCTTATTTTGGAAGAAACTCGTTAAGTTTTTTGATGTATGAGATAAAAAATGCCCAACACTCCCTTGAGTCTTTTGATGAAAGCGTTAGGACTACTGCGGACATTCTTCAGGAACTTAAAAACAAAATCTCCGAGTTTATAAAAAGCACAACATTTTAGTTGCCAAACTGTTCTTTTATCAGATTCCAATAATCCTTATATTCCCCGTCATAACCCAGAGCCCAGATACCTATGCCGGCTAAGTTTTCATTTATAACCAACTTGTACTTTTCCCTCAGAGACTCCTGGTTCTCATAATGCAGAACCCTTGTCATGCCTGTGTCTGCGCTTTTGTATATTACATAAGGTGTTTTTGAACTTTCATCCCAGACCGATTGGCTTAGTGGGATTTTGGGGTTATCTTTAATTAGTGAATATACTTGGGAAACACTGTAGCCTAAAACATCATTTCCGGGGAGCCTTTTTGAGTTTGGATCAGGGCCTTCTACAAGAAAATTATAGCCATAGTAAGGTACACCAAGAATGAGTTTGTTAGAAGAAGTGTTCTTTTTGAAATCGGTAAGGGCTTTTTTAACGTCATACGCTTTATTATCTATGTTATATATGGGAGCCACAGGACCTGCATTATCAGAAGTAGTTTGATGAAAATCATAAGCCATAATAAAAATGCCATCCGATACCCTGGCAAGTTCAGTAGGTTTAGTAATTCTGTTTCTAATGAAGGAGTCGGCAAAAGCTGCTACAACAACTTTTGAGTCCCCAAATTTGGCATCCAAGCCGGTGTTTAAAAAGTCAACAAAGTCAGTGTAATGTTGTGAAATAATGTCATTTGTCTGCTCTACGTGCTCAAAATCTATACTAATATCAGTGATGCCTTTGAATAATAGTTCCTGTGAAATGTTTGCTAATGCGTTATCCCAGCAAGCTCTGCAAGTTAAAAAAGTGTCTATGTCAGTATCATTTTGAGAAATTACAGTTAGGGCTACCCGTACATTGTGTACTTTGGCAAGTCTGATAACCTTGTCCAGAGTATTGTTGCTTTTCCACTTTGCAAAGCCCGGTTCTCCTTCTGCTCCAATGTACTGCTTGAAATTACCTTTGCCATCCAATATTAGTCCAAAATAGGCAATATCAGTCAGCTTAGCATAGTCTATATAGTCTGCGTTTTGAAGCATCCAATAAGGCAGGTACCCATAAACTGTTTTAATAGGTTTTGTTGTTGACAGGAGATTAAATACTTGAATGGTTCTATCAATTGGGGTTAAAAAGGAGGTGTTGCCTTTTGCGTTTGCAAAACCAATAGTTAGGATTAGAAGAACATTAGCAGTTATAATGCTAAGTATAATAAAAGGCTTGGAGAGGTTGTTTCTCATCAAGTCATTCTACCAAAAGATATGAGACTGAAAATAGCATTTCTTTTACTTATAGTAATTGCTGCCTTTTTACTTTTTGGCTATTACAGAAGGTTAAGGGTGATAGACGAATCTTTGGACTCAAGCTTGTTTCTAAAACCTGTAGCCAATAAAAGTAACCCTCCCGCTTTGAATGGGTTTTATTATGAGGAATGCATGTATTCGGACAGCTTATCATATGTGAAGTATGAGGAGAACCCAACCTCTTCTCTTATCCAGGAGAATATAGGTTATGTAAATAATAAGTTTGGGTTGTATGTATATTCAGAGAGTACCTTTATTAAACTGGCAGAGGAGCTTGTTAACTCAAATGGGGGAGACTGGGGCTACGTTTTGATTCCTTATAATGTCAGAGATTTTGATGAATCAAAATGGGGATATGTTTTTGAACTATTATCAAAGAAGCATCTTATACCCATTCTTCAGTTGTGGGACATAACACCTGAAAAGTATGAAGAAGAAACTAAAAATGCCGCCAAGTTTTTAAATAAGTTTGCCTGGCCAATCAAAAATAAATATATTAGTGCTTATAATGAAATGAATGACTCAAGATTTTGGAAAGGGAGGCTTGATCCTGAAGGTTATTCCAAAGTGTTGGATTTAACTATTAGGGAATTTAAGCTCCGAGATCCTAATTTTTTTATTATGAATGGGGCTTTCAATGCTACGGCGCCCACGATTGACGGATATATGGATCAAATTTCCTATATGGATAGAATGAATAAGGAACAGCCGGGAATTTTTGAAAGGTTGGACGGGTGGGCAAGCCACCCTTATCCACAACCAGGTTTTAGAGGTTCTCCATATGATAACGGACGTTCAAGTATTAGAGCTTATGAGTGGGAGCTTGGGGTTTTGAAAGATAGATATGGTGTTGAAGTTAATAAACTTCCAGTATTTATAACTGAGACAGGGTGGCCCCATGCAGAAGGGGTTGTGTATAATCCAGTTTTTCATGATGCGCAAAAAGTAGCAGAATACACTAGAATTGCCTTTGAAGAAGTATGGCTCAAGGATAGTAGAGTGGTGGCTATAACACCCTTTACGGTGTTTTATGAAACACCTTTTGATCACTTTTCCTGGGTTAAAAAGGATGGTTACAGGTATCCTCAGTTTGAAACTCTTAGAAAGCTTCAAAAGGTAGCCGGCAGACCGCCTGTGCTTAAGATTGTTGATAAAGAGATACTTAAATGTAACTAGAAACTATGTTTACACTAAAAAACATCACCACAAACACTTTTTATCAGATGCTTGGAAAACTTGTAACTATGAGTATTACTTTGCTTGCCACTTATGTAATAACTCGTAACTATGGGATCTTAGGGTATGGAGAGTTTAACCTAATGCTTTCATACCCTGCTTTGTTTTTTATAATTGCCGATTTTGGGTTAAATGCCATAGGTGCAAGAGAGATTATGGCTGATGAAAAGAACAAAGCTTCCATACTTGGTAATATTCTATATTTGAGGCTTATTATAGCCGGTTTGCTATTTGGCCTAGGTGTCTTTTCATTAATATTTATGCCTTACTCAAGTTTTCTTAAAGTTGGTATAGTGCTTGGACTGTTAACAATTATTACTAAAGCTATATTTGCAACTTTAAATATAATATTTCAGGTAAAACTCAGATATGATTTAGCAAACGGTGCGTTTATTTTGGGGTATGTTGTTTTTTTGATAGTTATCCTGGTGTCCTTCTTTTACCCCATATCTTTACTCTTTTTTGTTTTATGTTATATGGTTGGAGATCTGGTGGCAATTTCCCTTGGATTTCATTTTATTAAGCGGTTAGGAGTAGTTTTTGACTTTAAGTTTAACAAAAGGCTTGTAAGATCTTTTATGTTAACTTCACTTCCTTTAGGACTTATGTTTGTATTCAGCCAGATTAATTTTAAGGCGGATTCAATTCTGCTTTCAGTCTTAAGACTACCGTCTTTTAGTTCCTATTCAAATATTGAAGCGGTGGGAATATATGGGCTTTCTTATAAAGTGTTTGAGGTGGCGTTAGTTGTGCCTACTTTTATCATGAATTCTATGTATCCAATAATGCTTAAAAATTATAACTATGGAATTAGTCGCTTGATGGGTGTTTTTAAAAAGACTTTTTTAACGCTTTTTGTAATGGGAGTGGTAATTGGGGGTTTTGGGATTGCCTTTTCAGATTTGATAATTTTAATCCTTGGTGGCTCCAAATTTACCGATTCCTCCAACGTATTAAAAATACTGCTTGGAAGTATTGTAGTTTTTTACTTAACTCAGCCTCTGGCTTGGCTTATAGTTACTCTGAAGGGGGAGAGATACCTCCCTTATATTTATCTTTTGGCAGCTTTGTTTAATGTGACTTTAAATCTGATTTTTATACCTAAATACTCCTTTTTGGCATCCAGTAATATCACATGGCTGAGCGAAGTACTTATTTTAATTCTTCTTAGCTTTACTGCCCGTAAGCTTGTGTTAAAGCAAAGATGATTTTCTCAGTAATTATTCCAACATACAACAGAAAAAAAGAAATTAAAGAATGCCTGCAATCTTTATATGATCAGGATTTTCCAAGAAAAGACTATGAAATAATAGTTGTTGATGATGGTTCTTTGGATGGGAGTTACAAAGAGCTTTTGCATCAAAATATCTGCCTTTTAAGACTTAAAAAAAACGAAGGGCCTTCCAAGGCAAGAAACTTTGGAGCCTTAAGAGCAAGTGGGAAATACTTAGCTTTTACTGATTCTGATTGCGTCCTTCCCAGAGATTGGCTCAAACTTATGTATGAGGCATTTAACAAATATAAGGATCTTTCATGTGTGGGAGGAAACATTATTAATATTGATAACTCAATCTTTGGTAACTATGAAACTTATCTGTATAAGTCGTACATTAAAAAAAATGCCTCCTATATATCAAAAGAAAGGGATGAAGCTCCGTTTGCCTTGGGAAACATTTGTTATTTGAAGAAAGATTTTGTTGACGTTGGTGGGTTTTTGGATAGGTATCCGGCCCATTGTTCTGGAGAAGACTCTTATCTTAAAGAAAAATTCTTGAAAAGACAGAAAAAAGTGCTCTATATTCCAGTAGATGTTTTGCATAATCATAAGTACTCTTTAAGCGGTTTTACTAACCAGAGTTTGGAAAGGGGAGGGGGTATGCTTTTGGATTCTAAAAGAAAAGGAAAGTTTCAAAGAAAGTCCCTAATAGTTTTGAGATTAATTTTAACTCCTTTATACATTTGTTATTCTTTGGTGAAATTTAACAGGAATTTGTACTTGGTTTTTTGCGACTCTATGTTCTATTTTTTTAGAAATATTGGAAAACTTAAATATTATAATTTAGTAAAGGAGTTTAAGTTTTGAAAAAAACCATTTTGTTTTTGGATCATAGCGAGATATTGGGAGGTTCCCAGCTTGTGCTAATAAATTATCTAAAGTATTTATCAAGGAAGGATTTTAACTTAGTCGTTGCCTGTTCAGGTAAAAACAGTTTTTTGCTAAAGGAATATGAACGCTTTGCAAAAGTATATATCATTTGCTTTTCAAGGCTGAAGAGGTTTTCATTAGGGGTGATCACAGATTTTTTTAAGGGAGTAATTGATGTTGTGATACTTTTGTATAGGGAGCAGATAGATATTGTGGCAGTAAATACTGAGCGCGCTTTTTACCTGGGAGTTGTTGCGTGTTTTTTTAAAAAAGGAAAGCTTGTGCTGTTTATACGAGATTATTGTTATAACAAGCTTCTTCTGAAGTCTTTACTACCAAGAGTTTCTAAAGTCTTTTGTGTTTCTGAAAGTATTAAGAACTTTTATGAGTTGAAGGCTGCTAAGGTGATTTATGTTTCCTCCGATATGAGTGAGAGGATATCAAATGTCAGTCAACATGAGATTTTAAAATTTAAGCAAAAATATGGACTGGAAAATAAATTTGTAGTGGGTTATGCGGGAAGGCTTGTTGAGTGGAAAGGGATTAGATGGTTACTAAAAGCGGTTGAGAAGCTTGGGGCTGTAGATGCCGTATGTGTAATTGCAGGAAATATTTCCGATCTACCAAAGGATTTAGCCAAATACACAAACCTCACGGCATTTAAATTTATAGGTTTTAAGGATAAGGTAGAGGTGTTTTATAGAGCTATTGATGTGTTTGTTCACCCTGCCATAGAAAAGGAACCGTTTGCCACAACTTTAGTAGAGGCACAGATGGCAAAAGTTCCAGTTATTGCAACAAACCTGGGAGGTAACGTTGAGATAATTACAAATACGCAGACCGGTCTGTTAATTGAACCAAGATCAGAAGAGCAAATTGTTTCTGCTCTGCTAAGGTTGCATTCTGACAACTTGCTAAGAGAAAGAATAATAGCCAAAGCGTTTAGTGAAGTGATGAAAAAGCACTTTATAACAGGCGAAATTGCTTTTTTGCAAGATGTTTTTAAAACTTTATGAAATTTAAGTTGAGAATGGTATTGGTTTGCACACTTTGGATATTGTTTATTGTAGCTTCATTAGGGCAGTTTGCAACATTTTTGGTTGGTTCTTATAAATTTTATGTTTTGGATTTTCTTTTGGGACTTTATATTTTATTTGGGATGATAGGCATTTTTATTACAAAAGAAAAGAGTGTCAAAATTCCCAGTTTTTATATCTTCTTTCTACTGTTTTTGTGCATTGCTCTGGTAAGTTTAATTTTTTCTTTAAACAGATTTAGTTTGGTACAAGGGCTTGTTGGGTTTTTTTATTATCTGAGAGTTCTTATGAGTTTTTTGGTCTCCATTGTGACTTTTATAGTTATTTCAGGGGATAAAAGTTTTGGAAAAGCTATTATAAGGATGTTGTTGATTTCCTCTTTGATATTGGGTTTATTTGGAGTGCTTCAGTTAGCTTGGTTCCCAAATCTTTCTGCTCTTCCTGCTGAGCTTGGTTGGGACCCTCATGAGAGAAGGCTAGTTTCAACTTTTTTTGATCCTAATTTCACTGGTGCCTACCTTATGTTGGGATTTATTTTATCTATGAGTCTTGCTCTGTATACTAAAAAGCCCATAAAGTACTTGTGCATTTGCGGTTTTTTGTTTGTTTGTCTGTTTTTAACATTTTCCAGAAGCTCATGGCTTTTTGCATCAGTTGCAGTATGTGTGTTTGGTATTGTGAGATCCAGAAAACTACTGATTGTGACTGTGCTGATTGCATTTCTTGCATATTATGCTGTACCCAGAGTTCAAACTAGAATTATGGGTATTACGGATCCTTCAGATTCGGCAAGCTTGAGGTTTGTCTCTTGGAGTAGGGCATGGGAAATTTCAAGAGATAATCTACTCTTAGGAGTTGGTTACAACAACTTTAGATATGCTCAGGAAGACTATGGGTTTTTTAATTACAAGGATGAAACTTTTGGGGGTCATGCAGGAGCTGGAAGCGATTCCAGTTTACTGCTAGTACTTGCTACCACAGGGCTTCCCGGACTGATATTGTTTCTAATTGCATTTGTTTACCTGGTGATTTTTAATATCATTGAGCTTTTAAAAAAACAAAGTTTGATAAAACTAACCTTAATAACTTCAATTTTGGGGCTTTTATTACATAGTATGTTTGTAAATTCTTTATTTTATCCGCAGATTTTGTTGTGGATGGCTGTTTTAACAGGATTATCTTTTTTTGAATTTGATTTTGACTGAGGCGGAGGCTTCATTACCGGCTTCATCAACTGCTAGTACGAAGATTTTGTTTTCTCCTTCTTTAACGCTTACTAAAGTCTGAAAGCTGCCTTCGGAATCGACAACCGTAATATGCTCATTTACTGAGACTGAGGCTTTTTCATTCACTTTGCCTTTAACCGGAACTCTTGAGTCAACACTTTCAAATTCTTCATCATTTTTTGGTTTTTCAATACTAATCTCCGGTTTTTTGTTGTCAAAATAAAAATAATAAGTTTGCGATTTTTCACTGTCCGTTTTATTTGGTGCTTGAGCTTTGACAAAAACAATGTTTTGACCTTCAGAGAGTGGGGTGTTAGAAAATGCAAATTTTCCTTCAGAGTCAGAATTAGTTGATGCAACCTCAGGACCATTTAGAAACAACTTAACAATGCTATCAGGCTCCGAAAAGCCGTTTATTGTAATAGTTTTTTCTTTGAGTGCTTTAGGTATATCAACAACCAGGGGTGTCTGTGTTTGAAATTTCACCTCCTCTTTTTTTTTGAACCTATCTAGTGACAAAAGTCCAAAAGCTGAGAAGATCTTTGGACCATAAAGTTCAAGTGTGCCAAGAGTTAAGACCAAAACTATAACAATTGCAAAAAGGCTTTTTAAAAGCTTCTTAACCAGCTCAATTTCTTCATCTGTGTGAGACATTGAAGTTCTGTATTTTTTCATTAGTTCATTTTACCTTATTTTAGTCTTTTGGAGCCAGAGGCGGGAATCGAACCCACGACCCATGCTTTACGAAAGCATTGCTCTACCAACTGAGCTACTCTGGCTTAGTATGTCAACGCCTGCAAATTATAACAAAAAACCTGTCCGCTAAGGCTTGTGAAACTTACGGAAACTGGGAGATTATGGGAACAGTTGTAAGCGAAGTGCTGGTGGGTGTGGTAGGTGAGATAAAAATGAATAGGGCAGAGATTTAGAACAATAGTTTATAAATACCAAATGCAAGGTGGCTGGGAAGGTCCTATGCGTGATCTTAAATGCCCCGCAAGGTAATGGTGCTCGGATCATATGGAACTTCAAATATGTGGTCGGGCGACGGGTCTATCGGAACTTTAGACTTCTGGAGCGGGAGACGCCTTTTATTTGGAACCCTTGATGGCTGCTTGGGACTGGGTAGATAAACTTTATTATTCTTATCAAAAACTTTCCGAAAGTAAAGATAGTGACTTGGTATAATGCACACATGGGCAGTTTAAAATATGAAGCTAAAAGAAAAAACCGTGGCAGAGATCAGATTTTAATGAAAGATCTCAAAATATTATGGAGTAAGGCTGGAGGCAGGTGTTCAGTATGTAAGGCAGAATTAGTTCACGAAAAAACAGAGAAAGAACAAGAAGTCGTAGTGGGAGTAAACGCACACATTGTTGCCGATAGCACCAATGGTCCTCGAGGTAGTCCTTCTTTGCCTACTGAGCAAAGACGCCTTTATGACAACTTAATATTGCTTTGTATGAAGCATAACAAGGTTATAGACACTCAACTGGATACTTATACGGTGGAAAAGTTGAGACAAATTAAAAAAGATCATGAAGTTTGGGTCTCTGAAAAATTAGTCCCTACAGAAAAGTTCTCAGGAAAACAAGGAACGCCTATTAAGCAAAATGATATTCCGATTTTGGACCTTGAGAATGTAGGAGGTAGTGGGGGTCCAAACGGGCATTTCCTACTTTTCAAAATTACAAATAATAGCCAAACTCAAAAAGCAATTGATTGTATCTGGGAGGTTAGAGGGCTTGGCTACTCTTTTCGGGATCAAGAATCAAATCGTTTCAATCTGCAACCCAACTTTTCTAAAGAAGTAACCTATCGTTTCGATACCGAGAAACTTTATCAAGAAGATGTTCCTGAATTAAGCTTGGTAATGGAATTTAAGGATATTTACGGTAATGCCTACTTCACTAGACGAGAACTCCTACAAGTCAGAGTTCGTTCTGGAGCTTTTTACACTCTCGAGCGGGGTATCACCTTTTATCCAGCTGAACAAATTGTAGATATAGGGATTAAAAGTATTTCTGAACCATATTTTGCGGGAGATAATGAGAAATGTCACATTGAAATAAGTTTAAATGAAAAGCCACAAATTGTGACAATTGGAGTTAGCCGTACATTTTTAACTACTTGGGGTGTAATAAATGATACTGGTAAGGTGAGAGCCATTCTTACAGAACTAGGAGACCGTGTGGTACGAAAGATGATTTTGAAAGGAGTTGTTGAGGATTACATGTTTATAACAAGTAACTTCCCAAGTGAATACCAATCTGGCTTTGAGGGTTATAAAAAACTGAGAGACTCACTTTAGTTAGATAAATTATGGAATATAGATTGCTTGCCAACGAGGAATATGACACTTATGCCCCAGAACTAAAAGGATCATCTAGAGTTGTTACTGACGGAGAAAAGTATTGGTATTTTAAAAGTGCTATAAATACTCCAGATGAGTTCAGTAGAGACATGTTGGGGTATATTCTCGGCTCAAAAGTTGCAAATATAGCAGAGGTTAAAAAAATAACCTTAGATGAATTTACTGTATTAAAATCAATAGTAGGACTTTCAGAAGAATTTAATCCCCAGAGACATTATCTTGTTAGAGTAGCAGGTAGTTACAAATTGGAAGAACTTAAATGGCAAATACCTGAGCAAGCAGTAGCTTCCGAAATTGTTTTTTCAGTATGGATTCGCAGGAGAGATACTCATGTCGATAATAGAATTTACATTAATGGTATACCCGTCTTTTTTGACAGCGGGATAGCTTTTTTACCGCCGCATGAGCAACACATGGGACATATTGCTGTTTTTTCTAGGAGAAATTTCGATCATGGTCAGCCCAATAGATGGAGAATAAAAGTGAAGTCAGAAAAGATGACCACCCAAGAGGCTAGAGCATTACACAGATCTACGCAAGGCGCGCATCATTTTGTAAGCGATCTGGAACAGTTTAAAAGTGAACTAAATCATATGACAAGACTTTTTCAAACAACATTTAGTTACGACTTAACTAAAGAGATTAATAACGCTGATTTTGATGAAAATCAAATCGTATTTTTAAACGAATTTTTATCAATTAACCTTCATTGTTTGCCTAAAGACTTAGAAGTAATGTCGAGAATTATCTTTAGAGACTAATTATAGGTTATTGACAGAGGTTCTACATGGAACCAACTGAAGCCAAATCGGACTTAAAAGTTCGACACAAATATCTAAAAGTATAAATGTTGATTTACCAACATTGTTTTAATTTACAGGTGACCAAATTTGAACGTTAGCAATTTGGAGCGGGAGACGGGACTCGAACCCGCGACATCTTCCTTGGGAAGGAAGCGCTCTACCACTGAACTACTCCCGCATTTTATGCTTGGAGTATATCATATAGTTATACCTGTTTTTACCTTAAAACTCCCCTTTATTTAGGGTAGTACCAGTATCTGTCCAATTTCTATCAAAGCCTGAGACCCGTTTGGCAAAAAACCAATTGAGCCTTTGTTAGCATCTCTGATTTTTACCCACTGACCTCCATCTCCGTACTTGGCTTCTGCAAGTTCCCAAAGAGTATCGCCGCTTCTGACTTTGTAACTTGCTTCCTTAACATCCCCTTGTTTGTAGTCATTAGCTAGCCAGGTGTTTGAGCCTTGTTGTGTTGAAGCTGAGAGGACCCCACCGTTCACTTTTTTATCAGTATTAGTAGGTTTTGTTTCCGTTGGAGCTTCTTTTTTTACGTCAGTTGTTGACTCAGAGGTTGATCCTCCCGTGATTTCAGGTTGTTCGGGCTGGTTGAAGTACCTGTACGTTAAGAAAGTTAAAGTAATTACTACAATACCTCCAAGTATTGCTGCTACGGCATTCCGCGTAGGTTGGACTGATACACCGCTTTGATTTTCAGGCATAATAATACCCTTTCACTAGAATTTGTTAAACATATATTTTAAACAGTTGGTCATTTTGGTTTGATTCTGGGGCTGTGAAGGGAGTAAAAACCCTTTTGGCGGTCCCGACCGGATTCGAACCGGCGATCTTTTCCGTGACAGGGAAACGTGTTAGGCCTCTACACTACGGGACCAGGCAATAAACTAATAGCAGATGGATTTTGTTAAGTCAATGATGGTAGTATTTTCCTGTGATACCAGACAAATATACAAACTCTTCAGTTTCACGACTTTTAAAGGAGGTTGCAGCGGCTTATGAAGTACTTGAAGAGGATAAGTTTAGGATTAGAGCTTATCAAAATGCATCAACTTCAATAGAACATGCTACCTCAGAGGTTTACGATTTGTGGGAACAGGGGAGACTTAGAGAGATTTCAGGAATAGGAGCTTCTCTGGCAGCTCATTTAGATGAATTTTTTAAAACGGGTAAAGCCAAACATTTTGAAGAAACGTTTGCAAAACTGCCGGATGGAATGTTTGGAGTTTTTGGGCTTCAGGGCATTGGAGCCAAAACGGCTTTCAAGCTTGCTGTTGCCCTTAAGATCAAAAACAGGGATACTGCCGAGGAAAAGGTGAAAAAAGCTGCTCTGGAGGGTAAAATAAGGGTTTTAGATGGCTTTGGTGAGAAGAAAGAGGCTGAAATACTTGAAGTTATTGAAAAGCTTAAGCCCGGAAAAGAAAAAAGAGGAAGAATGCTTCTGCCTGTTGCAGAGGAGATAGCTAATAGATATTTACACTTTTTGCAAGACTCTAAGCTAATAGAGCAAATTGAACCCCTCGGGTCAATTAGAAGAAGGGTTGCAACTGTGGGGGATTTGGATTTTGCTGTAGCTACAACAAATCCAAAAGCAGTTTTAGAAAAATTTGTAACCTTTGCTGAGATAGCCGAGGTACTAAATATTGGGGAAGTTAAAGCCAGCGTACTTTTGAAAAATGGAGTTAGGGTTGATTTGATGGCCATAGAGCCGGATTCTTTTGGATCAATGCTTCAGCATTTTACAGGTTCAAAACTTCATAATGTTGCCTTGAGGACTTATGCGCTTGAAAAAGGGTTGTCCTTATCTGAACACGGGATAAAAAAGGAAGGAAAATTAAAAAAGTTTGCTGATGAAAAGAGTTTTTATGAGTATATTGGGCTGCCATTAATCCCCCCCGAGCTTAGGGAGGACAGAGGAGAGCTTCAGGCAGCTGAAAAGAAGTTGTTGCCTGATATGATTACCCTGGAAGATATAAAGGGGGATATTCATACCCACACAGATTTTTCTGACGGGTCAAATACTTTAGAAGAGATGGTTGATGGAGCATTGAAACTTGGATACGAATACTTTGGTGTGTCAGATCATGCGCCTAGCGTCATCAATAGAGGAGAAACGAGTGTTATGAGTATAATTACCTCTACAAGAAATAATATTGAACAAATCAATAGTTCGAATACCAACTTAAGATTGCTGTTTGGTTATGAAGTAAACATCTTGTCAAATGCTGAAATATCACTACCTGATAAGTTTCTTAAACTACTTGATTATGCTATAGGATCAATTCATACCAGTTTTGATCAACCAAAAGATAAAATAACTAAAAGACTAATAAGTGCTATAAAAAACCCTTATATCACCTTTATTGCCCACCCAACCGGTAGACTTATAAATGAAAGAGATTCTTATGAATGTGACTGGGAATTACTTTTCAAAGAGGCTTTAGAATATGGCAAATTCATAGAGATAAATGCTCATCCGGAAAGACTAGATCTGCCTGATTTGTTGGTAAGGGAAGCTCTTGAAAAGGGGGTTAAGCTTATTATCAACACAGATGCACATCATATTGATCATTTAAAACTAATGAGGTATGGTATAGATGTTGCCAGGCGAGGTTGGGCTACTAAGAAAGATGTAATTAATACCTTGCCCAGAGATAAGTTTTTAAAAACCTTTCTGAAAAGATAAGTAGTTTTGTCTTTCAGAGAAGTAGAAAGGATTAAATGTCATTACCGTTAATTATTATTGGACTTCTTGTCTTATTTGTTGTTTATTTGATTTCTTTATATAACTCGCTTGTTGCTCTTAGAAATAGAGTGGGTGAGGCATGGAGTGGGATAGATGTTCAACTTAAAAGAAGGGCAAGCTTGATACCAAATCTAATGGAGACAGTCAAAGGTTATGCAACTCATGAAAAGGAGGTATTTGAAAAAGTTACACAAGCAAGAGCGGGGTTGATGGGCGCTTCAAATCCTAGGGAAGCCGCGGAAGCAAACAACATGCTTGTTGGAGCCTTAAAAAGCTTATTTGCAGTTGCTGAGGCATACCCTGAACTTAAAGCATCTGAGAATTTTAAAGCCTTTCAGAATGACCTTAATGACACAGAAGATAAAATTGCTTATTCAAGGCAGTTTTACAACGCCAATGTGTTGGAGCTGAACACTAAAGTTGAGGTTTTTCCAAATAGTCTAATTGCAAACACTTTTGGTTTTAAGAAGGCAGAATTTTTTAAAGCATCAGAAGAAGAAAAACAGGATGTGAAAGTGTCTTTTTAGAAAATAGTAATTCAGAAAAACTTAAAATTTATGTTTTCTAATGAAGATACAGAGAAAATTGCCAAACTTGTAAAGTTTAAACTTACCGCTTCAGAAATAGAGAAACTTACGCCATTACTTGGTGTCGCTCTTGAGTATGTTGAGATTTTAAAAACACTGGATACTTCTTCAACTGAGGGTACCTATGAAATCACAGGATTAAAAAATGTATTTTCTGAGGATGTATGTAGCAAATCGCTGTCACAAGACGCAGCCACAGCAAACGCAAAGCTTATACGGAGTGGTTATATAGTTACTTCAGCAGTTATAGAGAAATAATATGAAAAAGTTGAATGAACTTAATTTGCAGGAGGCAATGGACGGTTTGAGAAAAGGAGCATTTACCTCTATTGAGCTTACAGAAGCTTGTCTTTCACAAATTGATGCTAGGGATGATAAAATTAAGGCCTTTATTACGGTTACTAGAAATAGGGCTTTGGAAGATGCTACCGAGTGTGATCAAATTATTAAAAGTGAAGGGGAGAAAGCATTTGGTACCTATTCGCTTTTAGGTGTTCCGTATTCACTTAAGGACAATTTTTGTACAGAAGGGGTAAAGACGACTGCAGCCTCAAACATACTTAAAGATTTTATACCTCCTTATGAGTCAACTGTGTCCAAAAAATTGAAAGCTGCTAAGGCTGTACTTATTGGTAAAACAAATATGGATTCTTTTGCACATGGCTCCTCAACAGAGTCATCCGATTTTTTTACAACTCATAATCCATACAATCTTGAGAAATTACCAGGCGGGTCTTCAGGCGGTTCCGCGGCAAGCATAGCTTCTAATATGTGTATTTTTTCAATTGGCTCTGAAACAGCTGGGTCTATAAGACATCCTGCGAGTTGGTGTGGTGTTGTTGGTTTAAAACCAACATACGGTAGGGTCAGTAGGTATGGTGTTATAGCCATGGCTTCTTCAACCGATTCGCCGGGACCAATCACAAAAACCGTTGAGGATGCAGCTTTTGTACTTGAGGTTATTGCAGGAAAAGATGAGATGGATGCGACCAGTTCATCAAAAGAAATTTCAGACTATCAGAAGGTTTTAGATCTTGGGGTTAGGGGTTTGAAAGTGGGTGTACCAACCTCTTACTTAGATTCCGGATTGGAGGTTGATGTTAAAGAAAGAGTTTTAAAGACCATTGAACTTATGAAGGAGGCAGGTGCGAGTGTTTATGAAATTGATCTTTTGAATCCTAAATACGCTATTGCGGTCTATACAATTTTACAAAGATCTGAGGTGTCTTCTAACCTTTCAAGGTTTGACGGAATTAGGTTTGGAGATAATAGAGAGAGTTTTAATTTTGAAAATAAAAAGAGAATCATGATGGGTGCTTATACTTTGTCAGAGGGTTATTATGAAGCTTATTATGCAAAGGCTCAAAAAATCAGAACTATGATTGTAAAAGATTTTGACAAGGCGTTTGAGAAGGTAGATGTTATTGTAGGCCCTGTTACCCCATGCAAAGCTTTAAAAATTGGTGCTTCAAGAGATAATGCAATGTTTGGAGAACTCCAAGATGTTTTGGTTGAACCTTCGTCCCTTGCCGGTCTTCCCGGTATTTCAGTGCCCTGCGGATTCTCTGATGGTCTTCCGATTGGGTTTGGTATTGTTGCTAACAGGTTTGAGGAGTCTAAAATGCTTCAGGTGGCAAGTTTTGTGGAGATGGCAACATTATGAGTTTATTAGCTAATTTATTTGGCTTTGGTGCCTCTTTATATAAAAGGACAAGTGTAAGCGGTGAATCGGAGGCGTCAATTAAAACTGATTGGGAAAAGATTAATGGTTTACTCAAGGCCAAAGGCCCCAGCAATTTCAGGCAGGCCTTAATTACCGCTGATAGGAGTTTTGATACTGCCCTGAAGGATGTTAGTAACGGTGAGACAATGGGTGAAAGGCTAAAAAATGTAAAGGAAAAGTTTGATAGATATACCTATAACGATATTTGGGAAGCGCATAAACTTAGAAACTCCTTAGTTCATGAAGCGGGTTTTGAACCCCCTTATTTTGTTGTAGAAAAAGCTATTGGGGATCTTAAAAAAGCGTTGGAAGTGTTGGGAGTAACTGTATGAATTATGAACTTATTCTTGGGTTGGAAGTTCATATACAGCCAAAGCTAAATTCTAAAATGTTTTGTAGATGCTCCGCTGAGGCTTTTGGAAAAGAGCCGAACACGTTAACCTGTCCTGTTTGTTTAGGATTGCCTGGTGCTCTGCCGGTTCCTAATAAAAAAGCTATAGAAAAGACACAACTTCTGGGATTGGCGCTTAACTGCAAGTTAAACAAGTATTCAAAATTTGACAGGAAAAACTATTTTTATCCCGATTTACCAAAAGGATATCAAATAAGCCAGTACGATTTACCGTTGTGCGAAAATGGGTTTTTGATGATAAAGGAGAAAAAAATAAGAATTAGGCGGGTTCATTTGGAGGAGGATACCGGAAAGTCTATTCATGAGCCTGGGAGAACATTGCTTGACTTTAATAAGTCCGGAGTGGCTTTGATTGAGGTTGTTACAGAGCCGGATTTTAGAAGTGCCGAGGAAGCAACTCTCTTTTCTAAAGAGATACAAAGAATAGTCAGATACATGAATATATCTGATGCCGATATGGAAAAAGGTCAACTAAGACTTGAGGCAAATATTTCTGTTAGGAATGAAGGGGATAAGAATTATCCACCCTACAGAGTAGAAGTTAAAAACATCAATTCTTTTAGATTTTTTGAGAAAGCTGTTAATTATGAGCTTAACAGGCAGGTTGAAATATTGAAGTCAGGTCTTATGCCTATGCAGGAGAATAGAGGGTGGGATGATATAAGGGGCGTTACCAGACCCCAAAGGGAAAAGGAAGAAGCTCATGATTACAGATACTTTCCGGAACCCGATATTCCGCCCATGGACTTTGATGAAGCTTACATATACGCTCTAAAGGCTAAACTTATAGAGTTACCTTACCAAAAGGTTTTGCGTTTTATTGAGAAGTACGCCATCTCTGCGGAGTATGCATATATTCTGACTGAATCGCTTCAAACTGCTGAGCTTTTTGAGCAGATGTGTAAAAACCATAATCCACAACTTGTAGCCAACACCTTGATAAACAAACCTTCTACCAGAAAGCTTTCTTTTAGAGAGTTTAATGCTTTGCTTTTAGAAAATACTGTGGAGAAATTGACAGAGGATGAAACTAAAAAACTTGTAAAAGAAGTCATTTTAACAAGCGCTAAAGCAGTTGAGGATTATAAAACCGGAAAGGAAGAGTCCCTAATGTTCCTGGTTGGAAGTGTCATGAAGAAATCATTAGGGAAAGCTGATCCAAATGTTACAAAGAGGCTTTTGGAAAGTTTGTTATGAGTCTAAACTTTGATCCTGATAAGCCTAATTACTCTTTTGTGACAACGGACAAAGATTATAAAGAAGCTTTAGAAGACTTGGAGAAAAGAAAAGTTTTAGCCGTGGATACAGAATGTACTAGTCTTGATCCATTTGAGTCCAAAATACTCCTCATTCAAATTGCAACACCTGAAAAGTCTTACGTTTTAGACGCAAGAAAACTTGATATGAAGCTATTAAAAGGTTTGTTAGAGGATTCAACAAAACTTAAACTGCTTCAAAACTCAAAATTTGATTATTCGCAACTCAAAGCACATTACGATATTTCTATGACCAATATTTTTGACACAATGCTTGCAGAAAGACTCCTGACGTGTGGTTTGGAGAGAAGAAATTCGCTTGGTGCAATTGTAGAAAAGTATTTGAATATAAAACTTAAGAAAGAAGTTAGAAAATCTTTTGAAGGTTTGATGAGTCAGGTGACTGAAGAGCAGATAAGATATGCTGCCATGGATGTTTTGGTTCTTTTTCCTGTATTTGAAAAGCAATGGGAACTACTTCAAAAAGAGGATTTGGTAAAGGTGGCCCGGCTTGAATTTTCAACCGTAAGAGTTGTTGCAGAAATGGAACTTAGGGGCCTTGCTATTGATGCTATAAAGTGGAAGTCCGTAATAGTTGGCCTGCAAAAAAAAAGAGATGAGCTTGCTGCAAAGATTCAAGAAACAATTAGACCTCTATACAAAATTCAGCAAATGGATCTTTTTGGCGGGGCCGCTGATGTAATAAATCTAAACAGTCAGCAACAGCTTCTTGAGCTTTTTAATGATAAATTAGGACTTGCAGTTGCTTCTACAGGTGATAGCGTTTTGGAGTTTGTAAATCATCCTGTTGCGGCTTTGATGAGAGAATACAGAGCTCATGAGAAGCTGATTTCTGCTTTTGGAGAAAGTATTCTTGAGAAAATTAACAAAAGAACGGGTAGAATTCATCCGGATTTTCAGCAAATTGGGGCTGATACTGGCAGATTTTCTTGCAATAACCCTAATCTGCAACAGATTCCAAGAGAGTCAAAGGAAGCGCCTTTCAGGTCCTGTTTTGTTCCAACTACAGGTTATAAATATGTTGTTGCTGACTATTCGAGTATGGAAATGAGAATTGTTGCAGATTTTACCGGAGATGAAAACTTAATTAAAGCTTTTGAAGAGGGTTGGGATGTGCATTCAGCTACTGCGGCTTTAATGTTTAACAAAGAATACACGCCGGATTTTAAAAAGAAATTTCCAGACTTAAGGCAGGCTGCTAAGACTATTAATTTTGGACTTGTTTATGGAATGGGGCCGGGAAGATTGGCGGTTCAAATTGGTGTTGATACGGATACAGCAAAAGGGTATATGACCAAATACTTTGAAACTTTTAAGCAAGTTAAAGCCTGGTTAGACAGTGCCGCAAGATTTGCAGTTAAAAATGGGTATAGCATGACTCCTATTGGCAGAAAGCGCTGGTACCAGATGCCAGATAAAAGCGATCCAAATTATGACAGGCTAATAGGAGGCATTGAAAGGCAAGGGAAAAACCATCCAATCCAAGGAGCAAATGCAGACGCTACCAAATACGCTTTAGTTTTTTTGTTGGAGAAATTTAAAGAACTTAAAGTTGACGGCGGGATTATTCTTACAGTGCATGATGAAATAGTATGCGAAATCAGGGAAGATCAGGCAGAAGATTGGGCTAAAGTGCAGCAAGAGCAAATGGAAAAAGCTGCTGGACTTTTTATGAAGAAATGCAAGCCCAAAGCGGAGGCTATTGTAAGTTCTAACTGGGAACATTAATTTGGGTTTTATTTGGTTTTTCCCTCTTCAAAATTAAAGTACTTTGTTGTAAAATGCACTCATGGTTATATGTCATAGATGTGGTCAAAGACCTGCTGTTATTCAGACAACAAGAAATATTGATGGAAGGCAAGTTTATGTGTCTTTGTGTGAAATTTGTTTTCAAGAAATTCAAAAGGAGGCCTCTGCAACCTCCAATTTAGATAAGTTTGGTAGGGATTTGACCCAGCTTGCAAGAGAGGCAAAGTTGGATCCTGTAATTGGCAGAAAAAAAGAGATTGAACGAGTTATTCATATCCTTTCAAGAAGAACAAAAAACAACCCTGTGTTGATTGGAGAGCCGGGAGTTGGCAAAACTGCAATAGTTGAGGGTTTGGCCCAGAGAATAGTTGATGGGCAAGTGCCTGAAACTTTAAGAGGCAAAAGAGTAGTGTCTTTGGATATTGCTTCAGTGTTGGCTGGTACTTCACATAGAGGACAATTTGAGGAAAGATTAAAAAAGATTATTGAAGAGGTTGTGAAGGCGCAAGGCCACATAATTTTATTTGTTGATGAGCTGCATACAGTAGTTGGAGCTGGAGCTGCAGAAGGTGCTATAGACGCTGCAAACATGTTGAAGCCAGCATTGGCAAGAGGAGAACTTCAAATGGTTGGGGCAACAACCCTTGATGAATACAGGAAGCATATTGAGAAGGACGGTGCTTTGGAAAGAAGATTTCAGCCAATAGTAGTTTCACAACCTACAGTTTTGGAAACCGTAGAAATTTTAAAAGGTATTAGACCTCAATATGAAAAGCACCATCAAGTTACCATATCTGATGAGGCTATTTCTTCTGCAGCCTCTTTATCTAACAGATACATTAATGACAGGTTTTTACCTGATAAAGCAGTTGATCTTGTTGACGAGGCTTCTGCTCAAGTAAGGTTGGCTGCGGTTAAAGAGCCTCAAAATTTGAAACAGGTTGAAGAAGAAATAGCAAAGCTTAAAGAAGATAGAACAAAAGAAAAGAGTTCTCAGGAAAAAGCCAGGATTGATGAAAAGCTTGAAGAATTGGATAAAGTCAAGGCTGACCTCACTGAAATTTGGATGAAGACAAAGCTGGAAGAGATTCCCATTGTTACAAAAGAGGATATTGTAAAAGTTATTTCCAGAATGACGGGAATTCCCTTGGAAGAATTGAGCGTAGAGGAGAAACAAAGACTTTTACATCTTGAGGAAAAACTGCATCTTAGAATAGTGGGGCAGGAGGAAGCTGTGCAAGTTGTTGCAGCCGCCATAAGAAGAGCAAGAAGCGGGCTTAAAGATCCCAAGAGACCTATTGCTTCCTTCTTGTTTTTGGGGCCAACCGGAACTGGGAAAACGGAACTTTCAAAGGCATTGGCTGAAGTTATGTATGGGAGTGATGATTTATTGGTTAGATTGGATATGAGTGAATACATGGAGAAACACACTGTCAGCAAAATGATAGGCTCGCCTCCCGGATATGTGGGTTTTGAGGAAGGCGGACAGCTTACAGAAATAGTTAGAAGAAAACCTTTTTCCATCATACTTTTAGATGAGATTGAAAAGGCTCATCCTGAGGTATTTAACTCGCTTCTTCAGGTAATGGAGGATGGAAGGCTTACAGACAGTCATGGAAGGACCGTAGATTTTAAAAATACAATCATAATAATGACCTCAAATATTGGTTCGGACACAATTTATCAGTCCAGCATTGGATTTGGTGAGAAAAGTGCCGTAGAAAGGGATTCATCAGTGACAGATAAAAATCTTAAAGACAGGCTCTCAGATATATTAAAACAAAACTTCAGACCCGAATTTTTAAATAGAATTGATGAAATTGTAGTGTTTCATGCGTTAAATAAAGAGCAAATAAAACAAATAGCAACTTTACAACTTGCTAAAACTGAACAACTACTGCTTAATATGGGTATAAAAATGGAGGTTTCAGATAAAGCTACTATGTATATTGCAGAAAACGGCTATGACACTAATTTTGGAGCCAGGCCTTTAAGAAGGTTTATACAAAGGGAAATTGAAAATCTGGTGTCTAACAAAATTATTTCCGGAGAAATTACAGAGGGCGATACCATAAGCATAGATGCTTCCAAGTCCGCTATTAGTATTACGGTTAAGGCCAGAATTTCAGTATCTTAGTGGCTGTTGCCAATTTTAGTGTTTTTTGATAGCCTTTGAGGGCTTGCGTTTAGGATAACTTATGACTGAAGCTTTAAAAGAAAAATTGAAAACTTTGGATTTTAATGTTGGAGACACTATTAAAATTCACTATAAAATTGTTGAGGGGGATAAAACAAGAATTCAGCCGTATCATGGTATTGTAATTTCAAAAAAAGGGGAAGGCGTATCAAAGACGTTTACTGTTAGGCATATTGGAGCCCAGAATGTAGGGGTGGAAAGAATTTTTCCTTTGCTCTCTCCAAATATTGAAAAAGTGGAAGTGCTCAAAAGAGGTTTAGTGAAAAAGGCCAAACTTTACTATTTAAGAAGTAGAATTGGGAAGGAAGCCACTAAAGTCAAATTAGCCAAGTAATTGTTGCATATAAAAATTTCTGCTTGTTATACTTACTGATAATGAAAAAAATCCTAGTTGCGCTTATGCTCCCTATTATAGGATATCTAGCATATTATGGATATACAGCTTATGTTTCTTTCAAAGATTCCGATTATGAAGCCCAGGGTTTTTTAGTGTGTAATGAGGGTAATACAAGGTGTGAGAATTCCCAGCATATCCATGCAAATATAGAGGTTGTGGAGTGCGGAAAACAGATTTATTTTGAGAAAGAGAAGGGGAGTACCAACTTTCAACATACTCATAAAGAACAAAATAGAATTCACTGGCATGCAAGGGAGCTTGTTGATCCTATAACCAGAGAGCCTTTGGACAAAACCCCAAGACAACTTAAGTCATTTTTTGAACAGGTTGATTATAAAGGGTCCGATTCATGTTGGGATACGGACGCAAAAGTCACTTTATTTATTAATGGGGCTGAGAAAGCATCAGATACTGCTGCTCTTGAATACATTTGGGGAGATGAAGAAAATCTTAAACT
>JBBTST010000011.1:0-59194 GCA_038064575.1 Patescibacteria group bacterium
CAGAAGAAATTATGTTAAAAGAGGTTGGGTGGGGAAATTCGTATTGAATTCAGCGCTTTAGGGCTCGCAATTGCGATCGTGGTTTTCCTTGGCCTGCACATCGCCATTCCGGCGATCATCGCAGGTCAAACACCGGCCGGGCTGGCCGTATCGTTTTTTGTCTGGGTCATTGAGGGCTTGCTTGTTGTTGCCCTCTCCATGGCCCAGGACCTCCCCCCAAGCAGCCGGTTTAAAATTGGCCTAGGGGGAATTGCTTCCATTCCACTGCTTATCAGCATTAAGGCAGTGGAATTTCTCTCGGGCAATAAGTAACTTGTAGCCCGGGAGATCCCAAAAGCCTCATAGATCAAAAATCTGTGAGGCTTTTTCATTTATTTAATGTTTAAAGGATAGGATTACTAAATCTCAACAACACTTACTAGCACTAAAGGTTCCCTACCTGTTTTCTTGTACAAAAACTTAGACAAAGCTTTTTCTATGCTTCCTTTTATCAAGCCCTTATTCTTCCACTCATTTTTATTCTCATTAAATATACGCTCTATCACTTCAAATGAATCGCGCAATAACTCTTTTGACTCTTTAACATATACAAAACCCCGGGTAACAATATCAACTTTTCCAAGCTGCCCGTTTTGAGAAACCGGAACTACAACAACTACAATCCCATCCTGAGAAAGAGCGTTTCTGTCTTGGATCACCTTTTCCCCTACATCCCCCACAATTCTTCCATCCACAAACACATTTGAAACCGCAACTTTTTCCCCACGCGTAGCAGTCCCATTCCTAAGAATTAACACATCTCCTTCAAGACACTCAAACACGCAACCAGGCACTGCCCCCATTTCATACAGCATATTTGCATAAGCTCGCATGTGCTTGACCGTTCCGCCAATTGGCATAAAGTATTTTGCTCTGGACAGAGCTGCCACAAGTCTTTGATCTCCTCTCAAGCCGTGTCCTGAAACGTGCAAGTTTTCCTGGATCTCAGAATAGATAACTATTGCATTCTTAAGAGTGAGTCTGTCAATTAAGGCATCCACATCCTCACGCACGCCCGGAGGATTTGGATCAGCTGAAAAAATCACGTATGCTCCTTCTTCTAAAATAAGACTTTCATGCTCGCCTCTTGAAATTCTTGAAATTGCAGACTCGGATTGACCATAGGCTCCGGCAATAATGTAGAGTATTTCTCCCTGAGGAAATTTCATAGCTTTATCTTTTTCAATAAACAGTGAGGGATCGGATTTCAAATAGCCAAGTTTTTGCGCTACGTCCACAGTCTGCTCAATTGACCTGCCTGCAAGAACTATCCTTCTTCCATGTTTTTTAGCGCTATCAATTGCCTGAGCCATTCGTGAAACATTTGAAGAGATTGTGGTTACAAAAACCTGCTTACCTTTGGCTTTCTCCAACAATTCATCAAAAGTTGATTCAATTGACTTTTCACTTCTTGCATAGCCTTCTGTTGTTGCTCCAAGACAGTCTGATAGCAAAAGTGTTGTGCCCTCATCTCCTACAAGACGGGTCATTTTGGCAACGTCAAAAGGCTTATCCAAAACAGGCGTCCAGTCAAATTTAAAGTCTGCGCAGTGTAAAATCTTTCCGTGCGGGGTTTTTATGGAAATACCACATGCGTCCGGAACCGAGTGATTTACTCTAAAATAATCTACCCTAAAAGGTCCTATCTCAACTCCTTCCCCTTCAGGATCCATAAGCTTAAGACTTACATTATTCAAGGCATTTACCTCTCTTAGCTTAACTTCAATCAGCCCTTTGACAAGTCTTGTTGAATATATTGGAACAGCCAAGTCTCTAATTAAAAAGGGGATTGCACCAATATGATCATCATGACCATGTGTTATAAAAACAGCTTTGAGTTTGTTTTTTCTTTCTAAAATATAGGAAATATCTGGAAGAACAACGTCAACCCCTAGCATTTCCGAATCAGGAAAGCCAAAGCCGCAATCTACAACAATCATAAAGTCACCGCATTCGTAGACCGTCATGTTTTTAGTAACGGCTGTTGTTCCACCCAGAGAAATAATCCTAAGCTCAGGATATAAGTTAGGTGTTGTATCGGTTTGAGGATGAGAAGGCAGCGCAGCATCTTGAGTTTGAGGATTTACTACATCATCACTTTTGTTTTGAAACTTAAATTTCATAGTTGAATTCTATAGGAGAGTCATCTGCCTGTCATCTTTTTTGACAACCCCCGAATCCTTTAGTTCTATAGGGGAAGAAAGCAATGTTTTTATTTTCCTAAATTCGCTTCTTAAGACCTGATCAACAGCAGGATTTCTAAGAGCAGCAGCAGGGTGATATAAAGGATAAACAATAAAATTCCCAATTTTTTTTGGGACGCCGTGATCTCTTGAAATTTTTCCTTCTTTATCAAAAAATTCCAACGCAAACTTTCCAAGAGTGACAATTATCTTAGGATTAATGGCTTTGAGTTGAGCCTCCAAATAAGGACTGCATGCTCTTACTTCATCAGCCATGGGACTTCTATTTTCAGGTGGTCTGTGCTTGATAATATTGCCAATCCAAACCGACTCTCTCTTAAGGCCTATGCCTCTTAACATGTCATCAAGTAATTTTCCAGCTCTACCCACAAAAGGTCTGCCCTGCTCGTCTTCATTTGCGCCGGGGGCTTCTCCAATGAATACAACTTTTGAATTGATGTCTCCTTCCCCGGGAACTGCATTTTTTGCTCCCTTGCAAAGTCTGCATTTTTTGCAGGTTTTAACGGCTTTTTCAATTTGAGAAAGAACCTCAAGTTTGTTCATAAGATTTATAATGCAAAGACTCTACCATACCTTAAATTATTTAAACACTGTTTTGACCTTTTACAGTTTTTCAAAAAGTTACTATGATGAAGAAAATTCAAAGAAAAGGAGAAATTTGACATGGGAACGGAAATAGACCCTAAGCTGATCCTCTTGGGGATTTGGCTTTTGTATTGCGTGGTTGTGTGGGTCGTTATTGGCTATATGCTACTTGGCTTGGGTAAATTCCCGGCATACGCATATGGACACAGCTCAAACGGCCCCGACTGGTTCTTTGTCAGTCTGTTCTGGCTGTTTTCACCTGTAGTTGTCATCCTTGCTATATTCGGATTTCTCACCTTGGTTGATGACGCACAGGGAACCCAATCGGAGTAAGGAGGCCTCCAAAAGATGAACATTTTTTGGGCGTTTTTATGTGCGTCCTACATCTTTACTGGCTACCACGCCGTTAGAGCTTTGCGGGAAGAGCACAAAACAATAGCTGAACTTGCCTTAGAGGGGCACAAAATTCACTTTCCATTATGGGGAGATTATGTGATTTGGATTGTTGCGTGGGTTATCTCTCCCATAACGGCAATTGTTATTTTGCTGATGTTACTCAGAAAAGAAGATTCCCTAGACGAGTTTCTAAAATGAACTCTCAAGAGTAAGCCGTTTGAGTCTTTTAAACGGCTTACAAAGTCTTTACATTAAAAAAACAAAAAAGGTATCATTCCTTGATGAACCCAATCAAAATTCTTGGCTCAGGTCCTTCCGCATTGTCTGCTGCTATAAATTTGGCAAAAGAAAAATTTGAAGTTCATGTGTATGAACAACATGAGGAAATAGGTAAAAGGTTTCATGGGGACATTCAGGGACTTGAAAACTGGTCAAGAAGGGAAGATGTACTTGATACACTCGCAAAAATGAACATTAGTATAAATTTTGATTGTCAGCCATCATCAAAAATAATCGTTTCTAACGGGTCAAATACAAAAGAAGACATAACATTTAAAAGACCTATATATTACTTAGTTAAAAGAGGCTCGGTTGATGGTAGCTTTGATCAGGGGCTGAAAGATCAAGCTTCAAGTCTTGGGGTTAATATTCATTTTAATTCAACAATACCCAAAGAAGAGGCGGATATAATTGCCACCGGGCCAATTTCCCAAGAGCTTTTTGCTGCTGATGAGGGACTTATTTTTAAAACAGATATGGAAGACATGGTTGTGGCAATAATCAATGACAAAGCTGCTCCTAAGGGTTATGCCTACCTAATAGTCACAAAAGGGTATGGTTGCCTTTGTACTTGCATATTTGAAGATTTTCCACATCTAAAAGATTATTTGGAAAGGGCAAAAGAGATGTTTGCTAAAATTGTAGATTTAAGAATTATTGAAAAGATAAGAGATGTAGGAGGGGTAGGATGTTTTTCCACTAAAAATATTTTCAAAGAAGGAAAAGCTCTGTTTGTGGGAGAAGCCTCAGGTCTTCAGGATATGCTCTGGGGATTTGGTATAAGAAACGCCCTAACTTCAGGGTTTTTGGCCGCAAGAAGCATTATTGAAAAGAGCGATTATGAAAAAGAAGCAAAAAGCTTTTTTATACCAAGATTAAGGGCAAGTCTTGTAAATAGATTCCTATACGAACTTTTTGCAATTGGTAACTACGCTCCTCTTATCAACAAATTCAAAAACGAACAGAATTTATTTGGTTGGATGGAATCCTTACATAACTTCAATAAGATTCAGAAGGTTATCTACCCATTGGCCCTGGTCTATATGAGAAAGAGATACCCAAAACTTAGAATCTAACTAAATCTAGTGCTTTGACAAACATAATTTACCACTGGTCAAGCGATTCACTTAAAGACCTAATGAATAAAAAATTATCAAGATTAACGGTTGAAGAAATTATAGACCTAGGCTTTAACTACAACTTTAAAATAGCCATAAAAACAGCTCTTTTTTAACAAGACTCTTCATCAAAGGCGCCAAAACTTACTGAACGCGCCTTAAAATTGCCATGGGAGTCTGCTCATCTCTCTGTCCAAACGGGTTATCTCTAAAAGCTTTTAGAATCAGATTCCTATCTACATTTTTTGAAACACCTTCCAATCTTTGTCCAAGGTCATTTGCATCTATAATTGCAGCACCAACCCCAAGAATTTTTCTCAGTTCTTCAGCAACCTGATCAGGCTTTTTAGGCCCAAGTTTGGCAGACATGTTCCCGGGGGGCAAGGTATAATCGCACGGCCCATCAATTGCATTGAGTCCATTTCCTGCAACTTTATAAAAAACTCCTTTCAGACCAAACGGCTTTGTAACAGCTGAAGTCAAGCAGGCTAGTAATATTCTCACAAGCCCTGCTTCCTTTAAAGCAAGCTCCATAGTATAAGGGCTTCTTAAACCTATTCCTCCAGGATTTTTTGTTACAAATTTGTAAAGAGACCTGGCCCAGAAAGTAGGCTTAATGTCTGCAATCAAAAAACTTCTCCCCTGAGTTATGGCAACAACTCGTTCAGAAATTACAAAAATATCTCCCAACTTAATTAGTCCATCAGTGTAATTTTTTGCAATTTCAATTATGTCCTCTTTAGCAGAAATAAGGTGGGTTTTTATCAACAATCTATCATAAACTACACCTTCAACTTTAATTGGTTTATTTAAGGGCTCAATCATAATAAAAACTCATTAACTAGAGGCTTTTTTGTCTACAAAAACCCTTAGCCATATCTCAACATTTATAAATCGCCAGATTACCATACTCTCTTCATGTTTTCCTTCATAAAAACCATCAACAAAAGTTTTTACATTGGTGTAGTTAAAATAGGGGCGGCTCTTAAAGGTCTCAGAGTCAATAATTTCATAAACTTTCTCCTTTTGGCTTTTAAACCAAGCAATCTCAGGCGTAGTAAAACCAACCTTCCATTTTCTCTCAGCTATATTTTTAGGAAGTAAATCTTTAAGAGCTTGTCTTAGAACATACTTTCCGCAACCGTGTCTGATAATTAAGTCGTTTGGTAGGGAGAATATAAAGTTAATAAGGTCAATGTCTAAAAACGGGACTCTGCCTTCTATTGAAAACGCCATTGAATTTTTGTCTTCATATCTTAAAAGTGCCGGTACGCTGTCTAAAAATAAATCATCATGAAATCTTTTTTTAAGATCTTTTTTCTCAACCCTAACTACTTCTCCCAAATACTTGTGCGCAAATTCCTTATTAATTAAATCTTTTTCTTTCAAAGATCCGCTGAAGTTAAACTTTAACTTATCAAGAACAAGACTTCTGATTTGGGGCAGGCTTCCTATAAACTCTTTTAAAAAAAGTCCTATCTTCAATTGGCTAAGTAGCTGCCTTAAATAAACCACGAGATAAGGATTATAACCAGCTAATACCTCATCAGCACCCTGCCCATCAAGTAGAACTTTGATTTTTTTACTTGCCTGCCTCATTACGCACCACTGAGAGTAAGGGCCACTTGATATTGTGGGCTCTTCCTGAGCATAAACAAAGTTCCTAAGCTCCTCAAACAAATCTTTACTGTTTGGGTAGACAAAATTTTTTTCAGTCTTGGTTTTTTCTAAAATCTCATTAATATAGTTTTGCTCATCATTTATTTCTTTTGGGAAAACAGCTGAAAAAGTTTTTTGTTTATCCCCAATTTGGGAATCTTCCAAATTGGTTTTTAGTAACTCATCATTTATTACACAAACTATTGAAGATGAATCAAGTCCGCCTGAAAGACAAGATCCAACAGGGACTTCTGACATCAATCTGTCCTTTACACTTTTTATAAAAAGCTCTCTGAATTTTTGAAGATTCTCCTTTTCAGAAGCATGGTTGGTTTCTCTTTTTTGATACAAGTTCTCTGTATTGAAGTATCTATTTACTCTAATAGTATCTTCTGAGAACAGTGCGTACTCACCAGGTAGCAATTTATTTACCCCCTCAAAAAAAGTTTCATTCAGATCATCATGCTTTCTATGCTTTAAAAACCTGAAAACCATTCGGTTGTTTGGCAATGCTCTGAATGAGGAGGCTTTCAAAAAAGCTTTTATTTCAGAAGAAAAGAGGTAACCTTCAGTAACCTTGCAGTAATAAAAAGGTTTGATGCCAAACTGGTCCCGAGCTGCAAAAACTTCATTTTTAGACACATCATAAATTGCAAAAGCAAACATACCATTAAACTTTTCAACACAAGATACGCCCCACTGCTCATAGGCATGTAAAACCATTTCTGTATCTGAATGCGATTTAAAGTTGTGCCTCAGGCTTTTTAAGGTTTCCGAAAGTGCCAAGTAATTATATATTTCCCCGTTATAAACTATCCATTTAGTAGCGTCTTCATTTGAGATGGGCATACCGCCCCCTGCAACATCAATGATGGCAAGCCTTCTACTACCTAGCCCCCCTTTACTTCCAATGAAAAAACCCTCGCCATCCGGCCCTCTATGACCAATGGAATCTGCCATGCCTTTGAGAAGTTTTTCATCCGTAAAACCATACATACCCACAATTCCACACATAGTAAAAGCAGTATAACAGAAGCTTTTTAAAATCTGATAGAATGTGAAGGTGAGCGCCAAAACAATAATACTGGCAAGCACTATAATTTTCTCTATGGCATGGACTATAATGGCCTCTAGTGTGCTTTTGCCAAAAATGCCCTCTAATGGTTATTTTTGCCAAGACTCCAAATATGGCATAGAAGACTGCAGACCCTTTAGCTATGTAAACATTAAAGACTTGGTTTTGCTAACAAACCTAATAATAGGTACCATTTCACTTCATTCAATAATTGGTTCGGCAATAGGATTTCTGGGTGGTTTGATAGTTTACTTAATTAGAGGCAGGGTTCTCAGAAAACTCTAAATATAATTATAAGTTTCCTTTTGGCAGATAATCTTTCAAATTTTCCTCAGTGATGGTTACAGACTTGTGCTTCCCTTCCACTATTTCCTTGGCAACCTTCCTTGTCATATTTTCAAGAGTTCTATTTAAGCTTCTGATACCGGAATCAAAACCTAAAGGCCTTATAATGGACTGCCATAAATTAGGATCAATAATAAGCTCATCCTTATGTAATCCTGAATTCTCAACAACTTTAGGCAGAAGGTACTCTTTTGCTATAACCTCCTTTTCATAATCAGTATAGGAGGGCATTTTTATAACTTCCATCCTATCAAGAAGCGCTGCCGTAAGAGTGCCCAAACCGTTTGCCGTGCAAATAAATAAAACCCCTGACAAATCAACAGGATAATCAACATAGTGATCCCTAAACGAGCTGTTTTGATTGGGGTCCAGAATTTCAAGAAGAGTTGCCATGATATCCATTCTCACTCCCGTGTCACCGCTGGCTTTTTCAATTTCGTCAAGTAGAATCAAGGGATTCATAACCTGAGACTTAACCAGAGCTTTAACAATTTGTCCTGGCTCTGCTTCAGGAAAGGCCTTACTTCTACCCCTAAGCTCAAGGACAGAACCAATACCACCCATAGATATTCTGATAAACTTTCTCCCAAGGGCTTCCGCCAATGAAATTGCAAAAGTAGTTTTTCCAATACCCTGAAGCCCCACAAAAAGGAGAATCGGAGCCCTGGATATATTCCCTTTCTCATCTCTAGTTCTTAGAATTACTGTAGAAAGATATTGAAGAATTCTTTCCTTCACATCTTCAAGCCCATAGTGATGATCATCCAAAAGTTTTTTTGTAAGCGGGAGATTTAGATTATCAACAGTTCTTTTCCCCCAAGGAATAGTAGTTATAAGATCAATATATCTGGCCATTGTGTCATAAGCTTCAGTATAACCACCAATCTTTGCCATACGATTGAGCCTATCAAGCATCCCTTCAATTTTATTTGTAAGCTCTCCAGGCATGGCCGGTGTGCTTTTCACCCTTTCAGACAGATCTTTAAGTTCTTTAAATATAAATTCTTCAGCCATACTATTTAACTATAAAACCGGTTTTATTGATTTTTTCAACTTCCAATAAAAGCTTTGAAAAAGAGTCTGTGAATAAACCAAAACTTGCAAGGTCTCCAACAAATTTTTTGCTCCCATCAGTTGATAAATAGACCAAAAGTTTACCATTCCCGCTAAAAGATCTCTTTTCTGAAGCAAACTTGGGGCTTAAAGACAGGCTCAGAATCTTTTTTTCCTTAGCAGCAGTGATATCCTCAAGAAGCTCCTGATCAGATGCCAATACTAAAAAACCATATATGCTCTTTGCGGAAACGGAGGCTTCTTTGGAAGCGACTTCCAATAGAGTGTTATTAGACCCAAAGTTGCCATCAAATATGACCGCTGCTACTCTTTGATTCTCACCACTTTTAAGTGATTTATTTCTTGAAAACAGAGCAAATCCAGATGGGTTTTGTAAGATTATTTCCTTCAACAAATTAGCAAACTTGACATCCTCTTTAGTAAAAACCTGATCAAAAATAAATTTGTGAATGCTTGTAAAATCGTGGCCTTCTATATAAAGATCTGAATCATAGGGAATCATTGAAGTATACTTCTCAAAGTCAAAAGACTCATCTTCCACCACATTCAAAAAGGCTGTACTCTCACTTTTTAAAACCTCCTGAATTAAGACTCCCTTAGTTGTTTCAGTTGAAGTGCTAAGCTTTCTTCCGCCAGTATTTAAAAAGTAGTAGTTATAGGAAGTATTTATTATAACAACAAAAGCAATTAAACTTCCAACAAAAAATAGCGCTTTTTTAAGAACTAGGATTGGCAAAGAGACTAGCATATCTTTAATAACAAGAGGAGGAGGTGATGAAACATTAAGTTGTGAGACATTGCTTAAATTTATAAATTCATCCGGAAGACGGGAACCACAATTAAGACAAAAATACTTCTCAGAAAACCCCAAATCATTCTTACACTGCGGACAGAGTCTTTCCATATAGTTTCATTTTATCAAATTAAGAACTCTTTAAGTTAAGAACTTCTGTAGGATCTTCCTGACCTGCCTGAATGCTTATCAAAACCTCCTCTTGAACCCCCTCCTCTGTTAGGAGAAAAAGGCCTTCTCTCAAAACGCCTTCCTGAAAAATCATCAGGTCTATAAGGAGGCTCCCCACCATTTTCCCCATTGGCCGGTCTTTCTTCCAGAGCTTTTTTAGAAAGACTAATCTTGCCCATAGGATCAACATCTAAAACTTGAACCTTTATAACATCCCCTTCCTTAACTATATCTCTTACATTTCTAACAAAACCATAAGCCAGCTCACTTACATGTACCAAGCCTTCTTTACCCGGCAGGATTTCAACAAAAGCACCAAAGTCAACAATTCTCTTGACTGTAGCATCATAAATCTCACCCAGTTCAACCTGTCTGGTCAAACCATCAACATATTTTCTTGCCTGCTCTACGCCATCTGCATTATTTCCGGTGATAGATACAAGCCCGTCTTCATCAATACCAAGGGTTGACCCAGTTTTTGATTCAATGTCTCTAATTGTTTTACCACCGCTTCCAATTACCAACCCAATCTGATCCGGCTTAATCTTAATTGTTGTCATTCTTGGAGCATGTTGGCTTAATTGCTCTCTTGACGCGGAAATATGCAAATCCATAGCATCAAGAATTTCAAGTCTTGCTTTTCTTGATTGTGTAACAATTGTTGGCAAAAGCTTAAGGGGAATTCCCGGAAGCTTTATATCCACCTGAATTGCTGTAACACCTTGCCTAGTTCCTGTCATCTTGAAATCCATAAAACCATAAGCATCCTCTTTATAGGCCATGTCCGTTATCAGCACATATTTTGTTTCTTCTTCATCTGTCATAACGCCAATTGCAATACCGGCAACAGGGGCCTTTATAGGAACTCCGGCGTCCATTAACGCAAGTGAGGACCCACAGGTTGCGGCCATGGATGAAGACCCACTGGAACTTAAAATCTCACTTACAACTCTAATTGTATATGGAAATAAAGCTTTTTCAGGCACAACCGGAATTAGAGCTCTTTCAGCAAGCATGCCATGACCTATCTCACGAGCGTTGGGTCCGCCTCTTCCTTTTGCCATTTCACCAACGGAATACTGAGGCATATTGTAGTGATGCATATATCTTTTGGATTCCTCACCATACATTGTCTGTATTAGCTGCTCCATAGATGAAGAACCAAGAGTCACTACTGATAAACCTTGGGTTATTCCTCTTGTAAAGAGCGCACTTCCATGAGTTCGGGGCAAAATACCTATTTCAACAGAGATTGGCCTAACCTGCTCAACACTTCTGCCATCCGGTCTTTTACCCTCATCTAAAATCAAATGCCTCATCTCATCTGTCTCTAGTTTTGAGAATGCTCTTGTCATATCGTTCTTACTATGTTTACCTTCAAACTTTGCAAAAACCTCCTCTAACAGAAGCGATTCTTCCTCCTGCATCTCGGTTTTTTCAAGATTTTTTGCCATCATTTCCCTAATTTTCTGACCTACCAAATTTTTAACGTCAGTTACAAGCTCTGGAGCCAGAGCTTTTGACACATAAACATATTTGTCTTTTTCTACTTCTTTTGAAAAACCCTCTATAAAATCGTGCAATTCTTGTGTTTGATCATTAACAAAGTTAACAGCTTCAACAATCTTTTCCTCCGGGATAATATTGCACCCAGCCTCCATTGCCAAAAACTTGCCCTCAACAAGAGAGACCACTAAATCAAGATCAGATTGCCCAAGCTGCTCCTCCGAAGGGTTTAATATAAACTCACCTGAGCTTGTCATTCCAACTCTTGAAGAGACCATAGGCCCTTTCCAAGGAATATCCGAAGAGTGTAAACAGGCTGAAGCTGCAATCATGGAGAGCACTTCCGGATCTGACATTTTATCTACTGAAAGCACAGTTGCAATAACATTAACTTCATCCTGATAGTCTTTTGGAAATAAAGGTCTTATGGCATGATCAATCAATCGGCCTGCAATTCTTGCCTGATCTGTAGGTGCTCCTTCTCTTTTTACCCACCTAGAACTTTTTATCAAACCCCCGGCGTAAAGTTTTTCTTCATAGCTTACTGTCAGGGGTAAAAAATCTACTTCGTTTTTAGGCTTAGCGGAAACCGTTGCTACCAAAACCATTGTTTCTCCCCAACTGGCAAGAACACTCATATTAGCCTGTTGAGCAAGTTTTCCGGTTTCGAGTGTAAGTGTTCTCCCTGCAAATTCCATTTGTTTTTTTACTACTTTATTCATTTTTTTCCTTTCTAAAAAGCAACAGAAGCTAAAAGTGTAAGGTTAAGAGGCTTAAATCTGAAAAACGTGCTTGATTTACAGATTTATACCTCCTAAAAATATCCTTGCTTTTAGCAAGCTCGTGCCTACACTTAAGTTATTATTACTTTTCAAGTTTTAATTTTTTTACTACTGTTTGATACCTTTCCTCATCCTTCTTTTTCAGGTATAAAAGAAGCTTTCTTCTTTTATTAACCATTTGCAAAAGTCCCCTTCTGGAGTGAACATCCTTTTTATGGCCTTTAAGATGCCCCGTCAAAAGATTTATTCTTTCTGTAAGAAGAGCTACTTGAACTTCCGGGGAACCTGTATCAGCTTTATGGGTTTTATATTCATCAATAATTACTGTCTTTTTATCCTTATTAAGCGTCATATTCTGGACCGATTGTAGCAATTAAACGGTTAAAGAGCAATGGCATTAGTTTATCCCTTACAAATTTTACTCTGTTTTTTGAAGTTTTTTTGAAGTCATTCCAATTAACAAAAGTTTGGCAACATCTTCAGTAATTCTAAAATTCCAAGACACAAGTTTATGAAGAAGCAGATGACACATGGAAGAAGCTTGGGGTTCAACAACATTTATTGTTGCAAAATTGGTATTTACATGAGAATTATCAATATTTATGGCATAGAGCTTTTTAAGATCATTTTCAAATTCTGCATATAATGCTGTGTGGTCCTTCCAGGCTTTAGCCCCAATAGAAATCACCAAGTCATAATCAAGCCCTATGTTTTCATAAGTTATTTTTGACGAATCAAAGTCTTTTGAAACAGGTGTCAGAACCACTTTACAAATATCACCATCAACTGCCCAGTTTACTCTTTCAATTCTGGTTCCGGAGAAATCAATACTTATAATAAAATCCCTGTCTGTTGGAATAGGTGTTATATCCTCATGGGAAAGAAATTCTTTTAGCTCTTCAGGTATAGGAGAAGAATAAATAAGGATAACATCTTTGTTTGTGTTTTTAAGAACTTTGTATAAAGCTCCAGACGCACAAAAACCATCAATTCCTGAGGTGGGGCTTGGAATTACTGCAATTTTCTTGCCCTCATAGATCAAATCCTTAACTTGTTTGCTGTCTTGTAGTATTTGCATAAATTGTGTGTTCGAGGGGGGAACCTGAGATTATAACACTATAGGTAAAAAGGTCAAAATAGGTTTAAATAACTTCAATAATGTCCTGAGGTTTAATATCTTTAAAAACGGGTTTTAACAAAATTCCGCAATCATTGTCGCGACCAACAGAGGAAACTTCATCTCTCCCTCTTCTCACACTTTTAACTTTTCCTGTATAAACGGGCTGTTCAATACCTTCCCTGAAGACTGAAACCCTGCTGATATTTTTTATGGAGCCTGCTAATACTTTGCTTCCGGCAACAATATCTCCAGATGCCAATGTAAAAGTCTGCAACACTTGAGCCCTGCCCTTAACTTTAACTTCTTCTTTATACATAAGCTCTGCTATAACATCTTTTAGGGTTTCTATGAGTTCATAAATTATTTTATATGTCTTAACTTTGACTTTTAGATTTTCTGATAAATCCAAAACCTTACCCGGGACCTTTGAATTAAATCCAAGAATTACAGCCTTTGAACTTTCCGCCATCAAGACATCAGATTCATTCACATCTCCCGTTGATTTGGAAATAATTCTGATGGGAAGGTTGTCTTTAATAAGCTCATCAATAGAATATTCAAGCGCTTCTAAAGAACCTTCAGTGTCTGCTTTCAAAATAACATTACATGTATCAACACCACTTGCAAAGCCTCCTTTTGCTGCCCCAGAGCCGTCTGACAGCTCAACAAGATCCTTATTTTTAATATCAACAAAAACATCTCCCACTCTTGGCGCGTGGGAAAAGCCTAGGACTTCAACCGGATCACCGGGAAGAGCCTCTTTTAGCTGCTCTCCATTATAAGAAACCAAAGCTTTCACTTTTCCTTGCGCTTTGGAAGAATAAACTTCTAGTCCAACTCTCAACGTCCCATTTTTCACAATCCCGGTAAACAAAGGGCCTTTCTTTTGATCAAGTCTGGATTCAATTATAAGGCCTTCAAGATCCCCATTTGGATTTGCTTTTAATTCAATAAGATCGGCCAGAGTAACTATTGACTCAATTAATTTATCAACACCTAAGCCAGTTTTAGCTGAAACTTCACATGAAATAACATCCCCACCCCAAGTTTCAACAAGGACATCGCTCTCTGCAAGTTCTTTTTTAACTTTTTCCGGGTTTGCTCCAGGAAGGTCAGATTTATTTAGAGCCACTATTAAAGGCGTTTTTGTCTCTTTTATTATTGAAATGGATTCCTTTGTTTGAGGTTGGACCCCATCTACAACAGAAACCACAAGAACAACAATGTCTGCGGCCCTTCCACCCCTAAGCCTCATTTTTGTAAAAGCCGCATGCCCAGGAGTATCAATAAAAGTGATTTTTCTGGTCTTGTGCAGGATCTGATAAGCACCTATAGATTGAGTAATTCCACCTGCTTCTTTTTCTGCAACTTTGGTTTTTCTAATGTAGTCTAAAAGGGAAGTTTTACCATGATCTACATGACCCATTATGGTAATAATTGGAGGTCTTATAAAATTGTCGGATTCCTTGCTTTGCATAAGATCCATATTCTGATTTGGCAAATACCATCCAGTTCCTCATAGAAATTATTTACCAACTTTTTTGTCTTCTACTTTTTCTGTATCAGGTTGTACAGGCTTTTCTTCTTCTGATAATTTATCAGATTCTTTGACGACTGGCTCCTCTGAAAGCTTTTCTTCACTTACTGAGCCCTCTTGAGAAGCCTCCTTTTCTACCTTTTCTGAAGTCCCATGCAAACCCTTAACATCTATTCTCCACCCTGTAAGTTTTGCCGCAAGCCTTACATTTTGTCCTTCTTTTCCTATTGCAAGGCTTAATTGATCATCAGGAACAATCACTTTTGCTTCTTTATCCTCTTTATTTAAAATTACATCAACAACTTTTGCGGGGGAGAGAGCTGCTGCAATAAATCTGTCCATTTCCGGATTGTAGGCAACTATGTCTATCTTTTCCCCATTTAGCTCTGAAATTATTGATTGAACTCTAACCCCCTTCTGCCCAACGCAGCTTCCAACAGGGTCTACTTTTTCTTCCCTTGAGGAAACAGCCATTTTAGTTCTACTTCCCGCTTCTCTGGAAATTGCCTCTATTTTAACAACTCCTGTAGAAACCTCCGGTACCTCCATGGTAAAAAGAGCAATCACAAATTGAGGATCACTTCTTGAAACAAAAACCTCCAAACCTCTTGAACCTTCTCTAATGTCCTTAACTAACACTCTAATCTTTTGATTTATGGTGTATCTATCATTTGAAGCTTGTTCCGACTGAGGAAGAATTCCCTGAATTTTCCCAAGGTCAACAATAACAACACCCTTTTCTATCCTAAAAATATGCGCGTTAACAATTGTGCCAATCTTTTTTTGATATTCTGAAAGGACTGACTCTTTTTCTGTTTCTCTGATTTTTTGTAAAATTACCTGCTTTGCTGTCTGAGCTGCAATTCTGCCAAATCCGGAAGGAGTGACATTTTCCTCACCCCTAAATACTTTTGCCTCCCCGGTTTCAGGATCAACTTTTGCAATAAGGTCCTCTGACGAGCCTCCAAAATCCTTTTTATAGGCTGATACAAGCGCCATTTCTATGCTTGAAATAACAGCCGCTACCGGAATACCTCTTTCTGCTGCCACCTGATTTAACGCCGCTTTAAATTCTGAAATTGCCATATCAAAAATTTAGGTGGGACATTAACCCCACCTCATTACCAAAAACTTATTACTTGATGAGTAAATTAACACAAAACTTAAGCTAAATCAAGGAAGGTTCCAGATCAACCCCATATCAAAACCGTGATCTGACCCCAAATGGTATTATCTTCTTATGTCAAGGGCGATTTTCTATGTCACTCAATTAACAGCTTATTTTACTGTTGGTTTAATAATAAGAATTATTATCAGACCAAAGGTCAAAAGGCTATTCCAAAAGATAAACAAGCCGCTAATTATAGCCTCAAATCATCAGCATTTTTTAGATCCTTTTTTTGTCATGGCGAGTTTGTCTTTTAAGGACTTTCTGAAATGCCTCCCAATAAGATTTATTACGGCAAATAAATACATGAAATTTCCATTGCTCCCCTTACTTCTCACCTTTGGCTGTTATAAAGCAAATAAAGAGGAGAACTACTCATGCACAGATGAATCAATTAAGTTTATTAAAAATGGGTTTACAGTATTTATCTTTCCTGAAGGAGGTATAGTTAAAGAAAAGCTCAACAACCCAAAGATTGGCGTTGGGGTTATAGCCATAAAATCAACTGCCAAAGTTTTGCCCGTAAATGTATCCTTAAACAACCTTGTACTCAAAATAACTTTTGGTAGTTTCTTACTCTCAAAATCGGTGGAAGACCCAAAAGCCTTTGCAAACAAAGTTCTTAAAGTAATATATGAATACGAATAGAAAGATTGTACTTATTACCGGAGGAACTGGCAGACTAGGTACTCCTTTAATTAATAACCTCTCAAAAGATTATGAAAAGATCATAGTTCTTACAAGAAATACAAATCTCAAAGGGAAAAACAATAAAATAAGTTTTTTGAACGCAGATATCACAAAAGAGAACTTAGGTCTCAACAGCAACGTTTATTCACAATTAACAAGCAACATAACAGAAATAATTCATATGGCGGCAAACACAAGCTTCACAGCATCATATCAAAAAGCAGCTTTGGTAAATATTAAGGGCACAAAGAACATACTGGGTCTGGCTAAAAAAACAAGGAATCTGAGAAAGTTTATACACTTTAGTACAGCGTTTATAAGCGGGGAAAGAGAGGGTGACATATTCGAGGAAGGACTTGAGCACAATGCAGGATTTGTTAATAATTATGAGTTAACCAAATATCAAAGCGAACTTATTGCTAGAGAGCATTTTTCCCAACTTCCAATTTCTGTAATTAGACCGGTTCTAATTTTAACTAATGACAGTAAAAACATATTCAACGTCATGCTTGATAAAATCAAACAAAGCAAATTCTTCATAATTACGGGGTGTCCAGTAACAAACTTGCATCTCATTCCTCTAAATAGCTTTGTTAAAAGAGTTTCTTCATCTCTTAATGATCTTCAGTCCGGAAAAGCTTATCACTTTGCAAATAAACCGGACCAATTAATGACTCTTAGAGAACTTGTTGCTTTTGTAGAAAAGCTAATGAACAAAAAGATTATGATTATTAATCATAAAATTCAACTTGGAAAACTTTATAACTTAACAGGTCAGCTTTTTCACAGTAAAACTTTTTTCTCGGAAGACAAAAATAATTATTTGGGAGGAAAAAAACAAATTTTTTCCCATATTGAGGAGTATCTTAAATAGATATGTTAGAAATTATAATTTTTTATTTTCTTCCACTTCTTAGTGCTAATGTCATACACCATAGCATTGTTATTAAAAAGAACTTATTGGCAACTCTAGCCATACCCCTTGATTTAGGAAGCTACCTTAAGGGCAAAAGACTATTAGGGAAGTCAAAAACATTCAGGGGTTTTGTAGTGATAGCTTTTATCTCTACAAGCTTAACTTTTCTGTTAACAATGCTTGTTCATGAAAAAGATTTTGTATCAGTTACTCTGAGGAGTTTTATCATAAGTACTGGTTATATGTTTGGTGAGCTTCCCACAAGTTTTTTAAAAAGAAGATTTAACATCAATCCCTCTCAACAGGCTGGCGGTATTAAAGGGTTTTTTTTCTACAGTTTAGAACAAATTGATTCGGTAACAGTAGCGGTAGCCTTATCAGGTCTAATGAACAATCTAAGCATATATCAAATGACAATGCTATTGATCTTAGGAACGGCCACTCACATAGTGATTGATTTATCTTTATATTTTAAGGGGTATAAAAAACTGATTTCAAAACCTTTCTTTTTAACGCTTCTCACAAAAGAGAGAAGAAATACAAAGCTCCCCCGGCAATAGGAACAAAAAGGTTATCTGTGCCATTTAAACTGGAAGCTTCAATAACTGAAAGAATAAACGAATAAAAAATGCTAAAAGGAAGCATCACTCCAAAAGAACTATATACAAAGGTGGATACAACAATAAAAGACAAAGACCCTGCTAAACTCTTTTTTATAAACATTGGGCTTCTCACACAATAGCCCACCAAAAAGGCAAAAGTGTCGCTAAAGGCTAAAAGTATTACTGAAATCTGAAAAGTGGTAACAGATCTGGGCCAATACAAAAAAGCACAAATGCTGAGAGCTAAAGGCATTATATAGGATCCCTTTGTTTTTCTAGAAACGCCAGTAACACTTTTTAGAAAAGCATACTTTTCTAAAAAGAAAAATAAAACAGCAAACAGAACTCCAATGGATAATGCAGAATTTAAACTTAAAAAATAAGGGAAAAAGTAAACCACAACACCAGCAAAAAGATGAGAAAACTTCCTTGTGAACTCCGGCTCCACACCAAGTTTCAAAAGAACTTCCCCAACTAGAAATATCAAAAGTAGAAGTACAATCAGGAACATCTTCTTAGATAGCTTTCAAACTTGTTTTTTCTTAATTTCATAAAGTTTTGGATAGCATGCCTGTTTAAATACCTTAAATAAAGCTTAAGTTTAACTATAAGAGGCAACAGCGAAAATTCAATCTTTTCAAAACCCCTCTCTGTAATAAACTTTGCAACACCCTCATTTGATGTTGTTGCAAGGGTGTTAGTCCCTGACAAATCTTCAAAGGCTTTAAGGATCAGGCCTCTGCTCACTCCCTCCCGTCTAAACTGCGGATATACATATAAATTTGAAACCACACCATAACTTGCCGTAATCTTTTCTCTTTCAATCCAGCCTATTAAAGTTTTATTGACATAAGCAAAAACAAACGTTTCTTTCACCAAGTTCTTTTTAAGAAGTCCTTTTGATCTTATTCCAAGTGTTTTTTCTGAACAACAAATCTTATAGATAGTATCAATAAGTAAGTCCGGATTTGTAAAAGGTGGAAAGGACCCATCTAGGCATGCTATCATTTCACCCCCATTGCAGAATAAACATAAAAAGAGAAAAGCCCAAAAGAGAGCATTAATAAAATATAAAAAATGGCTGAAACCTTAGGAAAGATAAACTTCTGTATCATCAGAAAACCCAGTATTAAATTAGAAACCATAATTTGATATGTTTTCCCTTGAAAGGGCAAAAACCAAATAAAAAAAAGGCTATAAAGACTAAAAACAACAGGCAAACCCATATATCCTCTGGTTTTGCCTATATATGAATACCCGAATGTGTTAAATCTGATCAGTCTAAACACTCCACAGCAGACAAAAATAAAAAGCGACAGCTTTTCTCCAAAACTCAATGCAAAAGCACTCAAGAAAAAAATGGTGGGATAAACCAGATAAATAAAAATATCGGACGCGGAATCCAACTGCCTGCCAAAATTGGATTCTTCTTTGAAAAATCTTGCCACGTATCCATCCAAACCATCAAGCACAGCTGAAAAAAAAGCTAAGGCAATTGATAGCGTGTAGGAGCCTTGCACTGCAAGATCGATTGCAAACAAGACCAGCATTAAGGCCAGAAATGTCATGGCATTGGCTTTATGTTTCATTTATATACACTCTTCCGCTTTTTAGATCAACTTCTATAGTATCCCCATTTTTGATAACATCAGTTGCTCCAGAAACAGATACCACACAGGGAAGCCCATACTCTCTAGCAACAACTGCCGCATGGGAAAGAAGTCCTCCCCTTTCCACAATAACACCCCTAAGAAGCGGGAATATTATTGTCCAACCCGGGTCAGTTTGGGAAGTCACCAGTATTTTATCTCTAAATGAGGCGTTATAATCAAATTCTTTTAGTACTAAAGCTTTTCCATTCAGCCTCATTGTGTCCCCAGTTGATGCTATCTTTCCCACCAGTTTACCCAAAATTTCCTTCTTATTAACGGTTAGTGAGAAATCCAATTTTTTTCTTTTAGCTAATCTTTTATTTAAATCATCAGAAGTAAGCTTTGTCTCAATTCTTCTTGGAGGGTTTATACCTTTGAAAAGCTTAAAGAATCTTTTTCTTTTTCCTATCACTCGTTTTAAGAAGTCTTTCTTTTTACCAGCCAAAAGCATAAGCAGTTCTTCAACCTTCAAATAAAAAATGTCTTCTTGGTTATCAATTAAATGCTTATTCTTTAATCTTTGTGCCATCTCCAAAAAAACTTCTCTGGCAAAAGCAAAAATTTGAGCTCTTCTAAACCTTGCGTGTTCCCGTCTTGCAATTGAAGTGCTAACCCACCCCTTCAGAAAGGAAAAGGGCAAACTTATAAACCCCGATTCTCTTTCTTGTGCTTTGTCAGAAGAGAGCTTAGAGGGCACCTTTAGAGCATTTACAAGTATAGTAAGGACAAAGCTTTCATTTTGCTCAAAAGTTTTAGATTCTAATTTAAGCTCGCCCGGAACTTTGCTTCCAAAGTCTTTTATATATGAAACAACTAACTTTTTGAAAGCAAAATCAAAATTTTCAACATAAATCTTTTTATGCAAATTCTCAATAGAGTCAGTTAAAAAGATTTCTTTAAGTTTGGGATTGGCAGTTATAACTTCAAGCATCTCCATAAGTTTTTTTGATGGCTCTACACTTTTGATCAGCTGAGAACTCTTGAGAAGGGCAATAAGATTGGAATCGCCCTTTGACTGAGCTAGCCTGGAAAGCAAGCCAACACTAACCATAACTGCAAAATCATTAACTATGGGAATTCTAAAATCCTTAGTCATATTTTTTTCTGCATTTAAATAAAGTTTGCAAAGAGCAGAATCAGACAATAAAGAAAGATTTTCAGATTTTAAAAGCAATAATTTTTTGTCAAAACTTTTAGTAAAAGCTCTAATTAATAAGGGCATAAATATAAAACTGAGGGTTATACAACACAAAGAATACAAAAAATGCAGAAGGGGTTGAGCATTAACCTTTTGTTTATAACTTTTTTCTACCCCAATCATCTGTTCAAGAAATTGTCTGGTGGATGAATAGAGAGGTAAAAAACTGAGGAGTCGGTGCCAATTTTTAATGTGGTAATACATTCTCCCCCCAATATGAACAACAAGGTTATCAAAAAGCTTTGGGACTGAGGCAACTTTTTTTTCAGGCACCCCGAGTGCAAAACAAAATTCTTTATAAACTCCGGAATATACTCTTTTTGCAAAGGAAAAAGTTAGAGTTGATGAAATACCTGAGTAGCTCTCTATCAAATTAGAGTTGTCATAAATATACCTATTCATACTTAAGAAAGATTATCATGCCAAGATATACAAAGACACAATAAATGGAAATGCCATAAAAAAGAGTTTTTGAGGAATCACGGCTCTTATGATTTAAATAATTAAGTACAAAGGGCAGAGGAAAAGAACTTAAAAAGATACTAAAGATAAGATGCCTTGACAATAAATAGCTTAAGCTTTCCATAAAAAGAAATAAGGATACAGATAGCAGGCAGCTTAATGCCACAAGTACTATGCTCACAAAATGTAATCCGTATCTTGCACTGTATGTGTCTTTGGAAGCATTTTCATCAAGCTTGAAACGCGATTTTCTGGCAACCTCTATAAGCACAATAGTAAGAATAAAGAGTATAAGTTGCCAAAACATAGATCTGTTAATTGTAAAAGGGTTATTTATCCCAAAAAAAAAGAGCCAAAAATAAACAAATACAAAAACTAACTCGTGCAAGATAAGGTACAGAAGAAGTTTGCTTTTTATGAAGGCTCCTACAAAAAATTCCTTATACATAAAAAATGTATAAATAGAAGCAAGTACAAAAACCGTTAAAGAAATTCCGTAACCTAAGAATAGGGTAATCAATAACTCTATTAAAAAGGCTGTTATACCTAAGAGTTTCAATTCCAACAGTGAGAGTAGACCTTTCTGAATGGGTCTATCAGGATAATATTTAGAGTCATGAGCAAAATCTTTTAGCTCGTCCAAAACCCTTAATTTAAACAAAAATATAAAAAACATAAAGGCTCTTAAAACTACCAGTTTATAGCTGTGCTCAAAACCAAGTCGCCAACTCAAAAGGCTTACACTAAGTCCTACTAAAAGAGTAAGAAGTAAAACTGAAAAGAAAGGAAAACGAAGGTGAACATATTGCCAAAGCCTCAATAAAAAGTTTTTTTTCATATGTAATTGTAGCTTTGTTGACTTAGGGCTTTGGGGCAGAAGATAAAACGCTTGATACCAATTCCGACTTCCAACCTTTACTTATTAATGAGGTGCTTATTAGTTCATCATTCATTCCAGATGCTCTTGCTTTTGCAATATAGTCAAGAAGCACACCCTCCTCCTTATTCTTAAGCTTAGTAGAAACAGATATCAAAATTTCTTTCTCAATATAAGCTCTAGTGCTTGGAATAAGGTTTGGTATAACTAGCGCTAACATTATGTGCCCTATAAGAAGAGACAATCCAAACCACACAAAAGCCCCCATCCCCGCAGTACACACAATAGAAAAAAACGCCAAAGTCATCACCTGATCAAATCCGCCAGAAGATAAAGCCAAAAAGATAACTAAAACCGGAAGACCAACTAAAGTTTTAATTAAATCTCTTTTCATAACTTACAGCCTACTTTCCAGAATACAGTCGTGGTAAAAAACAAACGCAAGAATCAAAGCAAAATACAAGGGTATTGCCATAGCAACTTCAACTGGAATATGTGTAATAACTGTATTAAACCCTGAAAAACTTTGAGTGGCTGTTGGTCCATAAACTCTGATCCCATAATTCATGAATAGAGATTCTAACGGAAAGGCCACTACAGAAGTCAATCCCACAGAAAGAAGAAATTTCCACCTTGCGGAAAGAGTATAAAAAAGGTCTTCAACTACAAGAACTGACAGCGTAACCAAACAAACCCAAACTATACTCACCAAGAAACTTATATCCCTATAAAAATAAGACCAGCTAGGAAGATTTCTATTGTAAACCATAGGCTCTATCATAAGTTCAAAGAGAAAAACTCCAATTAGAGACAGAATAAAAATTCTAAGAGTGCTTTTCTTTTTTGAGGGAATGATTGGGCGTTTATCATAATCAAGCGTCATGTATTTATAAAAAGAGATAATTAAAAGAGAAAACACTGAGACATAATACAAAGCCTCAATTGGGGTACCCATAAAGGAGGTACCGCTTAAAACCTCCTTAACTTCCAAAGAGTATTCCCTTATACCAACACTAAGAACTACTGATTCAGCACTAAAGACTATTGCCGTTGTAATAATAAGATACACAGCAAATCTCAAATATTCTTTTCTTTTTTTCAGTAGAGTGTCAACAAGAGTCGTTACACCTAAAAATAGAGCTGTCCAAATTAAAGAAAGAATCCAGCTAATATCAAGATAAATATATGCAAATTTTCCAAGATGGCTATTTGTCCACATAGGAGCCGTGAACAATTCAAAAAGGAGCACCCCCGTAAAAGTTATTACGAACCTCATAAAAAACCTATTAACCATCTTGTAAACTACAAAGAGTGTGGCAAGACTTAAAAGCCCATAAATAAGTTCAAAAAGAAAGGCTTGAGAGGTAAGAGTCTTATCAAAAGAACATAAAGAACCAAGCAAACAGGGATCAATTACAGGCGCTTTTATAATAGAACTAAAATCCATATCAGTTATATAATAAAACTATTCAGGGCAACCGCAAGATTTTCCTACTCTTACTGAAGCTTGACTGCGAGTTGCAGAATCCTTGACCTTACAACCGCCCCATTTGGCTCTTAAAAAATCTGGAGAAGATGAAAGTTCTTCCCAAATTGCGAAAAGTGGTTTTTCCAATATATTTCCAAAAACAGCATGATTGAAATCACAAGAGCAAACATCTCCATAAGGGATTATATAGAAATAGCTTGTTCCACAGGAGCAACCCACACTCCTAAAACTTGTTGCATACGCAAAAAGTAAAACTCCAGGGTAGGAACTGTCATTATTATACTTTTTGGATTCCTCGATCATTGCTTCAACCCATGCGTTGTTATCTACAAGGTCTTCTCTTTTTTTAAGCCGTCCTGTAGGAAGCGAGTCAAAAATCAAGACTTCATGAATACCAATTTGCTTTCCAAACTCAATAATTTTGTCAAATTCCCCTTTTGCATAAGACTCGGGAGTTAAAGTTGCGGAGATGCCACATGACATCCCAAATTTCTTGGCTTCAAGAATACCCTCAACCGCTTTGTCAAAAAGTCCTTTCCTTCCCCTTAACATGTCATGGATTTCAGGATTTGCCGAATCAAGACTTATATAAACGCTATCAAGCCCTGCTTTTTTGTAAGAGAGTATATTCTCCTTAAGCAGGAAACCGTTTGTAAACATAACCGTTGTTGATTGGTTCTTATCCACACTTGCAATAATTTCAGGCATATCCTCTCTTAATGAGGGTTCCCCACCAACAAAATTGATAGTGGAAACACCAAGTTCCTGCGCGTCTCTAATAAGTTTTTTTGCTTGTTCTAAATTTAAAACTTTTCTTGATTTGTCTTCAACTGCGCTGAAAAAACTGCAATGCTGACAATTTGCATTGCAAATATCATTTACCGCAAAACTAATAAGATTTGGTAGATTTTTGTTTTGTATACCTTTGTACACAGCTCTTGCCAGAAAGTTTGCAGCGGGTTTACTAAAAAGCGCCGGTGTAGAAAGCGAATAAACAGGAAAGCCACCCCTATAATGAATCACTTTGTTATGATTTAGATAAATTTTATAAAGAATATCAACATAGTCTACAGTGTAGCCAAGAGTCCTTTTTGCAATAAAATATTTGAGTTTTAATCTGTTGAGTAATTGGTTAATAATCATTAACTAAAGTTTAATATAGGTTTAAGGATTTAGATACAAATTTCTTGTATCATGTGAAGGTGGGTTTTTCCTTAGCAGAAGCAGACAATCAAAAAAATGAGGTACTGAATGCGGAAGTCAAAAAGGAAGTAGAAACACTCCTACAAAATGTTGCCGGCTCCGCACGGTTTCATAACGCTATGAGTGGTTCTTATACTAGCGGAAAGTATTCTTTAGCAGATCTCTCATCCGAAGCATTAGAAACCCTTTTAGGACCATATTATTTGAACACAAATTTACCAGACAAGCCAAGTTTTAGTAGCCCAACCACAATACCACTTTTGACTGCGGCTAAAATTAAGGACGAGTTCTTTCTTTACTTAGAGTCCCCTGAACTTGGAGGAAAGGAGTTGGACACCACCAACAGAACAGAACCAATTATTCTGGAAATAAGAAGTTATATTAACCAAAGACAAAGGTCATATGAAACTACCAGGAACCGATATGAGGAAATAGCTAGTAAGGCTTTAGAAAAGACCAAAGCCTGGTTTTCACCCGCTTTAGGTATACCAGCAACTGATGCCTTTATCAAACTTAGGGTACTTAACAAGCTAGCCAAAAACGAGCTCATTGATAAGGCATGGGTTGAAGGGGAAAAATAGGGTTTGGATGATTTAGTACAAGCTGAAAGGCTTTCAAGAAAACTTACAATTGGTTGCGAGATTGAAATACCCTACACAGGCAGATCGCCTGCATATGGTTCCATCAAAGATTTAAAGCCTGCAAGTTATATTCATTTTGCGGAAAGTTCGAGGATTCTAAATATCCTAGACGTTCCATATGAAACAGATAAACAAGGCGAAGCAGCTATACCTAAAACTAGAAACATAAAACTTCAACTGGCTATAATTCAGGAACTTCACCAAATGGGTTTTTTACCTCTCGATTTTGATAAACAGCATCAGTTGAATTTCACACTGCATGTCAATATAGGTATTCCTAAAGAATTAATAGATTTTCTACAAAGTACAAACTATGAGGGTACAAAAAGAAACACACCTTATGAAAGTAGGGAGAAAACATCCGATTTTGTAAAGCAAGAAGTATTACTACTCTCAACGTTGTTTGGTATTGCTTATACCACGCCTAACAGAATAACAAAAGGTGCCTATACAATACCTGCTGAAGTAAAAGGCCATGGAGAAGATCTTAGAATTGAGTTTAGAAATCAAACTTATGTCCCAGAAAATGACAATGAAGCTCTTCTTGAAAACATGAGATTAACAACTCTAGGTTTTATGCTTGCGCTTTCACAAAATGGTAATGATGAAGTGAAAGAAGCTTATCAAGCATTTCTTAATACAACTTTTGACGACATAGAAAAAGAGCTGGGAGGGAGAACACTTAAAGGCGTACAACTTGGATTTAGCAACCATGCGGGAAAAGCTTGTGAAAATGAAACAGTAAAATCTAAAGTTGCGCTAAATATAGCCACTTTTGCAAAAATTGTTGAAAACTCAACTAAAGGTACCTACTCATAATTATCTAAGAGGTTTTTCAAAAACTGGTGTGCTCTACTAGTCTTAAAAAATCCTCTTATACTCCTCCAAAAGCTTCTTTTGCTCCCTTGAAAGCTTTTGGGGAATTTTAATTAAAGCTCTAACATACAGATCACCGCGACCTGAAGCTCTTAGGTGGGGCATGCCTTTGCCTTTAATTCTAAATTCTGTATCGGGTTGAGTTCCTGAAGGAATCTTTAGTTTGGTTGTTGATTCGCCTGTAGAAGAAGATGGCTCCACAACAGGTATTTCTACCTCACCCCCCAGTGCGGCATCAACAAAATTCACTTCTTTAACAAGATAACAATCATCTCCATGTCTTTGGAAAATTTTATGAGGTTGAACTCTTAAATGAAGTATCAAATCTCCGGGAGGAGTGTTGGCATCAGGACCCGGTTCGCCAAGACCCTCAAATCTGAGTTGATTACCATCCCTGATACCTGAGGGTATCTTAACTTTGATTTTCTTTCCGCTAATTGAAACCTCCTCCTCTCTACCCCGCACGCTGTCCGCAAAGGTTATCACCATCTCATATTGAAGAGTCTTGCCTTTTCTTTGCCTTCTTCCCCCTCCAAAATCTCTAAAACCAAATACCTGCTCAAAAATATCCATGGGATCAAAATCTTCTCCCAAACCTCCAGCCCCAAAAGGCGAGCCTCCCTTGGAACCTTGGGAAGTGTAGGTATAAGTAAACGGCCCCCACTGACCAGACTGGGAACCACCAAAAGGTCCCTGCCCACCAAAGCCCGCCCCAGGCTGTGCAGTTCCATAAGTGTCATACATCTTCTTCTTTTCCGAATCGGACAAAACCTGATAGGCCTCGTTTATTTCCTTAAACTTTGCCTCAGCCTGCGCTTTGTCTTTTGCAACGTCAGGATGAAACTCCTTTGCAAGGCGCTTGTACGCCTGTTTAATATCCTCTGAAGAAGCGTTTTTTGAAAGTCCCAGTATATCGTAATAATCTTTTTTAGCCATAGTGGATGGTATTTTACCAGATAATTTGAGTTTAATGAGTACTTCCTGGTTTGTGTTGAGGGAGTGGTAGAATGAACTGAAATGAACATCAAAATAAAAGCCTTCAAAATTCCTAAAAACCACTGAATTACGCCCAAGAACTCTACTCCTTAGTAGAACCAAAGATCATTTACCACCTATTCAACAACTTCCCCCTCGACCGGACCTGTGGAGGGTTCTCCCCCACCTGACGGGCCTTGATTACCGCTCGGACCGCTTTGTGGACCGGTATCCGGACCAGTTTGAGTTCCCGGCTGGCCTTGACCATACATATGTTGACCAATCTTCTGCAAGCTCAAGGATAAATCTTGGGTTTTGGCTTTCAAGTCTTCTACGGAAGCTGTTGCCAATACGTCACGGATTGCTTTTACTTTACCTTCAATTTCACTCTTCAGCTCAACAGGAACTTTATCACCTGCATCTCTCAAAGACTTCTCAGCTGTATAGCATAAATTGTCTGCAAGGTTACGGGCTTCCACCTGCTCTTTACGCTTGGAGTCTTCGCTTGCATGAGCTGTGGCCTCCTTGACCATCCTATCAACCTCATCTTTACTCAAACCCGTTCCGCCTTGAATTGTTATGTGTTGCTCTTTGTTTGTAGCCTTGTCTTTGGCTTTAACATTTAAAATTCCGTTGGCATCAATATCAAATGTAACTTCAACCTGAGGGACGCCCCGGGGCGCGGGTGGGATACCATCTAAAATAAAGCGCCCTAAAGATTTGTTATCAGAAGCAAATTCACGCTCCCCCTGCAAAACATTTATCTCAACACTTGTTTGATTATCAGCTGCAGTGGAAAACACTTGAGAAGCAGATGTTGGAATTGTGGTATTTCTCTTAATCAACGGCGTACTTACGCCACCCAAAGTTTCAAGCCCAAAAGTCAAAGGAGTAACATCCAAAAGCAAAATGTCTTTAACTTCACCTCCAAGAACACCTCCCTGAATTGCTGCACCAATGGCAACAACTTCATCCGGGTTAACTCCCATGTGAGGCTCTTTCTTAAAGTAAGTTTTGACTGTCTCAACAACTTTGGGCATTCTGGTCATACCACCAACCAACACAACCTCATTAACCTGGTTTATAGTTACCCCAGCATCTTTTAACGCGTTATCAATGGGTTTAATTGTTCTTTGAATTAAGCGGTCAACAAGAGCCTCAAGTTTTGCGCGCGTTAATTTGAGCTGTAGGTGTTTGGGCCCGGACGAATCCGCCGTAATAAACGGGATATTAACTTCTGTTTCCATAACGGAGGATAATTCAATTTTTGCTTTCTCCGCGGCGTCTTTTAAGCGTTGCAAAGCCTGTTTATCAGCTGATAAATCAACTCCCTGTTCTTTTTTAAATTCTTCAATCAAGAAACTTATCAAAACCTGATCAAAGTCGTCCCCTCCAAGGTGTGTGTCACCATTTGTTGATTTAACTTCAAAGACACCATCGCCAATTTCCAGAATTGAAACGTCAAAAGTTCCGCCGCCAAGATCATAAACACAAATTCTTTCATTCTTCTTTTTATCAAGGCCATAAGCTAAAGCTGCAGCTGTAGGTTCATTGATTATTCTTTTGACTTCAAGCCCCGCAATTTGTCCAGCCTCTTTTGTGGCATTTCTCTGTGAATCATCAAAGTACGCGGGCACTGTAATTACTGCCTCAGTTACACTCTGGCCTAGGAAAGCCTCCGCATCAGCTTTAAGCTTTGACAGAATTTTGGCGGATATCTCCTGGGGTGTGTAGGCTGTACCTTCAACCTCAACACAGGCAAGCCCACCTCTACCTTCTACTATGCTGTAAGGGCTTTTTTTGATAAGCGACTGAACCTCTGGATCAGAAAACCTGCGGCCCATTAATCTCTTAATAGAAAAAATTGTGTTTTTTGGATTTACTATCTGCTGTCTTTTAGCCGGAACACCCACAAGATTTTTAATAGGGTCTACAATAGAAGGCGTTGTATTGCCTCCTTCCCTGTTTGGCATTACCTTTGGAGCACCCCCCTCCATAACAGCCATACATGAGTTTGTAGTACCAAGATCAATACCTATAATTTTTCCCATATAATACCTCCTTAAATTTAACCCTTATTTTTTGAAACAATAACACGTGCCGGTCTTAACACTTTATCAAAAAATTTGAAACCTTTTAAAATAACTTTCACAACTTTGTCTTCCTCACCCTCAACAATTTCCGTGGCTTCCATAAGTTCCGGATTAAAAGTTCCCCCTTCCACCAAAATCTCTTCAACTCCCGCGTCTTTAAGTATAGTTCTAAACTCCTTAGCAGTCATTTCAAGACCGGTGTCAGTAAGATGACTACACACACTCTCAAGATTATCAAGTATTGGAAGAAGCCTTTCAAGTAAAAGCGCATTTGAAAACTTGACAATAACTTCTCTTTCCTCAGAAAATCGCCTTTCAAGATTTTTATAATCCGCTAAAGCTCTTTTCCAGCAAGTTTCAAGCTCCTCAATTTTCAAATCTTTCTCATCTTTAGTTGTTACATCATTAGTATCAGACATAAATAATCTTAATTTTGCAATTTGAAATTACCAAGTTGCACCAAGCTCTTCTATTTGGCTTTTAATAAACCTCACTGCCGGAACCACTGTTGAATATTCCATTCTTGAGGGACCTAACACACTCACCACTCCAGATCTTCTTCCTGCGTCAAACTTTGAATACACCAGACAACATGTATTTAGGTTTGGAAGAGCCATCTCCTCCCCTATTGTAACCATAACCTCATGCGCTACCCTACCTTTTTCAAAAACATTATGTAGTATATCGTGGCTGTCAATAAGGTGAAGTGCAGCCTTAGCCACATCAATATCCCAAAACTCGGGAGATTCTAAAACGTTTACGCTTCCAGAATGAAAGAGATGTCCATCATTTGTTGTGGTTACAGCTATTTGCTTTGTAACATCCGCCAGGGCAAGGGAAGCCTGTCTTAACAGTTTTTCAAATTCAAAGCGGGCGGGCCAGAGTCTTTGCTTCATTGCAACTTCCTGCAAAATAGGAAGTTCCGCCTCATGCATAATTTCATCTACATAAAGCCTAAACCCCATTGTTGTTGGAACTCTACCGGATGATGTGTGGCGCATTTCAAGAAAGCCTTTCCTGATTAAATCCGCCATTTCATTTCTAACCGTGGCTGGAGATACTTTAAGATTGTATTTGCCAACTAGCTTCTGAGAACCAACCGGTTCAGTGGATTTTGTATACTCCTCAACAATCGCTTTAAGTAGTTCAATCTGTCTTTGTGATAAATCCATAGGCAGGCTGCGCCGGGCAATAAGGGCAGCAAATTTTTGCAATCAAATACTTTTAATATCTATTATCAGTTTTAAAACTTGAGTGCCAGATTGTCAATGGTTTTGTTGAAATAAAAAAACTTATTTGTAACCCTCTGCCTGAAGATTAAAAAGCTCTGCATATCTGCCATTTAGCTCCAATAACTCTTTATGCGACCCGCTTTCTGTTATCCCACCGTCTTCAAGGACCAATATTTTATTGGCAAGTCTGACAGTTGAAAATCGGTGAGATATAAGAATTGTAATTTTTCCCTCAACAAGCTCCCTAAACCTTTTGAAAATCTCATATTCCGCCTTAGCATCAAGCGCAGCTGTTGGCTCATCCAAAATCAACAGTGAGCAATCTCTAATAAAAGCGCGTGACAAGGCAATTTTTTGCCATTGTCCTCCGGAAACATCAATTCCATTTTCAAACCAAGTACCCAGTATTGATTCATACTTATCTTGTAAAGTTTCTATGAAAATATTTACCCCGGATTTTTCCGCAGCTTTTTTTATCTCTTCCATATTTTCAAGTTTCTCAATCTGTCCGAATGCTATATTTTCCCGGGCAGTGAGATAATATTGTAAAAAATCCTGAAAAACTGTTCCCATTGATCTCCATAAAGAGTCAAGGGTATATTCTTTTATGTCTACGCCATTTATTAAGATAGAGCCACTACTAACCTCATACAACCTCATCATAAGCTTGATTAGAGTTGTTTTCCCGGCACCGTTTTGACCAACCAGCGCAACGTTTTCATTTTCTTTTATTTCAAAAGAAACATCTTTCAAAATATATGGCAATTCCTCTCTATACTTAAAAGAAACGTTTTCAAACTTAATTGAATCTATAGATTTTAGCTCTAGTGCCCCTTCTTTGGTTAAAATCTTTGGTTTGAGCCTAATAAAGGCATTAAAGTCATCAATATACAAAGCACTTCTATAAAGATTGTTAAAATAGCGCAGCATACGCTTTAGCGTTTCTGAAGTTTTGCCAAAAGATTGAATGTATAAAGTTAAATCACCAATTGTTAACTTTCCAGCAATAGTTTTTAAAATAACCCAAAAATAAAAGGAATAATAAGCAAGATCAGACACAAAAGTGGTCATGAAAGCCCCGGAAAATTGCCTCTTGGCAATTTTTGAAGTTTCATAAATAACTTTATTTAAAAAGGTTTCATACTTTCCCAAAAAGTAACCACCAAGATTAAAAAGCTTAACCTCCTTAATAGACTGCTTGTATGAAACAAGGTCAGCAAGATAGGCGGCTTTCCTTCCCTCGGGAATAAGAGAATTACTAAGATCATGGGTGACCATAGAATACCCCATTCCCCAAACAAGTATAGGAAGATTGATAATTACTATCACAGGTAGGAGAAGATAATTTATCTCAATTAATATTACAGAAACAGAGATGAAAGTAACTACAAGCCCAAACAAGTCAACGGCGTCAAAAAAGGCGCTAGGGAGGTACACATCTATGCTTTTTCTGGCTTTTTCAAATTTATTATAAAACTCCGGATTTTCAAAATGTTCCATATCAAGCCTTAAACTTTGTTTCATAAACTGGATTTGTGCGTATTTAGCAAGTTCTGCCCATAGCCTTGAGTGAGTGAAAAACTCAATACTAATTAAAACGTTCTGAAAAGTTACAAGTACCAAAGCTAGCAGTAATAAGGAAATTAAATAGCTTGATAGTCCTTCTTTGTTTTGTGCAAGATTTATAACCTCGTCGATTATTGATTTACTTACCAGTATTTCAAAAACCGGAACCAGAGAATTCAAAAACCTTGAAACAATCAAAAAAAATGAGGGCCAGAAAGAAGCCTTAAGAGCCAAGTTCATTGAGTTGAAAACAGTTCTTAAAATTTGTATGTAATCCCCAAGATTTTTTGCCTTTTGATTACTAGTATCAATCATACCTAGTAATCATAGCTTAAGAAGAACTGATTTTCACAGATTTGCTGAGGGTGCAGATATATTACCTTGTTTAAACCTATAAAAAAATTAATATGGGTGAAATCTAAAAATACTACTTGAAAAGGAGAAAAATAAAAATGGCACAACAAGACCTGCAAGCAATGCTACTCGGAATCCTGATCTTTTTTGCCTATTCAATGATTGTCTTTGCTTCTAAGGCCTTCTTGATTAGAGCGCAAAAGCCTCGGCAGGCTTCCAGACTTTTTCTAACATGGATTGTATCTGCGTGGATTGGTTTATTGATCTACACACTACGATTTAATGTTTACCTTCAGGAGGGAGGGATAGTCTGGAAAATCCTTGGGCTATATGTTGGACTTGCTCTACTAACAGCATCCTTAGTTTTAATGGCTTTAGTAGTTTACATGCCCAAAAAATATTACTACACACAAGGGAGGAAAGTTAAGATTATGGGAATTATTAGTTTTGCTCTGGGAATACTGGGAGGCTTAGTTTCAGTTATTACCTTGCTCACAGTCTAAACTTAAAAAAGGGGGTCCTGAAAACCTACGATCCCCTTTTTTACAGAAGGTGCATATATGATACCATCCAACATATGAAATGTATTATATGTAAATCAGAAAATATAATAGTCACTGTTTCAAAACCCACACATCAAAACACGAGTGTAAGAAGACGTAGAAAATGTCTTGCCTGTGGCTACAAGTTCACAACTTATGAGGAAGCTGATAAATCCTATTTGAAAGTAATCAAAAGAGATAAAACATTAGAACCGTTTAACAAAACCAAATTGCTTGCTGGAATCACAAAAAGCTTTGCTAACTTAGATTTGCCTTTAGAAAAACAGAATTTAATAGCGGATAGTATTGAGAGAAATATATATCTTTCCGGTAAAGAGAAAATAAAAAGCACTTTCATAGGTGAGGAAATTTTAAAAAAATTAAGAACAACAAATGAAGTTGCTTATGTTAGATTTGCTTCAGTTTACTTTAAATTTAGAAGCGTTGACGAATTTAACAAATTAATCACAACTCTTAAATAAACCTTGAAACAACAGGCATGAGATAATGGTTAAGTGACACACCAAGACTTAAGACAATCTGACATGTGGTCTGACTATTTAGAGTTATATTGTTGGAAATCTCTAAAAACTGCAAATGGAGTAGTGATCAGAATAATTAGGGTACTGTGTTTTAATGTTGCCAAAATTCAAAGACCTTCACCCTTGTCTCAAAAAGATATTGAGGAAATAAAAATGCTTTGCAGAAAGAAGCATGTAGTGTACTTGGTAATTGAACCTTCTCTAAATCAAGACTTGCAATTACTAAAAAAAGACGGTTTTAGAGAAACAAAAAGCCCTTATTTACCTCCTAAAACCACAATTATTGACCTGACTAAGGATATAAATGCCTTGTGGAATACCTTGAGCAAAACTGCAAGAAATTCCATAAAAAAAGCGGAAAGGGATAATATTAAAATTGATATAATACAATTTCCAAACCAGGAGGCTCTAAGGCGCTTCCATATTGAAGCAAAAAAAACAGGAAAACAAAAAGGATTCTATGTGCAAGGCTTCTCAGATATCTTAAAAAAATCCCAGATTTTTGGTAATAATTCCTTCCTCATCAACTCTTATACAAAAGAGGGTTTTCTGGCCAATTCAAACTTCTACTTAGCTTACCAAAAAAAGGTTTGGTTCATGCACGCCGCAACAACAAAAGAAGGAAGAAAATCCAACTCCGGTTATAAACTTATGTGGCAGGCAATAAACTACTTTAAAAGCATGGGTTTTGAAAAGTTGGATTTGGAAGGAATCAAAGATAATAGATTTCCTGAATATACAAAAAAATGGGGTGGCATCACAAGCTTCAAACAAAAATTTGGCGGAGAAATTGTGGAATTTCCCCCATCCATGATTAAATATATAATCCCTTTATGACATTTAAAATAATCACACTTTTCCCTTCCCTTTTTGATAGTGTATTCAGCCAGTCTATAATAAAAAGAGCTATAGAAAAAAAGCTGATAGAAATAAAACTTATAAATCTAAGAGATTTTGCACTGGATAGCTATGGCACTGTTGATGATAAGCCCTACGGAGGGGGTACAGGAATGCTTCTTATGGCCGAGCCTATTTTCAAAGCATTAAGAAGTTTAGATGTGGAGCCACTAAAATCAAAAAGAACCAAAGATGATTCAAAAATTTTACTCACAACACCAAGAGGTCATCAGTTAAATCAGGCAAAAATAAGAGATTTTTCTCATCTTTCTGAACTTATTATTATTTGCGGAAGATATGAGGGCGTTGATGAGAGGATACATAAGTTTGTCTGTGATGAAGAAGTTTCAGTTGGAGATTATGTTTTAACCGGCGGAGAAATTCCGGCAATGGTTATAGTAGATTCAATTACAAGGCTTCTTGAAGGGGTTTTAGCAAAGAAGGACGCAACAACAAAAGAATCCTTTTCTGAAAACCTACTTGAGTACCCTCAATACACCAGGCCCGAGAATTTTGAAGGACTAGAAGTTCCCAAAATCCTGCTCTCAGGAAACCATAAAGAAATAGAAAACTGGCAGTTTAATGAAGCTAAAAAAGTGACTTCTCAAAAAAGACCTGACCTAGTAACTTAGGATTTTAGTGCCATCGTTTCCTCAAACTAGTTTGTATTTGAATAAGTAGTGCTAATGGGTCTACAATAGTAGGGTGATCAAATTTAAGAAAATAAGTTTAAGTTTCTTAGCAATCTTTTATTTTTCTTCTCTGGTAGGACCAGGCCCCAAAAAGGCCTTAGCAACAATAGTTTTTGATCCTTACTACCCAGTTTATGTAAATCAAGAAAAAGCCGTGATTTTATACGATAAGTCTTCTGGTAAGGAAACTCTGATTATATCTCCTACATTTCAGGGCTCAGCAAAAGAATTTGGCCTTCTTATACCAACTCCTACAAAACCGACCGTTGATACAGTCAGGAGTGATGTGTTCACAACTCTTGAACAAATAACAAGCCCTAAATATTATCCTTATGCAACAAGAGGATTAGAGTCGTTTTCAGGGTTATCACTTTCTCAAGCACCCTCAAAAGAAAGTGCTGACTATGTAACAGTAGTTGAAACCAATGGCGTGGATGTTTATGAAACGTCAATCTTAGAAGCCACCAATGAAGAAGCTCTGGCAAAATGGCTAAAAGAAAATGGATACACAGTTCCTAATTCTGCTGATTTTGTTATTAAGGACTATATTAAAAAAGGTTACTTTTTTGTGGCTGCAAAGATAGACACAAGTGCTCTTGGTCCTTTTGTTGAGGGACAGTTAAAAAATGGCCATATCAACCCACTAAGAATAGTATTTGAATCTAAAAACCTTTTTTATCCTGTCAAAATTACCGGAGCGCTGCTTGCCGAATCAATCAATCCCAAACCAAGGCTGCCTTCCAACCCTGTAGTTCAGGAAGAAAATACAAAAGTGACTGTCATCCTACCAGAACCTCAGCCTTCTCCAGACAGACCTGTTGAAATACCAACACCCTACCCATACCCCTATCCTACCCCGTTCAAACCCTCTTATGTAACTTACACTTTTTATATTATTGGGGATCACAAAAAGGAGCTCCCAGGATTCTCAACTATGTACGCAGGAGCACTAAAGAAGGAGTCTCTTGAAAAATTAATAACAGATGAAAACAGCAATTTGCTGTTGAGCACCTCTGACAAGAAATTTATTACAAAACTTACAAAAAGCATGAACTTCTCTGAAATGAATAACGATTTATTAATAAGGGATGCAAAAGACAACGAACCAGTGGGAACAGGTGAAATTTATGTTGAAAATCCGACCAGACTTGTGCTTATTGTTGCAACACCTATTATCCTTGAAGCTCTGGTTATACTTGTAATTCTCTTAAGAAAGAGGAAAAAGTTATGATTGATGTTTATTCCCCACCTCTAAGAAGACTCCCTTATCTTGCGGATTTTGATTTTGTGAGTGTTCTGCTGCTTGTGTTATTTGCCCCTCTGGCTATTTTTATAGTTAAACTTGCTCTGTCAAAGGGGAGTTTTGAAGAGAAATTGGAAGTTGTTAAGAAAAGCTATTTATTTGCTGGATCTTTTATCTCCCTCATTGTTTTCTATCTGGTATTGGCAGATCTTATCAATATTGTAATAAATTTATTATCAGGAAACTTCTCAACTGTCTTAACAAGTGTTCTTAGCGGTGGCCTTTCAGGTTATGGAACACCTTCCTTTGAAACCGTAGCAAAAGGTTTATCTTACAGAGTATCAATAGCTTTGGTCTTTATGCCTTTGTTTGCCTACCACTTTATAGAGGCATTGACACCTCTTAAAACTCAAACCCAAGATTTAACAACCTTGTTCAAAATACTCAGAAACTTATACTTGTGGATGATAATTCTTTTGTTTTCTATAATACTCCTAGGTTTTGGTATTGGACTTATAAACAAAGCTTTACAATACGCCCTTGGCGTAAAAGGGATAACTCTTTCAGAAATCGCAGCGCCTTTAAGTTTTACAGTGCCGGCGGTGCTGTTTCACATTCTTCATATAATTACGCTTAAGAAAAAAGAGAATCACTTAGACAGGACACTTCTAAAAGCCTCTTGAGGGATGTCCACCCTCCCAAATCTTTTGAGTCGTTTCTTTCCTTCTTTTTGTTTCTCCATTAACTTGTCTTTTCTTTCTCTATGCCCACCGGACATTTTAGACAGAACATCTTTTCTCATTGCGGAAATTGTCTCTCTTGCAATTACTTTTCCACCTATTGCTGCCTGAAGCGCAACCTCAAACTGATGCTTTGGTATGACACTCTTAAGACTCAGTAAAAGGCCTCTTGCAACCTTTTGTGCGGATTCTTCTACAACAACAAAAGACAGCGGCTCAACAACAGAACCATGGACCAGAATATCAACCTTAACGGCATTAACCTCTCTATAATCTAAGAAATCATAATCCATACTTGCATAACCAGAAGACACAGACTTTAAACTGTCATAAAAGTTTAGTATTAGCTCTGAAAGTGGCATTTCATATTCAAGATGAACATTTTGAGGAGTTAGATATTCCATAGTTTTTAAAGTACCTCTATGCTCTTCACAAAGCTGAATTACACCACCAAGGAAATTTGAAGGAACAAAAACTTTAATAAGTATCCAAGGTTCTTTTATAAAAGCTATGTGGGAAGGGTTAGGAAATTGCCCTGGGGACCTAATTTCAAATTCTTCTTGTGAAGTAGTTGTAAGCTTGTAAGAGACGTTTGGCGTTGAGGAAAGAAGATTGAGATTGTACTCCCTCTCAAGTCTTTCTTGAACAACATCAGCATGCAAAAGCCCTAAAAACCCGCATCTAAAACCAAAACCTAGTGCGGAGCTTGACTCGGGCTCAAAACTTAGCGCTGAATCTGAAAGACTAAGTTTTGACAAAGCCTCTCTAAATTCCGGAAACTTGTCATTATCAACAGGATACAAAGACAAAAACACTACCGGTTTTGCCTCTTTATAACCCGGAAGCGGCTCCGCAATGTTTCTTGCAAAGGTTATAGTATCTCCGACTCTGACTTTTTTAATTTCTTTTAGACCAGTGGCAATATACCCCACCTCTCCAGTTTTTAAAAAATCAACTTTTTTTCTTGAGGGGGAAAACACCCCCAACTCCTCAGGGATAGCTAGAGCACCAGTAGCTAAAAATTTAAGGTTTTCTCTTTTTGATAAATCTCCTACTAAGATTTCTCCGTCCGCCACCTTAACAACAGCAACAACCCCCAAATGTTCGTCAAAAAATGAATCAAAGATCAAAGACCTGAAAGGTTTAAGGTGACTTCCTTTAGGTGGGGGAATTCTTTTAACAACCTCCTCCAAAAGTTTTTCCACATTTTGTCCTGTTTTTGCGGATACAAACAGTAAATCTTCTTTTTTGAAGCCAAAAGTTTTGATCACATCTTCTGCAACTCTTTCAGGCTCACTCATTGGAAGATCAATTTTATTAATTACTGGAATAATTGTTAGGTTGGCTTCAAGTGCTTTATAAATATTTGAGAGGGTTTGCGCCTGAATACCCTGAGTGGCATCAACCACCAGTATTGCCCCTTCGCAGGCGGCTAGGGACCTGGACACTTCATAGGAAAAATCTACATGTCCTGGCGTATCAATTAAATTAAGCTCATAACTATTGCCTGCGCTTTCAAAGAACATTCTCACCGCTTTGAGCTTTATTGTTATACCCTTCTCCCGCTCTAAGTCCATGCTATCTAGCATCTGCTCTTTCATATCCCTTTTTGTAAGGGTTCCTGTCAATTCCAAAAATCTATCAGCAAGAGTAGATTTTCCATGATCAATATGTGCAATGATTGAGAAGTTTCTAATGTTTTCCACAAAGGGGATTCTAACACAAACACTTGTTTTGAAGACCCACCCAAGAACAAGAGCTATGGGCAAAACCACTCCTAGCCTCTCCCAAAAAGGGGAAATTTAAGAAAGTTCCGTTGTAGTCCCTTCTGGCATGGAACTTGCCCCTTTTAGAGCTTCAATACTTGGTCTAACCTTAAATCTGGAAACAAGCGAGTATAACAAGTCCACTTCTTTTACAGCAAACATTCTGGTAAAAAACAAATAAGAAACTATACCAAAACTTGTTGCAATTATTGTTAAAAAAATTAGTGGGACTGTCCTTGTGGTATCAAAGATAAATTTTTCTAAAATCTTCATTGGGGCATACAAAGAAATTCCCATAAAAAATGCTGCATAGCTTATTTTTACAAAAGGCTCTATCAATGTATTTGAATCAAACCACCCAACCTTTTTACCAAGTAGATGTAATAAGATCAAAAAATCAAAGATGCTACTTATGGAATAAGAAAGGGCTATAGACCACACACCAAAATTTAAATATTTAATAAAGAAAACGGATAATAAAATATCAAACGGAACTGAAAAAAACATAACTTTAAGAGGTGTTCTGGTGTCTTTTATTGCATAGAAGGCTCTTGTTATTAAATAAGTTGCTGCTTGAGAAAAAATTGAGAAGCTGAAAAAGGCTACGGAGTAAGATGTTAGAATTGTAGCTTCCCAAGAAAACTTTGAAGCTCCATAAACAAGTCTAACCAGTGGAACTCGCAAAACTAAAAGAATTATAGAAATAGGTATGACTAAAAAAAGCATCTGGTGCAGGGAAGTTAGGAAAGTGTCTTTAAACTTTGAGAAATCTTTGTCATCTGATTCCAAAGAAAGTGTAGGCAGCGCGGCAGAGGCTATAGACACACCAAAAAGATTTACGGGAAAGCTTTGGAGCTGCTCGGCAAATTTGAAAATTACTACGGAAGGAGCTGAAATCAATATGGCCAAAGAGGTATCAATAATTGCTGATACCTGATAAAAAACCGTGGCAAGAAGGCGGTGTGGTATTAGGCCCATAAGTTCTGACACACCCTCCTCTTTTAGGTTAATAGAGAAAGAGTGTTTGAACTTTATCTTTCTAAGCAGTGGGAGCTGAACCAAAAGATGAAAAAAGGAACCAATCACTACCCCATAAGCTGCTCCATAAATTCCTAAAAAAGGCGTCAAAAAAACAACTCCTAAAATCATTCCAATGTTATAAAGTATTGGTGCAAGCGCGGGAATTATAAAATATCTGAAGGATTGCAAAATAACACTTATAAAACTTGAAAAAATCAATACAAACTGGGCAAGCATCATAATCCTCATAAGGGACGCACCAAGAAGCAGACCCTCCTTGGAAAGGTGACCGGCAGAAAGTCCTAACATAACTTGCCTGGCAAAAATAAATGCCAAAACACCAAACACAGAGAAAGTAAGCAACGAAATATTTATTACGGTTGAGGAAAGTTTCCAAGCACAGTCCTGATCTTTTTTCATAATTGATGCAAAAATTGGCATGAAAACTGCAGATAAAGTTCCAACAACTAAAAGGCTGTAAATAAAGGAAGGGATCCTATCCGCCACAAAAAACACTCCAAGTTCAAAAGAATCTCCAAAATAAGTTGCTAAAACCCTTGTTCTCACAAAGGAGAGTCCTGCGGAGATTGCATAAGCAAAGGATAATATCGATGCTGCAGAGATTATGGTTTTCTGGGTTTGAAATAAAAAAGAAGTGCCATTTTTAACCATTGACTTGACCATAGCAAGCTATATGGTATCATAGCTTCCGCCTATGCCAAACATCAAATCGGCCCAGAAAGCCCTAAGACAATCAAGAAAAAGACACTCCAAAAACTCTTCAGACAAGGAGAAAATCAAGGTTTTACTAAGATCCTTAAGGATTACAAAGTCCAATCCTGATATACTGAACGAAGAGTTTAACAAGTTACAAAGCGTTCTGGACAAAGCTTCAAAAAACAATATTATTCACAAGAATAAGGTTGCAAGGCTTAAGTCCAGAATCTATAAAGCTGCCCATGCTGCAACCCACACAGCCAAAACAAGAAAGACCCAGAAACCCTAATCTTATTAGTCCCAATGAGATTCTTTCCACAAACAAATTAAGGGTAGTTGAGAAAGTGCTAAAAACAAGCGGTACTGTTTTGGTCCTGGTCCAGTTCTTCACACTCTTTCTGGTAATAAGACTAATAGTAATTTCAACTCAGGTACAAGAAGCTGATAAAAAGTTGTCTGCACAATATAAAGAGGTGTTAAGTCTAGGAGAATTTGAGAGAGATGTAAAAAAACTTCAAAAAAAAATAAATGCGTTTAAGTTGATCAGAGAACAAAATTTAAAAGTCCAAGATAAAGTAGACCTTGTTTATAAATCAACGCCATATGAAATAGAACTATTGGGAATGGGCTACGAAGGTGGTGCCATTTCCTTGATTCTTAAAACTCAAAAAGGGGAGTATTTTACCAAGTTTATTTCCAGTTTTCTTCAGTCTGGAAAGGTATCCTTTATTGCCCTCACCAGAGCTTTGTATAGGACTGACACCGATTACTATGATTTTGAGGTAACAATTTATTTAAAATAGTATGAAAGACCAAGGAGTTAGGTTCTGGAGCAGATACACAAGAGAATACCTTTATGAACCGGCCAAAAAAGCCTCGTTAACTACTTTTCTTATAGGAGCTTATATAACTAGCCTATACATTCTTGGTATTGGTCCCTTACTTAAGAAAATTGATGTTAAAAAGTCTATGCTTAGTGAGAGGGAGAAAACTATAGCCCTTACAGACGAACGTTTAAAAAATATTAAAAGCTTAAAACCCCTTTATAGAGAAGCCGAGCAAGAAGTTTTGGAGCTTAATGAGTCTATTCCAAACAATGAAGGGCTCTCCAATTTTATTGAAAATATATTTTTTACAACCTCAAATAATGAGTTTAGAATTGTATATCTGAGCCCGAATTCAATTCTTGGGGAAGATAACCTGATTACAACAAACATCACCCTCCACCTTGAGGGAAACCCTAACAATATATTAAAGTTAGTCAAGGATCTGGAGGGGAGCACAAGATTTATTGGCATTAAGAGCTTTAATATCAACAAAGACACAAACACTCTCTATGATGAAGGTAAAGTTTTCATGATTATTTCAATATATGCAATAAAGGATCAGGCACTATGATAAAACAAGCCGCTTTTTTGATATGGACATCTCTTTTAAGTGTAGTATTATTACTAGTATTGGAGATAAACCCACCCTATAGGGGAATAGATATACCAAGGGGTTTGCAAGATTTTGTGAGCATTGATACAAAATCAATAGATTTTGATGCTCTCAGAAACCTTTCCAGATAAACCTGCCTATGAACGATTACGAAGCAAAAAGAGGATTTTTAACGTTTTTTGTAACACTTGTGGTTGCTGTCGGTATTTTCTTATCTGCTTATTACACAATCAACACACTTAATACCACATCTACTGTTAAAGAGGAGAATAAAAGTAGTTTATCAGATACTCCTAAACAAGAACTCCCACCAACCGCAGATAATAAGACCAGTGTTTTTGCAAATTTAGTGACAGAAACTCCTACAAACACAGTTGCCAAACGAGTAGTTATAGAAACCGAGGACTCACCAAAAGTTTTGGGAGCAGCAGGGCCTAGTGAATCAACATCGGGTGCTGTTCCTACAACAGGTTCCAATGGCATTTCTTTGTTAATACTTGTTGGCAGTAGTTTTGTGCTTATCCTTGCTTACTTAACCAAAAACAAAGCCCGCGCTTATGCTCTGAAAACTTTTGAAAAAAGAGCCAGACAAAGCTAATTGGTTAATTTTCCAACAATCAATAATCTCAAAACTTTAGAACCCGGGGGAACGCAAGTCAGTAAGGTCACTGTGGAGGAATCCTTAGGCAGAAACTGTGATTGCTGCTCAAAAACCTTTACATAGGACGGTTTAAGAGTAAGCTTTTCAACAACAACATAGGTAAAAGAATTACCCGCAAAATCCACATAAAACTTATCCCCCTCCTTAAGTTGAGGCAATGTTGAAAAGATTGTTCTGTAATCATGTGGGTTAAAAAAAACAGGAAGGACCGAATGGCCGTAAATCAGCGCATTTCCTGGCTCCCCCGGATAAGAAGTACCCTTATAATGCCCAAGTAACAGATCAGGACTTAAACTTTTAGCATTAGTTTCCACTTTTGCATTAACTATTTTCAACTTTGGGATAGTCAAAGAAAAAGTGGCAGGAAGATGCTTAACCGCGAGGGAGGAGGATGCCTCATTTAACAACTCGTTAAAACTAAAACGGTCAAAACCGGCAACCTTTTTGACGCCTCCAGGAATAACGGGGTTATCAAAAACCCTGCTAACTTTAAAATTAAGATATGGAAAAACAAAAAAAACAAATATTACTGTTAAAAAGAGAAGAAGCACCACCGCCGGCAGCGCAACTGAGATGATAAAAAAAGATATGTTAACCTTTCTTAGAGTGTTTTGAATAAGCTTCATAGCTTTGCAGTTACTTTTTCAATCACAAGTGGAAGGAGTAGTTCACTGCTTATTTTTCCACCTTTGATAAGCTTATCAACCTCATACATAACTGTGTAAAGGTTACTGACATACAACTTATTAAAATGCTTTGCCTGAACTTTTATCTTAGACTTAACAAAAGGGTGCAGCTTTTCAAAAGATGTGCTGCCATAAACAAAAAATGCTATATTTCTCAAAGCGTAAGTAATCATGGAAAAAACAGAAAGGATCTCCTCACCCTGCAAAAGTAAACTATTACACGAGTTATAGGCCTCCTTCTTTTTCCCTTCAAATAAAAGATCCAGAAAGTTAAATATGCTGATATCAAAGTCTTTAGTAAACTCCTTAACCACTACATCTTTTGGTAAGTTTTTCAAAAGTACATGCCCTTTTTCAAGCTTTTTTGGAGCATAAAAAAGAATGCTATTTTGTGCTTGCATTGTTATCAAGCTTTTCACTTGAGAAAAATCAAATTTGGCGTTTGCTGGTATATCTATCACAAAAAGTTTGGAGGGATTAAAAAGGTCTTGTGAGTAATATAATGAGGAAAGCTCCCCTGGTTTAATCTCTAAAAGTTTTATATTTTCTCTCAAAGAGAAGTTTTGAGCTAAAAGCCTTATTTCCTCCAATAAAAAAACTTCATCATTTCCGTGAAATACGTAAATCATATCAATTAGTTATCGCTAAACAGCAGTTTTTGTATGTAACCGTGAATTTGTGAGTAGTCCCCTGTCTTTGGAATTAAAACATAAGCCCCGCCGTACAATGTAGAATCTTCAGGTTTATACAATAGCCCACCCGAATCTATATTACTTCTGTCATCCAAAACAACCGATCGATTTTTAGAAAGGTTTACACTTCTAATAAGCTCATAAAACTTTTGCCCCTCTACAAAACCTACGTTAGTTTCAACAGAGTCCCTATAGGAATCATATAAATCTTTCATTTTTACAGGATTTGCCAGTACCTCTAAAGATAAGACTTTTTTCCAAACTGCATTAATAACTTTCTGTTGCCTTTTTGCTCTGGCAAAGTCTGTACCTTCCCCATTTGTTCCTTTTCTGGAACGGGAGTATATAAGCGCCGTCTTGGCATCCATCTTTTGAAACCCCTGTTCAAACCTAACATGTAAATATCTAAGCGCTTCAGGATAAGCATTTTCCATTCCTTCAATGGGATAATCGTAATCATCAAAAGCATGTTCAACATCAATCTCAATTCCACCTAAAATGTCTATGATTTTTTCAAAAAGTCTGAAATCTACTACAGCATAATAATGGATTGGTATACCAAGCACATCAGAAACAACTTTCACTGCATCCTCTCTTCCACTAAGAGCATAAACTGCATTTATTTTAGAAAAGGATCCTGATGGAGCTTTAACCCAAAGATCACGAGGCATAGAAATCATAACTAAATCTTTGGAAAACTTGCCAACAGACAAAACAAGAATAGTATCTGTAAGACCCGGGGAGGAATCGGCAATCCTTCTATCAACACCAAAAAGAACAACATTAACTCTTCCATCAGCTGAGGTAAGAGGCGTAGAGCTAACAAGGTTGGTAACAAGTGAAACAGGATTTAGAAGCGCCGCCACTCCTTTGGATCTCACTGCAAAGAGAAATGCTGCTCCAAAAAGCATTAAGAAGCCAAAAATAAGGGGTAGAATAATTCTTACTCTAACTTTCTTCTTCTCTTTTCTTTTTTCATTGAGGGCATTAACCGCTCCAAGATCAACATATCTCATATCATTTAACACTTTTTAAAAGTGCATTAAACGTCTTGGCTTCAAGACTTGCTTTACCCACAAGAAAACCATTAAAGTGCGCTCTATCATACAAAGCGCTTACATTATCCGGGTTTGCAGAGCCTCCATAAACCACTACTCTATCCCCTACTAACGCCTTTATCTTTTTTGAGGTCTCTATAATCTCATCTAAAGGCGTTTCACTATAAACACCTTCCTTTGAGATGGCTTTTGGGTCCTCCCATACCAATACAGCCTTTTCAGGCCAATTCTGCTGAAAATTCTCGTAAGTTTTGAGGCAAAGTATTGGATTTATTCCATGTCTTAGACAGACTTCCACTTTTTCCTGTGTTTGATATAAGGGTTCAGACCTCTCACTATGTCCAATTATTGAGAAGGTACCAAAATCTTTGAGCTGAAGCACTGAAACTTCACCGGTATGGGAGCCTTCTTCAAAAACTGAAATATCCTGGGACCCTACAAACACATTTGTTAAGTTAAACGACTCAATAAGACTTTTGACAAGAGGAAGATAAGGATAAGAGGGACAAATAACAACAATCTGATTAACAGCCGACTGGTAAAGTAAAGAGAATTCCTCAAACCAAGAAAGAATTTGGCTAGATGTTTTATTTTGTTTCCAGTTTGCTATTAGATAATTTTTCATATATAAAATTTGTGGTTGAGTTTACAAGTATTGGGAGGTTTTCTAAATCTCCGTGGTTATAATCGTAACCAAGAGTGTTCAAACATGCAAATACTAAAGATAGATCGGAATAAATTGGATCGGCAAACTTGCAGGCTACCAAACAGTGTGTAAAGACATCCCCCCCGCTTTCTCCAACCTTTGAATCCTTACAGCCCATAGGACAGCCGGAGCAGGAGGCATTATTTGAAGGCTCTATAAGAAGCATTTTTACCTTTGACAGAATTTCCAAGTAAAGCTTTTCATATTTTGGGTTTAGCATAGTTTGTGTTTCTTCCGTTCCTGAAACAGTGATAGCAACAACACCTTTTGCCTGTAGTTTCTCAGAAAGCGCGTTACCACCAAAAGCAAAAACTCCATCTGTTAGAAACTGTTTGTGCTTTGAGTCAACAGACATAACACATCTTTTGCCCGGGGTTCCAACAGAAAACGGGTCCGTTGAGGCATTGTAAAAGTTTACCTCTCTTCCTGCGATTGAGATCACAACAGGGGCTTTAGCAGAACCTTCTAAAACTATGGCGTCAAAAGAAGAAAACTGTAATCTTGTTGATAACTTACCCCCTACATAAACATCATGAAATGAAAAGTCTTCAACAAAAGAGGCACAAGTCTTTGAAACAAATGGGAAGAAACCGTTCAGAGGCCCCACAGAGAATACAACCGGATCAAAATCAAGCCTCTCCTTTGTCAAAAAAGAGGCAAAGCCTACACCCCCAACAAATTTGTGAATATCATCATATGATTTGGTGGTAGCCAACCTTTTTGTCAAATCTATATGAAGAATTACTTTATTAATCCCCATTAGATTCTCCTTCAAGCATATACTCCAGCTCAGATAAATCTTCCGTGTCATCAACAGAAAAACAATCTTTGGGACAAATCCCAGCAATCTTGTCTATTTCAAGGTCATTAACCGATGGGTCCAAATGAATTTTAAAAGGCTTGTCTTTACCCAAAATCTTAACTGGCGAGCCCGAAATACCAACTCTCCCACAAAGCCTGTTAGCCACAAAAGCACAAAGTTCACAACCTATACATTTATCAGGGTTTGTTACTCTCAAAATTTTCCTGGTCATAATAACCTAACTCCTCAAGTCCGGGAAGTATCCTACCTGAGATAAACTCAAGCATAGCACCACCACCCACAGATACAAATTTCATTCTGGGCATTAGTCCAGCCTTGTTCAAAGCGTCTATTGTATCACCACCGCCAACTACTGAAAAAGCAGCCGAGTCAGCCACCGCCTGAGCTATTTTTAGAGTTCCTGAAAAATAAGAGTCGTTTTCAAATTTTCCCATAGGCCCATTCCAAACTATGGTTTTTGCAATTTTGATAACACTTTCAAACATGGTGATAGTTTTTGGCCCAATATCTTCCTCAGCACCTACATAGTCAACCGGAGTTATTATTTTATTGTTTGTATCCCCTTCATAATAAATACCAAGCTTTCCTCCAAGAAGTATGTAATCAGCAACCTGCAAGAATTTAGATATAACGGGAAGTTTTGTCTCAAGCTTGATTCCACCAAAAATACAAACAACGGGAGCCTCGGGTTCAACAAGTACTCTTGAAAGAGTTTCCACTTCCAGCTGAAGTCTTAAGCCGGCAAAGGACTTTACATATTGTGGAATCCCGTCTATGGAAGCATGTGCTCTGTGAGAAGTGGAAAAGCATTCATTCACATAAAGGTCAGCAACCGAAGCCAAGTCCTTTGCAAAAAGCACGTCATTCCCCTCTTCCCTCTTATCAAATCTTAAATTTTCAAGCATTAGAATTTCTCCATTGGTAAGAATTTCTAAATTTGCGTGCAGATCAGGACCAAGAATAGTGTTTAGCTTGATAACACTAAAACCAAGCTGCCTCAAATAGTCTGCAACAGGATCAAGTCTTAACAACTCAACTACTTTTCCGTCAGGCCTTCCAAGATGTCCAATAAGTATAATTTTTGCATCTCTTATAACCAGGTATTCAAGGGTTTCACGCATAGCTTCCAAACGAGACCCGTCAGCCACGCGACCGTCAACAATTGGAACATCAAGATCCCCTCTCACAAGAACTTTTTTCCCTTGGAGCAGAATCTTATTAAGAAGATTAATTGAATCCATAGCTATTTTTATTCTAGCAGATTATAGTATATCTTAGTTATGAGCGCCTATTTTAACAGCCAATTCAACCAGCCTGTTGGAATATCCCCATTCGTTGTCATACCAGGCTACAACTTTTAATAAATCCCCCGCTATAACCTTGGTTAAGGAAAGGTCAACAATTGAAGAAAAAGCTGACCCAACAATGTCAGAGGAAACCAGTGGTTCGTATGTTGCATGCAAAACACCTTTATATAACGGCTCCTCCTTTGCTTTTAGGAATCTCTCATTTACTTCCTCAACAGTTACCACTCTTTTAAGAAGCATTGTAAAGTCTGATAAAGAACCTACAGCTATGGGAGCTCTGACTGACAAACCATCAAACAGGCCTTTAAGCTCGGGAATTACTTCTGTTGTTGAGATTGCAGCACCCGTTGTTGTTGGGACCAGATTAAATCCTGCGGCTCTGGCTCTTCTTAAATCCGGGTGTAGCGGGGGTGGTGGAGAATCCACTAGATTTTGTTCCGCTGTAATAGCATGAATTGTTGTCATAGAAGCCTTAACTATGCCAAAAGTGGCGTGGATTATTGACGCAACAGGAGAAATACAATTTGTAGTACAAGACGCATTTGATACCACTGCTTCACCTTTGTAATCCTGGGAGTTGACCCCTAATAGATATGTTTGAGTGTTACCTCCTTTTGTAGGAGCAGAAACAACAACTTTTTTAGCTCCCGATTTTATATGCACTTCAGAAGCCCCGTCTTCCGTAAATCGCCCCGTACACTCCAAAACAACATCAACACCAAGTTCACCCCATGGCAGAAGCGAAGGGTCTTTTTGCGCCAACACCCTTATTCTTTTACCATTGACTATCAGATAATCATCACTCCCTTCAACTTTTGTTAAATGTGATTTTGGAGTTGCATTTCCTTCAATGTGAACTATAGTTGCCTTCTCTTCAACAGCTACTTCTTTATGATAAACACCATAATTTGAATCGTACTTTAATAGATGGGCTAAAATCTTGGGGTCAGTCAGATCATTTATTGCTACTAGCTCAACATCACTTCTATCAGAAGCTATCTTAAAAGCAGCGCGGCCTATTCGACCAAAGCCATTTATGGCAAGTTTGATGGGCATAATTATGCTTTCAGCCTAGTTGGGAATCAAGCCAGGTTTTAAGCTTATCTTTTGTGACAGCTCCAATTTTTCTGTCAACCTCTTTAGCATCTTTTTGTATCACATAGGTTGGTATGCTCATGACGCCATACTTACCAGCCAGATCTTGGTTTTTATCAACATCTACTTTTGAAAATTTAACTTTTCCAGAATAGACTTTCTCAAATTCATCAATAATTGGCTTCATAGCATGGCAAGGACCACACCATTCTGCATAAAAATCAATAAATTCAATCATAAATTAGTACCTTTCGCATTGCATCTTAACATGGTGTTTTTAAAATGAGAAGACCCTGAATAAAAAATTCAGGGTCCTTGTTTTACAGATCTGAAACCTACCAGTAAATCACTGATTGTAGATTCAGTTAACCGCTGGGGCAATTGCGCTTGGTAAGGAATATAAGAAAGCTGAGGCTTACCCTTTTTTTTACCAATTCCTCTAGCTTGCCATTCACTTATTTTTCTTGCAAGGTCCCTCTGTCCAGTAAACACAACCATTCCTTCAAAGGGAGTTCCTACCCAAACATACTCCAACTTTCCTTCCTTAATTCTTGCAATAATAAAATCAAGGGACGCCATCTGGATCAGAAACCACATTGTTCTCTCCTTTTCTTATGGAAAACAGCTGTCATAAAGAATCCAACTGCTGTACATTCTAGTTTTGAATTTTATTTAGTAGTATCATTTTCCATACAAGTTTTCAACTTGATACGAAGAATAATTATTATCCAAATAAATATAATGAAAAATAAAACTCTTGTTTTTTCACTTGTAGCATCTACAATATTGCCTTTAGGTTTGGGGACTTTCTTTTTGTTTGCCGGTGCTGCCAATAGCAACAATCTTAGCTTTTTGCATCCAACAGAAAATAAGAAAAAAACCGATTACAAAGAAACTTACATTAAAAGTTATTTAAGCTCAAGAAATTCTTCAGATTTGGATTTCTCAGAAAAGACGGTTAATTCCAATGTTAACCCACAGCCAAAAACTAACGCACTTAGTGCAATTGCGGTTAGCCTAAACAACAATGCTATTCTGTTTGCTAAAGATTATAAAAGAAAGCTGCCAATTGCTTCTCTTACAAAAATGATGACTGCCGTTGTTGCCCTTGAACATCAAAATCTTAAGAAAGAGGTTATAGTTTCTCAAAAAGCTGCGAATATTGGAGAAAACGTTATGGGCATCTCAGAAGGAGAAACTTACACACTTGAGGAGCTCTTGTATGGTCTTTTTTTACATTCAGGAAATGATGCCTCATATGCAATAGCAGGGGACGTAGCAGAAACTTCAGAAGTATTCACAAGCTTCATGAATTTTAAGGCAAAGGAATTAAATCTTACAGACACTCATTTTTCTGACCCTAGCGGTTTGGATGATAATAATCAGTCCACAGCATACGATCTTGCTAAACTGACAAAATATGCCCTACAGAACCCTGATTTCAAAAGAATTGTGGCTACAGTAAATTACGTTATCCTGTCCTCTGAAAAGCACAAATATTTACCACTTTCCAATCAAACAAACCTGCTTACAACCTACCCGGGGGTGAAAGGCGTTAAAACAGGGTATACAGAAAAGGCAAACATGTGTCTTATAACTTATGCAGAAAATAACGGACAGGAAATAATTGGGGTAGTACTCGGCAGCAATAGCAGAAAAGCCGATATGGTTAACATGCTTGATTTCTCATACCAACAGTTAGGCATAAAAATACACCACCCACTTTTAGATCTTTAAGACACTAAAAACACTTTCAGCTATTGCACCTGCCTACATATAACAGGGCTTGCTGCCATTCAGTTTTATAGAGCGTGCAAGATTACCACTTAAAGAGCATTCTGTTAAACTTCACATCATGGATTTGTCCTCACTTAATAAATACCAACTTCCTGCTGTTTACCATACTGAAGGTCCTGCTTTGGTTGTGGCAGGGCCGGGAAGCGGAAAGACAAGAGTTCTTACCTTCAGAGTGGCAAACTTAATAGAGGCACATAAAGTTGCCCACTCAAACATTTTAGTTGTAACTTTCACAAATAAGGCTGCAAAAGAAATCAAAGAAAGACTGAATCTTGTCCTTAAAGAACAAAACATCCTCCCCTGGGCCGGAACATTTCACTCAATATGTTCAAGAATTCTAAGAAAAGACGGCTACAGCATTGGGATAAGTCCATCATTTGTGATCTATGATGATGCTGATCAAAAGACTCTGATAAGAAATGTGTTAAAGGAGCTTAATATACCCTCAAATAAAGCAAATCCCTACGCAGTTCTAGGAAGAATAAGCAGCGCAAAAAACGAGCTTATAACACCAGAGGAATACAAAAAGTATGCATCTGGGTTTTTTAATGAAATTGTTGCAAAAGCTTATCCTCTCTATCAAAAAAAACTCAAGGATAATTTAGCTTTAGATTTTGATGATCTGATAATGGAAACAGTAAGACTTTTTGAAACAGTTCTACAAGTATTAGAAAAATACCAAAATCAATTTCTGTATATTTTAATAGACGAGTATCAAGATACTAATAGATCCCAGTACGTGTTATCAAAGCTTTTAGCTCAAAAACATAAAAATATTTTTGTGGTTGGCGACATGGCTCAGGCAATTTATTCTTTTAGAGGAGCAGATGTTAGAAATATTCTAAACTTTGAAAAAGATTACAAGAATGCCAAAACATACAATCTTGAACAAAATTATAGATCGACTAAAAATATAATTGAGGCTGCCAAAAACCTGATTTCCAAAAACTCTTCTCATATTCCTTTAAATTTGTGGACAAGCAATGCCGAGGGGGAAAAGCTAAGCGTGTATCAGGGGTTAAATGAAGTAGATGAAGCCCTTTTCATAACAGGAAAAATAAAAGAGCGCATTTTGGAAGGCGGTTATTCTTTTGCCCATTTTTGTGTTTTGTATAGAACTAATGCCCAATCCCGTTCAATTGAAGAAATGTTTTTGAAAGAAGGCATTCCCTACAGATTAATAGGAGGCGTGAGATTTTATTCAAGAAAAGAGATTAAAGATTTAATTTCTTATTTGAGAGTGATCTATAATCCCTTTGATAAAGTTTCCTGGGAAAGGGTTATCAACACCCCTCCAAGAGGAATCGGCAAGAAATCGCAGGAAAGACTGGAAACTGAAAATTATAATTTAGACAAAGTTGAAGCATTAACAAAACTGCCCTTTAAGATTTGGCAGGAACAAAAGGAACTGGCTACAACTCTTGAGTTTTTAAATTCTGTTTTAGAAAAAACTAAATATGTTGAATGGGTTGATGATGGGAGCGAAGAAAGCTTATCAAGAATTGAGAACATTAAGGAGTTAAAGTCTGTTGCAACTCTTTTTCCGCTTTTAGGAGATTTTTTGGATAATGTTTCTTTGGTAGAACAAGATAGCGCAAGAAGAAACAGCCATGAAAACGATGCGGTAACGCTAATGACAATCCATGCTGCAAAGGGATTGGAATTCCCGGTTGTTTTTTTAGTCGGCATGGAAGAGGGGTTGTTCCCTCACTCCAGGTCTTTAATGGAAATAAGTGAGTTGGAAGAAGAAAGAAGACTTTGTTATGTGGCAATTACAAGGGCAAAAGAAAAGGTTTTTTTAACCCACACAAGATCCCGACTCTACTTTGGAAAAGTTCAGGCAATGATAATTTCACGGTTTCTAATTGACATTCCTGAAGAGTTTTTAGACTTTAAATTAAGTGACCAAGGGCTTTCAAAACCTGTCTTTAACGCTTCCAATTTTGAGATTCAGAAGTTTTTGGATAAACTCGAAGAAGAAAGATTGTAACAATCAAAAAGGGAAGGGAGTAGACTATGAGAAAAAAAAGGAAAGGACCATGGGGGCTCAAGAGATTTCTCCTAAGATTAGCCTGGTGCAAAAGTTGTGATCGACCTTTCTACAAGTGCCTGCTTGCAGGTCACATCAGGGTGAAATTTAAACCTGAGTAATTCAGTACCTTTGGTCGGGATGTATATAAAACAGCCCGACCAAGCATTTATGCAACAAAAAAAACCGTTTGGTCAAAACTTCATTTCAGACCCTGGTGTTATCCAAGCTCTAGTTCAAGCAGCAAACATCTCAAAGAGTGATAGTGTTTTGGAAATCGGTCCAGGACTTGGAAAGGTGACTGAGGAGCTTCTCAAAACAACAGATTTTTTGATTTCTGTAGAAATAGATTGGGATTTAATTCCTATTCTAAACTCTAAGTTTTCACAAGTTTTAAACTTTCAGTTGGTTCATAAGGACGCTTTAAAATTTGTTCAGGAATTAATTACAGAAAACGGGTTTTTCAACGGTAAAAAAATCAATAAATTGGTTTCTTCTCTTCCCTATCAAATCACCTCCCCACTCCTGCACAAGCTGCCTTTTACTCTTAATTTTATAGAAAAAACTGCTCTCATTATTCAAAAAGAAGTTGCGCAAAGGATTATGGCAAAAACCGCTCATTCAAATTATATGGCAACTTTTTTATCCGCTTTTTTTGATATTAACTATATTGAAACTATAGAAAAGGTGTTTTTTGATCCGATTCCGGAGGTTGACGGCGCGTTGATTACACTTACACCACTAAAAAAACGGCTGCTTAACACACAACAAATACAAAGCTTCTCAAAGTTTTTGCACCATGGCTTTTTGCAGCAGCGGAAGATGCTCAACAAAAGATTTGATATGGAACTACTTGAAAAAGTCGGGATTGACCCAACAAGAAGAGCTGAAACACTAAGCCTAAAAGAATGGCTTAAACTATTTAATTTGTACTCTCACTGATTTCAACTGATTCCAAAGTCACATCCTCTAAAGGCGTGGAAGATTCGCCGGAGAGACTTGTTTTAACTTTAACGGAAGCTATAGCATCGACTGTTTCCAAGCCTTCAACAACCTCACCAAAGATTACGTAGTTTTTAGGAAGAGGATAATCAGCGTGCATTATAAAAAATTGACTGCCGTTTGTATTAGGACCGGCATTTGCCATAGCAACTGTTCCTCTTTTATAATCACGCTTTATTGACTCATCATCAAATCTATAACCGGGGCCTCCTCTTCCTGTACCTTCAGGATCTCCTCCCTGAAGCATAAAACCTTTAATAATTCTGTGAAACTTTGTCCCGTCATAAAACCCCTCTTTAGCCAAGAAAACAAAGTTATTGACCGCTTTAGGTGTTTCTTTATCAAAAAGTTTGATCTTTATATCCCCTTTTGGGGTTTTAAGAATAGCAGAATACATAACACCCTCCTTCAAAAGCATTTCGGGGTAGGCTGTGTATTTTTTTGAGTCGGGTGTTTGCATCTTATTAGTTTTAACAGATTGAGTAGACTCCTGTGAAGAGGCTATTGGCTCAATAGTGTTTTTAGTGAGCAAGATTTTATCAGCTTGGTTCTTAGTTTCATTAATTAAAAAAAAGATACCCAGCAGGGCTATTACCAAACAAATTATTATTACTACTTTTATATTTTTGGACATGGTGTGAATTCTATAAGGCTTAGTTAAAAAGTTCAAGATAAAAGGCTATAATGTATTTGTGACCAAAGCCATTAAAATATTTTTTGTATCCCTTTTGACCCTTCTTGTAATTGAACCTGCACAAGTAAAAGCTCACAATGGGGAGGAAATACTACTTTTTGATGCACAAATTATTCTACAAAAAGATGGCACAGCCACAATAAAAGAAACAATTGATTACGACTTTGCAACGGAGCAAAAACATGGAATTTATAGAGACATAAAAACGGATTTCAAAAACGATGATGGGAAAACCTTAAGAACTGAGATTAAAGTGCAAGGTGTTACAGATGAAAGAAATAAACCATATAACTTCAAACTTCTTAAAAATAACGGGGCACTATCAATAAAGATTGGCAACCCTGACAAAACTATTACGGCTCTTCACACGTTCATAATAACTTATCAAATAACCGGCCTAGTTGAGGACTTTTCAGATCATGCAGAAATATTTCACAACCTAACGGGAGATTTGTGGGAAGTCGCAATAGAAAAAGCCACTGCAACTATAACTCTGCCCGCTGATATCCCAATAACTGAAATTAAAGCCAAATGCTTCACGGGCAGACAGGGTTCAAAGGAGGCGGCATGCATCACAAGGTTTGAAGAAAATAAGATTTTCTATGAAACAAATAAAACTCTTTTTCCGGGCGAGCAGATAACTGTTGGGACAAGTTTTCCAAAAGGGTATGTTGAAATTAAAGCCAAAACTTTAGTCCCTGAGTTCTCGCCCTTACAAATTATAATTTTTGCTGTTTGGTATGGACTTCTTCCTTTAGTAATACTCATTATTTACTTCAAATTTGGCAGAGATCCAAGAGTAAATACCGCTATACCAGCACTTTTTGAACCGCCAAAGGAGGGGACTAGAAGGCTGACCCCGGCAGAAGCAGGAACGCTGATTGATGAAAGTGCAGACAGTGAGGATCTATCAGCTACAATTGTTGATTTGGCAATAAGAGGCTATTTAACAATAGCTGAGGCAAAAAGAGAAAAGAATTTTATGAAAACTATGGACAGCCTTTTTGGCACTCCAAAGGATTTTATTTTCACTAAAAATAGCCCTGACAAAATAAAAGACAAAACAGCTCTTCTTCCACATGAAGAGATACTTCTTAACGGGCTCTTTGAAAAGGTTGATATGGTTTTCACAAATGAGCTTAAAAATAAATTTGTGGATAAATCTGAAGATTTTAAGAAAGCTTTATACAACTTTGTTGTTACACGCGGGTTTTTTCCAGCAAACCCAAAAACTGTGAGAGGCATTTGGATTGCTGTGGGAATTGCAGTAATACTACTTACCGGAAACATCCCGCTTGGCATTTTGTGCCTGCTTTTGTCAAAAGCAATGCCAAGAAAAACACTTAAAGGCGCAAAAACTCAGGTTGAAATATTAGGTTTAAAAAAGTTTTTGAGCTCTCAAGAAAGACAGCTTGAATTTCAGGAAAAAAACTGGTTTATGTTTGAAAAGTTGCTTCCATACGCCGTTGCCTTTAATGTTACTGAAACTTGGGCAAAGCGTTTTGAGGATCTAACTGAGATGCCAAAAAATGGCTGGTACGTTTCTGATGGGGTATTTAATGCGCATGTCTTTGCTTCCTCCATATCTAGTTTTCAATCTTCCGTGTCAAACTTTTCAACGCCAACAAAATCGTCAAGCGGATTTGGCAGTGGTTTCTCTGGAGGCGGAGGTTTTAGCGGTGGTGGATTTAGTGGAGGCGGTGGAGGTAGGAGTTGGTAAGAAACAAAAGCTGGTCATGCGCAAACTTAAAATTCTACGCATAAACCAGCTGTTCACAAAATGCGGGAAGAAGCACCTTGTGTGTAGAACAATACCTTTTTGTCCCAAATTTAACTAACGTAGTAGGCCAACCACAATCCGGGCAAACGGTATTGATGGGAACCCTTACCTTTTTCACTTGAGGTCTGGGTTCCTCTTTAACCTCAACAAAAGTGCAATGACCCTCATCACACCTCTTACAAAGCTCATCCCCGTCATGGCAATCACAGGAACACACCTTCATTGCCAAATCTCCTTTCTTAAACGATTCTACCTCTATCTTTTTCATTCTCCAAACAGATATTTTGCGGATGCATCTAGAACTGTTTTGGTATAAGTTAGTACAATGAAAGCACTAAAACTAATTTATGAAGAGATGGCTCCGGATAAAAAGACATCAATTAAAGCTCTTTTTTCAACATCATTGGCCTCACAAAAAGGCAACATAGTAGCAGTGAGATCACAGGATATTGTCACCACCTTAGAAAGACTTGCAAGGGGCAAGATTCGTGTAGCAGTGGAGGACAAGCCAGCACAAGACCAAAGAATCATGTCCAAGGAACCTGGTTGGTTTTATGCTTCCCCTGTTTATGACTCTATATTCTTTAAGGCAAACCCCCATCTTGTTCCACAAACCGGAAGAGGAAAATCAGGGGAATTGTATGAGGTGGTTGGAGCAAACACAGCAGTTTATGCTCCGAGTATTGTTCTTTCTACAGCACTAATTCAAAACGCGGCCCCTGTACTTAAGGAGGATTGGTTTGAAAGAGCTTGTGAGGCAGCAACACACAGTCATATGGAAATGTTTATTGATAGAGATCCCATACCTAAGGCAGAAGCTATTGAAAGCATTGTTTCAGCCATTCAACGTGAAGTTGATACTCTTCCAAAAAAAGGTGACCCTGTCCATACAATATTAGAAGGCAAATACGGTTACTGGGTGTTAAAGTCTCTGGCTGCCAGTGTTAAAGAAGGCATCGATCCCAAAGAAATAATTGGTTTTCTTTTAGCCGTTCCCCAAAAAAGGGGTGGTGTAATTTTGGCTTTTTCAGCTAAACTTCTTGAACAGGGTGATTTTGTTACAAATGCAACCGAGGATGAGTACAGCACAGTCTTGCATGACTCTGATGAGCTTGCACTTCACCCCACAACAGGAAGTATTGACTTAGAAGGTGGGGTGGTCTTAGCAATTGAAACTCTTGGGGATTATGAGGATGCGGTTTTAAAGCACTTGGGTCTTGCTTAATATGAAAGCTTTAGCATCAGCCAGCCATAACGGATAAAATATATGGAAATTGCAGTTGATATTTTAGAACTTGAGGATTTTAAGGCTACAATTCAAAGGTCTGGAAGCGCCTTTTTAGATAAGCTTTTCACCAAAAACGAGCAGCAAAACTCTGAACCTGAACATCTTGCCGGCATCTTTTGTGTGAAGGAATGTGCCATAAAAGCGGGTATAATAAAGGTAGGAGAATGGTTAAGTATTGAGATAAAAAAAGATGCCTTGGGAAAGCCGTTTTTGTACTGGGTCGAAGGCATCAAAATTTCTGACACTGCAATATCAATTTCCCATACCAAAAATTATTGTGTAGCCAATTTAATAAAAGTGTGAATGTTGGTATATCAAGCTTCTATACAAACCAAAATTATTAGGTTATTGTTTTTGCGTGGTTGATTTAAGATTTAGGTCGTTACTAGATTTAATAGACTTCATTTCAGAAAAATACTCGACCCAGCAGGCCTTTGTGATGAGGAAAGGCGTCAGAAGGTGGAAAGTCTTATATAAGGAAATACCCTCATATATAAATAAGATTGATAAAATTCTTAAACAGGAAGGGGTAGGTTTTGGAGAGAAGTTCCTAGTATGGGGGACAAACTCTTATGAATATGCCCTTCTACTCTTAACGGCTTTATCAACAGGTAGAGTGGCAATCCCGGTAGATTTCAGAAATAAACCTGAAACCATTAAGATGATTCTTCAAAACACCCGCCCTAAGCTTGCCATAGTGTCTTCATTTCTAAATTCAGCTTTCATAAAAGACGAACTTACAAACATTCTTACTTTTGAAAAGTTAACAGAAAAATTGCTGGAAACTTTGAAACAAGATAGCAACCCAGGAACCAAAGAGTCATTCAAAAACCCTGAAAACATTTGTGAAATTGTTTTTACTTCCGGAACAACGGGGGTACCAAAGGGTGTGATCATCAAACAAAAAAACATTACCTCAAACCTTCAGGCAATAACACACAGACTTCAATCTATTAACTCTGATACCACGATTTCTATTCTTCCCTTAAGTCATATGTTTGAACAGATTGTGGGCTTACTACTACCTCTCAGTCTGGGGGCAAAAATAATCTATTTGCAAAAGATAAACAGCTTTAGAATGCTCTCCGCTTTCAAAGAATATAAGCCCTCACATCTAATATTTGTGCCTCAAATGTTAAAAATCATGTGGCAAAAATTTGAGGTTAAAGCTCACGAAAAAAACAAGTTTAATCAGTTTAAATTTGCTCTTGAACATGCTGATCTAATTCCACTGCCTATAAAAAGGTTTGTTTTTGGGGATATTTTTAAGCTGTTTGGCGGAAAAATTAAATACCTTGCT
>JBBTST010000012.1:0-64095 GCA_038064575.1 Patescibacteria group bacterium
TAGTGAGCTGTTACGCTTTCTTTAAAGGATGGCTGCTTCTAAGCCAACCTCCTAGTTGTCTAAACAATTCCACTTCCTTTTCCACTAAGCATGAATTTAGGGACCTTATCCGACGGTCTGGGCTGTTTCCCTTTTGAACATGGAACTTAGCTCCCACATTCTGACTCTCAAGTATGAAATCTGCGTATTCGGAGTTTGGTAGGAGGCCGTACGGTCGCCCGCCGGCGTTCCTTTCAGTAACTCTACCCCACAGATCCTTTAACCTTGAGGCTATACCTAAATATATTTCGGGGAGAGCCAGCTATCGCCAGGTTCGTTTGACGTTTCACCTCTTACCACAAGTCATCCGAGACTTTTGCCGCAGTCACCGGTTCGGTCCTCCACACAATTTTACTTGTGCTTCAACCTGCTCATGGTAGGCTCACCTGGCTTCGGGCCTAATTGTACATACAATACGCCCTATTAAGACTCGCTTTCGCTTTGCCTCGGTAACTTAATTACCTTAAGCTGCATGCACAATTAACTCGCTGGTTCATTCTTCAATAGGCACGCCATCACTATGCATTGCTGCAAAGCTCTGGCCGCTTGTAAGCATACGGTTTCAGTTTCTATTTCACTCCCCTAACAGGGGTTCTTTTCACCTTTCCCTCACGGTACTTGTTCGCTATCGGTGTCTTTGTGTATTTAGCCTTAGGAGATGGTCCTCCCAGATTCTCACAGGATTTCACGTGTCCCGTGATACTCAGGAACAAACCCAAAAACAGGTTTTTCTCTTTCAGGTACGCGGCTATAACGCTCTTTGGCCAGACTTTCCAGACTGGTTCTCCTAGAGAAAATTTTGTAACTGTTTGTTTCTTTTTTGAAGAAACCATGATTTGTCCTACAACCCCCTTATTCCAGAAAATTACTGCCTTAAAATAAGGTGGTAATTTTTCTAGATTCGGGTTTGGGCTTCACCCATTTCGCTCGCCACTACTCTGGGCATGCAAATATTGTTTCTTTTCCAACTGCTACTAAGATGTTTCAGTTCGCAGTGTACCTCTCACAAAACCTATAACCACCAATTACTTGATGATATTTTGGTTTAGGATGTTCTTGTGTTGCCACAGAACAGGTTGCCCCATTCGGAAATCCCCGGGTATAACGCTTCTTGGCAGCTCCCCGAAGCTTAACGCAGCCATGCACGTCCTTCTTCAGCACAAAGACCCATAGGCATCCACCATATGCTTTAGTATCTTTTTAAGATTACGAATATCTCACCTAACTCTTGCGAGTTTTGGTAAGATTGATTACCTTGAAAATTGTTTTAGAAAAACAATTTTAATTTGTTTTGAATTGAATCATATTCAGTTTTCAAGGTGCGAAGTCATTAGAAAATAGCTGTTTTGGGATTCGACTATCTGCAGCGCGCTCACGCGCGAAGCCAGGAGAAGACCAAAACAGACATTTTCTGGTGGACCCAAGGAGACTCGAACTCCTCACCTTCGCGATGCAAACGCGACGCTCTAGCCAGATGAGCTATGGGCCCATTTATCTCCTGCCCATCTTACCAAAACTATTAAAATCAACTAATTAGAGCTTCTATAAAAGAAGATAATTTAAAGTGACCTAAGGCTTACGCTTTAGGCGAATATTTTCCATCCCGTGACAGGTAAATTAACACTTTAAAAACAGGCAGTCAAGAGCTAAAGATGGGGCACAAAAAGACCCAGTTGCTATTTGACTTATAGGATCACCATGCTAACCTCTTGGGAAAAGGAGAACGGACAAATGAATGTAACAATAGTTCTTCAGCTATCCTTATGCTAAAATTTGGCGGCAAACATTAGAAAAGTAACTCTAAAGTTTGCCTCTCACGGGCGAATAGCTCAGGTGGTTAGAGCGCGTCTCTGATAAAGACGAGGTCCATGGTTCGAGTCCATGTTCGCCCACCAAAAAGTCCCAAACACGCAATTAAGTTAAATATGTCCGTAACTTCTACACATACTTGATTAGGGAGTATAACTGGGACTATTATGTGACTAATGGTTAAGAAGCAATACCTTTTAGTGCTAGTCTTACTCTGTATCATCCTAACCGGAGTATTTCTGACTCTTCCAAAATTGTATTCAAAACCGGAGGGCACTGAGAAGCCAAAGATACAAGAAGATAATGAAATTAGGTTGGAGAACCCGAATGGAATATACAAAATACAAAAAAGCGGAAAAGTTTACCTTCTCACATTTTACCCAACTGGAACCAAAGGAGTGGCAACTAGCATATATATAAACAATTCTCCTATGGATCTTTCAAGCTTTGTTGGAAAGCAAGTTAAAGTTATGGGTGTTTTTGTTGAGGTAGAAAAAGAAGTGGAGTGCATAATGGCCCCATGTAACCCAATAAAACAGACAGTCTTAAATATTACCAGTATCAAGGAAGAAATTGTTGGTGAAAATGAGAACCAATTAACGTACCAGTGCCCACTAAACGGATGGATTGATTGCATGCCAACAATAAGGGCTTCTAAAACATACTGCAACCCCGAATACATTGATTGGGCCAAAAGCAATTGCCCAGATTTCAAAGGTGTTGCTTATTAATTTTTTAATTCCAAACACTAAATATAGTTGACGATCAATAAGACACTGTGCTGTACTATAATAGGTACACAACCAACAAAGTTATGTCTAACATCCAAAACAAACAAAAAGGCTTTCTTCTCCTTTTTATCCCAATAATAGTAGGCCTGTTAAGTCTTATTTTAACTTTTGTAACTATATATGTAGGCAGAAATAAAGCCTCAAAAAACCTCTCGGTTGAAACATACAATCAAAGTCAAATTGCAGGCGCAACTACTAACACTGTTACATATTCATTGCAAACCAGAGACAGCCTTGCCAGTCAAGATGGCAGCATACTGGATCTGGTTTCCCCAAACACTTGGGTTGGAACAGGATCTGATATTAACAATTCCTTTCTGGCACTTTTTCTCAAGGGCCAAAGCATACCTCAGAAGTCAACAATCACTTCAGCTAAACTTTTTGTAACGGCAAGCTCTACCCAATGGATTAAGATTGGATTAATAGTATCCGCAGAAAAAACTCTTAATCCAGAGCCTTACTCAAAAACAAACCCACCATCTGCAAGGAGTGTAACGGATCAAAATGTAACTATTACGGAAGATGTTAAATGGGAAAAGGATTTAAAATATTTTATTGAGGCTACCACCCCTGTTAACAATCTTATAACTCAAACAGGAAATAAAGGGGTAATAGCACTTATCATTAAAGGTAACCCAGCTTACAGGTGGGGAAGAAAGTCCATTTATGCTACAGGTAATAAAGCACCGTACTTGGTGATAACTTACACAACAGCAGCAGATTCTCCACCGGTTGTTAGCGATACCACTCCACCACAAGTGACTATTACAAGTCCACTGGAAGGCGCTACGCTTTCAGGAGTGACCAGCATCAAAGCCAATGCCATGGATGAGAGCGGTATTGCAAAAGTTGAGTTTTATGTTGGAAGCGTTTTAAACTCCACAGATACTACAACTCCTTACTCTTATGACTTTGATACTGCCAAAGTACCAAATGGCCCACACAAACTAAGAGCTAAAGCTTATGATTCAAAAGGTAATTTGGCAGAGTCCTTTGTAAATGTTACTATCAGCAACTTGTCAGGAGGTATCACCCCGCCGCAGCCACCCCCTCTAACAGGCACTATTTGGGGGGCTGTCGCCTCAGATATTCTGGGAACATGCACACAAGCTACTCATGACAGATATGTAGAACAAGGGGATGATGGGGTGCTGTACAGAACCTGGCACCCGCAGGAGACAGTTGTAGCTTTAAATAACCCATCAGGAACAAAGTGCAAGTTTGCTCATGAACATGGTGATGATCCTACCACTGTTAAAAACAACGCAATTGCTGCATCTTTGGTAAAATTTGGGTTCATTGGAAAAAAACACACTACAGCAACAGAACCAAACGGTCATGAAGAAGCGCATGAAGGTTTTAAAGTTTTTGTAGCCAACAAGGGACAAACAAATGATGAAGGAAGAGTACATCTTCATGATTCAAGGTTAGTATTTCACATGGGAACGGGCGGAGTAAAAAGGTATGATACCCAAGCTCACTCCATGGAGTTTAGGATTTTAACAAATGACGGCAGAAAGATGTTTGTCCAAGCTATGGCGGATAGCGGTAAGGTTGGCAGTATCTGCCAAAGGGACAAATCGCTGTCCGATTCCGACCCAACCAACGATATAGGAAGATCTGTTATGGTTCTTGATGAAACTTGCAAGAGGGATTCGCTATATGAGATTTGGTCAAATAGTGTGCGAATAAAAAATGTGAATGGAAGTGTTGTTGGTCTTGCGCAAGCCTCGACCGCAGTGTTTGATCCAATTACCATAATGGACCCGGCAAATCATACAAGACTTGTGTATATGTGGGCGGAAGAAGCAGACAAAAGTCTAAACTTTCCAAATAATGATAGAAGTTATGTAAGAGGCTGCGTTAGGGAATCTTATTCAGGTCCGGTAAATTGGTATAATTCAGGGGGAAAGGATGTGTATTACTCAGATGCCATGGGTAGGGAAATGTCAGGAGGGAAGCTAAGACAGGAAATCTCCCTTCATGGATATAAAAACTTTGTAGCCACAAATGACGGCCTTAGCCAATTTAAGCTAAAGAAAAGTTTTTGTGCGTCAGGTCTTGGATACAAAAATTAACTACTGCTTTTCAGTGGATAGAGCCTCCACAAGCTCCTGCATAGGAGAGGCGCCCGTTTTAACTGGTAGAGCATCACTATTGGAATCAGCAACTTGATTTTCATAGGCAACCCCATTTCTACTGAAGGGGAGCCCTTCTCCATTTTTAACTTCATACAGTTTTTTATCTGCCACTTTAACAGCCTCTTCATATGAATTTCTTGCCGACTTATCTTCTGAAAAACTAACACCTGATAATCCGCAACTAAATGTATTTTGTAAAAGGGCTACCTTATCAGGTTCGTCTTTGAATACAGCCTTAAGGTTTTCTCTAAACTTGATAAAAATTCTAGGTATTACTTTTTCTGAAATTAGCTTTGGATCAGAACCTAAATAAATTGCCATAAATTCTTCTCCTCCATATCTAAAACCCTCATGTTTCTCCTGACCGGCTTCTGCAAGGGCCTGGTCCACATTTTTAGCCCCTTCCGCTTCATCCTTTTTCCCAAGGGATAAAAAAATATCGGCATCCCTTGCCGATTCTGCTATTGCAGTTGAAAAACATCTCAACACTTTGTCGCCTACTTCATGCCCATAGGTATCGTTTACTTTTTTAAATTCATCTAAATCAAACATGGCAACAGTTGCGGGAATAGCGGACCTTTTTGCTATTTCAAATACTTTATCCAAAGCAATCTTTGTTTCTTCATTATGGTACAGCTTAAGACCCGTTAGTCCATCTATTCCTACTTTTTCTGAAAGTTCCTGCTTTTCCTTTTTTAGATCATCTACAGTTTGCAACAAATCTCTAACTTGTGCAGAGGATTCTTCAAGTCTTCTTTTTACCATCTCTTTAGTTTCAACCACACCTTGGGCTTTAGGATCAGATCTAAGCTGCGTTTGAATAGCCTCATCCAAAACATCTCCACCAAGAGAGTCATCATACATTTTCATTGCGTCTTCAGCACTCATAGAGAAATTAAAACAGAAACTTAAGATAGATTAAACGGGCTAATTAAAGAACTCTTTTAAATGGGATCTATTTGTCAAAAAAGCGGAAAGAACATCGTTTTGGGCTTTAAAGCTTAAACCCTAACTTGCTCAACCTTTTTACTGTGAAAATAAAAAGTTACGTACAAAGTTTTATGAGCTGCTCAAACTTTGACGGATTTTTGCGCTTTAAAATAACCTTCCCGTACGCAAAGGCACGGCCCATACGTTATTTTGCCAAACATCAATTTTTTCTCCCTAGAAAGGAGGTGATCCAGCCCCAGATTCCCCTAGGGCTACCTTGTTACGACTTCATCCTAGTCATCAATTTCACCTTGGGCCAAATTACTTTAGACTTAGGGTGACCCTGACTCCTCTGACGTGACGGGCAGTGTGTGCAAGACCCGAGAACGTATTCACCGTTGTGTAGCTGACCAACGATTACTAGCGATTCCATCTTCATGAAGTCGAGTTGCAGACTTCAATCCGAACTGAGGCGCGCTTTAAGAGATTTGCTTCCCCTCGCGGGGTTGCTGCTCGCTGTACGCGCCATTGTAACATGCTTCTAGCCCCAGGCGTAAGGGCAATACCGACTTGAAGTCATCCTCACCTTCCTCCGCATTACTGCGGCAGTTCCGCTAGAGTGATACAACTAACGGTAAGGGTTGCGTTCGTTGACGGACTTAACCGTACGCTTCACAGTACGAACTGACAACAGCCATGCAACACCTGTGCTACACCCTCGAAGGAGTCCGGCTTTCACCGGATTTGCAGTAGCATGTCAAGCCTGGGTAAGGTTCTTGGGTTAGCAGCCAATTAAAGAGCATGTTCCACCGCTTGTGCGGGTCCCCGCCAATTCCTTTGAGTTTTAGCCTTGCGGCCGTACTTCCCAGGCGGCCTGCTTAACGCGTTGGCTTCGACACTCACAAAAGAGCAAGTATCTAGCAGGCATGGTTTACAGCGTGGGCTACACGGGTATCTAATCCGTTTCGTTCTCCACGCTTTCGTCTCTCAGCGTCAGGAAAGCCCCAGTAAGCTGGCTACCCCTTTGGTGTTCCCTGTGATATCAACGCATTTTACCGCTACTTCACAGGTTCCGCTTACCCCTAGCTTCCTCTTAGCCTTGCAGTATCAAATGCCTGTCCACCGTTAAGCAGTGGTATTAGACATTTGACTTACAAAACCGCCTACAGAACTCTTTACGCCCAATAAATCCGGATAATGCTAGCACCCTACGTATGACCGCTGCTGCTGGCACGTAGTTAGCCGGTGCTTTTTGCAGAGGTTTACAACCCGAAGGCCGTCTTCCCTCACGCGGCGTCGCTGCGTCAGGCTTTCGCCCATTGCGCAAGATTCCCGATTGCTGCCTCCCGTAGGAGTGAGGCCCGTGTCTCAGTGCCCCTCTTCCCGGCCGACCTCTCAGTCCGGGTACTCGTCAAAGCCTTGGTAAGCCATTACCCTACCAACTAGCTGATAAGCCGCAGGCCCATCCCAAAGCGGATTGCTCCTTTAATATTGCTATCACATAGAGTATTAGCAGACCTTTCGGTCTGTTGTTCTCTACTTTGGGGTAGGTTCCTACGTGTTACTAAGCCGTTCGCCACTATGCAAACTTCCTTGCGGTCGTCTGCACCGTTCGACTTGCATACCTTAAGCACGCCGCCAGCATTCATCCTGAACTAGGATCAAATTCTCAAGAAATGTTCTTTCCACTTTTCTGACAATCTTTAACTGTTTTACCAAATTAAAGATGTGTAAAAGCATATCTTTATTAGCTAATTTTGAATTATTCAAATTTCAAAGGGCGGATATGCCAAAAATCTAAAAAAGATTAAGAGCATAAAAACAAAAAGGCCTAGTTAGCCTTTTGCATGCTCAAACTTACCAATAACCCTTGGCCTTGTCAACAGCATAGTAACAATATATTAATACGGGAAATAATAAATTGGTTCTCTTAGAAAAACCCGTGTGTTATTATCAGATCTGCTAGAAATATTATGACCTCGGATGAAATGGCAACTAAGTCAATAGCCGAACAACTCAAATCCGATCTTGGGAGTTTATTAAGTAAAGGAGATACACCAGTAGCATTTGAGTTAATTGATTTACTGGATACAGGGGAGGTGGAAATAAGTGAGACTGGGGAAACCTTCAGACTGCCAGAACAAATAACAGGCTTACAAAGAGCAAACACACTATTCTTAATTACCCAGGGTTTTTCCAATAAGGATGTACCAAAAATAGAGGCAGCTGTAAATGACTTAAGAGATAATTTGGGGGGTCTTGGAGTAGGAATTCCAGAAGGAAACTTTAAAACGCCAAAGGATGCAAGAGGACTGCAGAGCAAATCTTTTTTAGCCGCAGCCAGAAATACTATTAGAGATGCTGTGATTGATAAAATTTAACGCCTTGAGCCAATCAACCATTATATATTATAATAATCATTGTTGATTAATTAGTGCCGTTATATTATAATAAGGTCCGTTGCATAGATATCTGGTTCTAAAAATCCTAAAGTACTTCCTGTTTTATTTTGCACTCCTACTAGTAGTATCCAAAAATGTTTTTGCCTCTGATATAACTTCCTGGAAACCTGCAAATTCCCCTTCAGCCAGAATTGACTCTTTACTAACTACTCCTTACAGCCTGTTTGCCGGGGAATACAATCCAATCTTTCAATTCCCAAAGCCTTTCAACGGAGTATATATTTCAAAAGATCACGGTCAGTCCTGGAACCAATCAGGACTTAAAGATAAAGGTGTAACAGGTTTGGCATATGATGGGACTGCAATTTATGCTTCAGCTTATTTTTCCGGGATCACACCCTCAGGAGTTTGGAAATCTTTTGACATGGGAAAATCCTGGACTCATTCGGGCTTAACTTTTTCAGGCTTATCAATTTCTGCAACAGTTGAATTTATTTTATTTGGGACAACTTCAAACGGTCTTTACAGATCAGAAAACTATGGATCATCTTGGACCCAGGTAATAGGAAATGGCTTTTCTCCCGGCATAAAAAGTGTTTCAGCTGATGGAAATACGGCTTTGGCAGCGTCTACTGATAACACTGTCTTCATATCTAAAGATAACGGAAATACCTGGAACAAAATCCAAGAATTCAATGGTAAACAAATCTCCTCAGTTCTTGTCTTTGGTAAAACTCTTTTTATAGGAACAGGAAATTTTCAAGGTTTACATTTATCACAAAATGAAGGTGCTACCTGGGAGAAAGTAGCTTTCTTTGAAAATAAAGCTATTGGAATACTAAGCTTTTTTGATGAGGTACTTTATGTTGGGTCTTTTAGCCAAACACATAACACGTATGGTATCTTCAAATCCTCCGATTTGGGAAAAACCTGGTTTGATGTATCACAAGGTTTAAACGACTTAAATTCAAATATTAAAGCAATTGCTGGTTTTTACTCATCTACGCCCAAACTTCTTATTTCACAGATTGCAAAAGGTCTTAGCTTAAAAGAGGTTTCCAAAAAGCCTGTAGATTTACCTTTTTTGGATCTTCCTTGGAAATATCAAAGTTTCAAGAAAGACGCTTTAAAGATTTATTCTTATTTTGATCATAGTTATCCGTTTTTAGGCTATGGTTCGTTTTTGGAACCTAATAGTGAAAATACAAGCACTTACAATTTTTTTGGGATCAAGGAGAAGGAACCTTTTCTTTGGTATTCTTCCCATAACGGAATAGATTTCACACTGCCTTATGATACTGAAATAGTTGCGCCTGCGGAGGGTTTTGCTACATATTCATACACAGAAGGCGGAGGAAACACCATAAAAATTAACCATGGCAATGGGTTTCAAAGCTGGTTTATGCATCTTCAAAAAAAGGGTCTTGCCGTGAGTGCCCCTAACACACCAATTTTTGTAAACAAGCTAGATAGAGTTGGTTATGTAGGTTTGAGCGGAAATACCACAGGTCCTCACCTTCACTTTTCTGTTCTAAAAGATAAGAATGCTAATCTTAAATTTGATGATTTTCCCGATGGACTTGTAGATCCATATGGATGGCAGTCAATCAGGCAGGATCCGTGGAAAGTATTTTCATGGCTTGATCTCACTGGTTCTCACACAGGTTCTGAGAGTTCATATCTTTGGACTCAAAACCTTGATGAAAAAAAAGAAGTATTTCCAAATTTTGCCTACACTCTAACTTTAGATGAAGTAAGTTTAACTTTCCCTGAAAACTTCATAGACTCATCCGCAACTATAACCTTGAAAAAAATCCCTTTTGGCAGAGGGGGAGCAGCATTAGCAGATAACCAGGAACTAATAGCAGGTAGCACTTTTGAATTTAGGATAACTGACCTGCTTCAAAAAAATGTACAAAACTTGGATAAAGAAACAGAGATAAGAGTTGGCTATTCAAGTCTAAACATTGACAATGTTAAAGAAGAAACCCTAAAACTTGTAAGGATAGAAGATGATGGAACACTTACACAACTGGTTTTCACTCTTAACTTAAATCAAAAAATACTTTCGGCCCTAACAAATGAAACCGGAATAGTTGCAATTATGGGAGAAAAGATAGACTATTACCCACCACAAACAACTATTCACTTTGACGGAGAAAGGGGAAATAATCCAGATGAGTTTATTAACAAAGTGTTGGTAAATTTTTCTGCAAAGGACAACGGGCTACAACTGGAAAATTCAACATATGTTAGCCTTGATGGAAAAGATTTTGAAAAGTATCTTGAACCTTTAGTTATTACAAATGAGGGAGAAACACAAATTTTCTACAAATCCATAGACAAGTATGGAAATGGTGAAGAGGGAAAAAGCTCAAAAGTGTTTGTTACAAAAAGGGGGACCTATTACCAGGTAAAAATTGAGCAAGCCAAATTTCAGACTAGATAGTTGTTAGCGGATAATGCCCCCACCTAAAACCAAATCTTTTCTATAAAAGACTGCGCTTTGACCGGAAGCAACACCTAACGCAAAGTCTTCAAGAGTTACAGAAGCAATATCATTAAATATCCGTATACGGCCCTTCATTTTCTCCCCAAGATTTCTTATTCTTATTTCACAGTCAAATTGACTATTCATAAAAAGTTTCGTATTTTCCCTGTTAACAAAAACCAAGTCTGTTAAGTCAAATTCTTTTTTTTGCGAATCTTTACCAAAACCTACGGTAATGGTATTTTTGGCTACATCCTTTGAAATAACGTATGTTGGTATCCCCAAGTAGGTGTTTAATTTAAACCCATGTCTTTGACCGATTGTATATAAGCAAGCTCCATCATGTTCTCCAATTACCTCCCCTTTAACATTCAAAACATTTCCCTTCTCAAGAGTTACATTTGATTTAATAAATTCCAGCACATTCAAGTTACCTGTGAAACAAATTCCTGTGCTGTCTTTTTTATTAAACACTGGTAGGTTGGCTTCCTTAGCAATTTTTCTTACTTCTGATTTTTCAAGTTCCCCTAAAGGAAATAGAACCTTTTTGAGTTTTTCCTCTGGAACTCTATACAAGAAATAGCTTTGGTCTTTTGTGATATCTACACCGGACAACAGGTTAGTACCTTCCCCACTAGTAGTTTTCAACCTGGCGTAGTGTCCCGTAGCTATATAATCAAATCCATAGTTTGTTGCCCAATCTAAAAAAAGGCCAAATTTAATATGTGTATTACACACAATATCTGGATTTGGTGTTCTACCTGCTTTAAGCTCTCGCCAAAAATAGTCAAGGACCATCCCCGCATACTCTTTCTCAAAGTTAAGCTCAGTAAACTTTATATTAAGCATACTTGCAACTTTCAGGGCATCTGCCCTATCCTCCCTCCCTTTACACCCGGGGTTGTCATAGTCCCAACATTGCAAGTGAACGCCTGCAACATCATAACCTTCTCTCTTGAGTAGGAGTCCCGCAACAGAACTGTCAACACCACCAGACATACCAAGTGCAACTTTTAACTTTGACTTAGTGTTAGGCATAACTTATATAATCCAAATTTTAACACCCATGAAACGCGCGAATGACAAAACTTAGCTAAACACCTATAGTTGAAATAAGTTTCAGAGCCTCAAATGCATCATTATCACCCATCTTAAAAACTACTTCCTCAAGATTATTTAAAAGCTTAAGAACTGAGGGCTTAAGAGTTTCCTGAGGACCTTCAATCAAATCTTTATTAAACTCTGTTTCAATGGCCGTTAATTCACTATCAAGTTTCTTTTTAGACTGAGGACTCAACTTTGATTTTTCAATTTCCATTTTGCTCTTTTTAACATTTTCTAAAACTAAATCTTTGTTCAAATATAAATCTGCACCATTCATAGAGGTCCTAATGAACATTTCATACTTATTTAAACTCTTCAAAATTGAGATTTTTTCCTGTGTAAATTCTTGAGAACTACGGCTGGCTTCAGAAGCAGAAACAGAAAAGATAGCTGTGATTTTTTCAATTAAAATATTAAGAAGGGTTTTTTCCTTCCGTAAAGGCAATAGGTCATCTGACGCCAAGGAATTACCTGCGGTGCTTGCTAGAACAAAGGTTAGAGCTATAGCCAAAGCAATTAGTCTCATTTTCGTAAGGGGAAGTGTAGCAAAGATGTAGAGTTTTGGCAAATTTAAAGGTTTTAATTATTTAAAAGCTATGTACCTAAAAGACGCTTCTGCTGCTATTGCTCCCTCAGAAGCAGCAGTTACAAGCTGAGCAAATCTATTTGAAGCATTTGTAACATCTCCTGCAGCAAACAAACCTGGAATATTTGTGGATTGGTCCTTGGCAACTTTTAGGTATCCTTGATCATCAAACTCAACGCCCAAATTCCTAACAAGCTCTGTTTCTGGCAAAAATCCCACTTCCACAAAAACCCCATCAAGAAGCAATCTGTTTGAATCTTTATAGTCTTTATCCAAAATAACATATTCCAATTTATTTGAACCTCCCACTTCCACAAGATTTGTTTCCATAATAAAATCAATTTTAGGATGTGCTCTGGCAGCATCAACATAAGAGGGTTTTGCTTTAAATACATCTCTTCTGTGGATCACATAAACTTTGGCTGCGTTTGAGGCAAGATCAAGAGCCCCAGTTATAGCAGAATCCCCCCCACCAACAACCGCAACCACTTTGTTTTTAAAAAAGGCTCCGTCGCATGTAGCACAATAACTTATTCCCCTGCCTGACAACTCTTTTTCTCCTCTTATTCCAAGCTTTTTATGCTTTGCACCTGAAGTCAAAACAACACTCTTAACAAACACCTCCTCAAAACCGTTGGCATCAGTTTCAACTCTAAAGTTCTTCTCTTCCCGCTTAACGGCTTTAACAAAACCATAAACAAGACTTGCACCAAGACTTCTGGCATGATCCTCAAAGTTTTTGGAAAGCATAGACCCTGTAATACTTTTAATACCGGGCCAGTTTTCAATATCAGATGTTTCAAGAATTTGACCCCCAAAATCACTTGAAATAACTACAGTTCTCAAGTTGTATCTAACAGCATAAATTGCACAAGATAACCCTGCAGCACCACCACCAACTATTAATAAGTCAAAATTTGAAACACTCATACAAGTACAACAGCCTCCAACATAGCTTCAACTACATCGTCAATTAAAAACTTTGCTTCTTCAAAAGTAAGTTTTCTAAAATTATTGGGATAATAATGAAAAACCAAATTTCTGGCACTCTTCCAAACTGACCATAAATACTCTGACAAATTCCTGTCCGGCAGGTGTGGAATTTTATCATAAACGGATTTACTTTCAGTCCTGAAGGTGGGGTTTAAAATGCGACCGATTCTCACTTCATCTCCATAAAACTCACTTTTATCAATAAGTTTAAGCTCCAAAAAGAGTTTTTTTAAAAAGCCTTCATAAGCTTTAGCAAAAGGAAATACCAAGTAAGAATAATCGGTGATATTTTTTTCATGCAAGGCAACATCTGAAATAAGAACTTCCCCATCAGCCACTAAGCCTTGAAGATTCTCCCCAAGAAAGTTCCACAACTTTGAAGACCTATCAACAAGAGTTAACATAGAAATAATTAATAGCATAGATTTATCAACTTTTGAATAATATACTTAAGGCATGTATCATACAAAATCCTTTGAGGATACAATCAAAAACTTAAGTTCCAGTCCTCAGGGATTAACGCAAACAGACGCTGAAAACAGAATCAAAACATTCGGCTACAACGAACTTCCAGAACCTATCAAAGAACCTTTGATTCTAAAATTTCTGGACCAATTTAAAAACTTACTTGTGTTGCTTTTGATAAGCGCCACAGTTATATCTTTCTTCCTTGGGGAAAGACTTGATGCCATTGCTATTTTGGCAATTGTTATAGTTAATGCCATCTTAGGATTTGTTCAGGAATTTAAAGCGGAAAAAGCTATAGAAGCTCTTAAAAGAATGTCCGCAAGCTACTGCAAAGTTATAAGGGGTACTGAGGTGAGCAAAATAGAAGCAAGGCATCTTGTCCCCGGAGATATAATCCTGGTAGAAGCAGGAGATAAAATACCTGCTGACGCCAGACTGATAGAAGCTATTAATCTGGAAGTTTCAGAGGCGGTTTTAACGGGCGAATCAGTTCCAGTAAAAAAAATTACTGACTTATTAGAAAATGAAAATTTGTCTCTTGGCGACAGGAAAAACATCTTATTCAAAGACACTTCTGTTTCCTATGGTAGGGGCAAAGCAATAGTTGTTGCAACTGGCATTCAAACGGAGGTGGGGAAAATATCCACTCTTCTCACAGAGGAAAAGGTACAAGAAACACCTCTTCAGAAAGAATTGGGAAAAGTAGGAAAGAATTTGAGCTTTGCAGCTCTTATTATTATTGTAGTTATCTTTGGTGTTGAAATATTTGTTGATGGGGAAGGTATAAAAGAGGCTTTTCTAACATCCGTAAGCCTTGCAGTTGCCGCAATTCCCGAGGGCTTACCTGCAGTAATTACTGTGGTGCTGGCTATAGGAGTGACTCGCCTGGCTAAGAAAAAGGCCATCATAAGAAAACTACCGGCAGTGGAAACTCTTGGAGCTACCACACATATTCTAACTGATAAAACAGGCACACTCACCCAAAATAGAATGATGGTTACCAAAATCCTCTCCGGCAACACCGAGTTTTCTGTTGACGGAGAAGGTTATGCACCCAAAGGAAGCTTTTATGACAGTTCTCTCACTAAAGTTAATGCAACAGAATTTATTGGTCTTACAAAGTTACTTGCTCATGCAAGTCTGTGTAACAACGCTGTGCTTAAACAGAACGAGGGGGGAAAATGGGAAATTATAGGGGACATTACTGAGGGGGCACTGCTTGTTTGTGCGGAAAAAGCAGGTATCAGGGCAAAAGAACTCATGGCTCAAAAAAAACGCGTTTTTGAAATACCATTTTCATCTGAAGACAAGTTTATGATGACCGCACATGAAAATGGGGACGGCATTGAACTAGTTGTAAAAGGCGCACCTGAAGTAGTTCTTAGTTTTTGTTCTATGGAGCAGGACAAAAAACAAAAGATTGAAGAAAAAATCAAGGATTTTGCAGGCAGTGGTTTAAGAAATCTTGGAGTAACATTTAAAGAGGTTGCCAGGAAAGATTTTGATAACACTGATAATAAAAGAACTCTACTTACCGGAATGATATTTGAAGGTCTGATTGCTCAAAAGGATCCTCTAAGACTTGAAGTAAAAGATGCAGTTAAAGAAGCACAAGCTGCTGGGGTTACAACAATTATGGTAACCGGAGATCATAAGCTTATGGCAGTTTCCATTGCAAAAGAATTAGGTATGATTTCTTCTGAAGATGAGGCTATAAGCGGAGAAGAAATGGTTGGGATGAAAGAAGCACAAATTGACCAACTGATCAAAGCAAAACGGGTATATGCAAGGGTATCACCTGAGCAAAAGTTGATCCTTGTCAAAGCTTACAAAAGAGCCGGATACATTGTAACTGTTACAGGAGACGGCGTTAATGATGCCCCGGCCCTAAAGGCCGGAAATATTGGCGTAGCTATGGGAATAGAAGGAACAGATGTAGCCAAGGAAGCCTCAAGCATGATTTTGCAAAACGATAACTTTGCAACTATTGTGGCAGCTATCAAAGAAGGAAGAATAATTTTTGATAACCTTATCAAATTCATTACTTATTTAATCTCATGCAATATATCTGAAATTATGATTATTTTTGTTGCCGCAATTCTTAGAGATCCTGTTCCCCTACTTCCAATACACCTTCTTTGGATTAATTTTATTACAGACGGTTTTCCGGCTCTAGCTCTAGGCATGGAACCGGGTGAAAAAGATATTATGCAAAGAAAACCCAGGGAAACAAAAAACGGCATATTAAATAAAGAACGATGGTTATTTATGACTCTAGAAGGTATTTTTATGGGCGCACTTGCCTATATAGTATTTAACATTACACTTAGGGACTTTGGCTTAGCAGAAGCTAGAACTGCAACATTCTTAACACTGTCCATTCTACAGTTAATACATGCCTTTAACAGTAGGTCTGAAAATCAATCCTTGCTAAAAGTAGGCATTACAGAAAATAAGTTTTTATTCTTGATTGTAGTATTTTCAATAATTGCCCAGGTGCCCGTTTTATACACAAGCTTTGGAGAAAAAGTGTTTGGAGCAGAACCACTTGGTCTATTTGAATATGTGCCCATAGCACTAACTGCCTGTTTATTCTTTCTGTTTGTAGAGGTGCTTAAAAAAGTTAAGAGGTTAAGAATTTAAAAAAGTGTTTTTGGTACTATTAGCTTTAATATGAATAAAAGAGTTGCAATAATCCACGATTATCTAACTGAATTTGGGGGAGCTGAAAGAACACTAAAGACTATCCATGATCTTTTTCCCAACTCTACAGTTTTCACCTCCTCTTATGATGAAAAAGCTATTCCTGAATTCAAAGACTGGAAAATCATTACCACGGCGGCTAAAGACTTACCCTCTTTCAAAAGCCTTTCCAAACAGTATACGTTCTTATACCCCTTTTTATTTGAAGCTTTTGATTTAAAAGATTTTGATATAGTAATCTCTTCATGGTCCGCATGGAGCAAATGTGTAATAACTTCACACAAACAACTTCATATCAGCTATTGCCACACTCCTCCAAGATTTTTGTATAAATATTCTGGAGAGTCTCAAAAAAGAAACTCCTGGTACTACAAACCGTTTGTTGCCTATATTGATATGTATTTGAGAGTTTGGGATTTTTTCTCCGCAAAGAGACCTGATTATATAATTGCTAACTCACAAACAGTTGCAAAAAGGATCAAAAAATTTTACAAAATTGATGCACCGGTCATAAATCCTCCCGTAAGAACTACAGTTGAACTTGTGCTGCCGGAAGGAGCTTCCAGATTTGATACTAATTATTTTTTGATAGTATCAAGATTGGTTCCTTATAAAAACATCGATGTTGTCATAGAGGCTTTTAATAATCTGTCTTATCCTTTAAGGATAGTTGGTACCGGTAAGGAGGAGGCTCGACTCAAAAAACTTGCAAAAAGAGATTTTGCTTTTTTGGGAAAAATTGATGAAAGAGAACTTGCGTTAATGTATCAAAACTGCAAAGGTGTTATTTTCCCTGTCAAAGATGAAGATTTTGGGATTGTTCCAATAGAAGCTATGGCTCATGGAAAACCCGTGTTAGCTCACAGATCAGGAGGCGTTTTGGATACAATAGAAGATGGGAAAACAGGTATGTTTTTTGAAGGCGATAAGGTAGAAGACTTGATAGAAGCAATCAAGAATTTTGATGGGGCTATATATGGCCAGCAATTTGATCTGAACTACATAAAAAACTCCGCAAAAAAATATGATGAGGCTATTTTCAGAAACAAATTCAAAACATTCATCTCAGAAAAATGGGCAGCCAAATTTAACGAGACCCTTACATGGTAGAATTCTTCCATGCCTGAACTTCCAGAGGTAGAAACAATAGTCAGGGAATTACAAAACACAATAACCGGTAAAGCCATACTTAAAATATGGATTGAGCAAGGATACAAAGTTCAGCCCAACAGCTCTAAATTTTCTGACTCCCTAGAAAAGTCCCATATTGAAAAGGTGGAAAGACTTGCAAAAAACATTGTAATCACTCTTTTCAAAAAGGATTTCTTTTTAGTGTTTCACCTTGCCATGACGGGAAGAATATTACTTAGAAATATTAGCGATTCAAAAGATGCTCACACCAGGGTAAAAATAACTTTTGTAGATCAAACTGAATTAAGGTTTTGCGATGTACGGATGTTTGGTTCTGCTAGAATTCTCTCCAAGAAAGAACTAATAACACTCAAACAAAAATATGGTCCCTCCCCTTTTCACAAAGATCTAACTGCTTCAAAACTTATGGCTATTCTATCTTCAAAAAACACCATTATAAAAAGAGCTCTTCTTGAACAGGAACTGATATCCGGTCTTGGAAACATTTATGCAAACGACAGTCTGTTTATGGCAAAAATCCACCCTGAAGCCAAAACCAGGCAATTGATTAGGGATGATTATCAAAGATTATTAAGTGCTATGAAACAAATTCTTCTGGAAGGAATAAAACATAAGGGGTCCACCCTTGATGATGAGATGTTTGTGGATATATGGGGGAAAAAGGGAGAACATCAAAACTTCTTTAGAATTTATGGGAAAGACAATAAACCATGTCCATCCTGTAATGGAAAAATACTTGTTAAGTCAATTTCACAAAGACCCACTTATTTTTGTCCAAACTGTCAATTACTTAAAAGAGAAACTAAACAAGGTTTCCTTCTTTGAGAAAGCTATGCAAATTAACTCACTTAAGCTTGAAAACTTCAGAAACTTTGATAATAAGAAGTTTATTTTTGAAAAGACAAATGTGATAGTTGGACCCAACGCTTCAGGAAAAACAGCAATTGCAGAGGCAATTTACCTTCTTTCAACAGCAAAACCAATTAGAGGAGACTATGATAAGGATACAATAAATTTTGACAAGGAATATTGTAAAATTGAAGGAAAAATAAACTCAAAGGATGAAACAACTAAACTTGAAGTTATTATTAGCAAAAACAAGGAAGAGGGAAACAGATCCCTTAAAAAACTAACAGTTAATGGAATACCAAAATTGCAAAAAGTATTTGTTGGTCGGTTGAGAAGCGTTCTTTTTACGCCTGAAAATCTTAACATTTTTTCCCAAGGCCCCGGAGAAAGAAGAAAAGAAATTGATAATGTTTTGACACAGACAGATCAGAATTATCGGGGTTATATTTCAGATATAACAAAAATTATAAAAAACAGAAATAAAGTTTTAGAAAAAATAAACAAAGAACATAAAGGTCTAGATGAGCTTCAATACTGGGATGACAACCTTATTAAAACCGGGGGTCTTTTGCAGGAGAGTAGGCAAAATTATATCCACAACATCAAAGATTTTTTCAGGCAGACAGGAAAAACTCTGGACAGAGAAGTCTCAGAATATTTAATAGAATACAAAAAAAGCGAGGTAACTAAAGCCAATCTTGAAAAAATAAGAGATAGAGAAATAGCAACAAAAATGACATTGATTGGTCCAACTCGAGATGACTTCAAAGTGTATCTAGGTGGACGGGAAATTGAAAGCTTTGGGTCCCGTGGGCAACAAAGGACAGGTATACTAGCCCTCAAGATATGTGAACTTGGCTTTCTGGAGACAGAGAATAAAGAAAGACCAGTTTTGATTCTTGACGATATTCTTTCCGAACTGGATGAAAAACACAGGGGTCATGTGATGAACATCCTTCACACTCAACAAACAATTCTTACCACAACTGAAACCTCTCTTGCACAAAAAATTCCAACTTCTCACTATATAGAACTTTAAAAAGGCTGTAGTAGCCTTAACTAAGTATCCCACACTATAAGTCTAAAACTTATGGACAAAAGCATATTTTTCTGGTATAAAGGTGTACATGAGTACTATATTAACATCAGTAATAGAAGCAACCGTTACCGCCGTGGTGTCCGTTATTGATGCGGTGGTTGTGGCCGTTTCCTCAATCCTTGATATTGGAAAGTAACAAGGCTGCCTTTTTTGCGGTAAATATGCAATAATTATGTTGTGTATATTCCCGAGTTTTTAATTACCACAAACATTTTAAGAAGCATAGGAAAAGTAGAGTACTGCCGGGCAGTGCTTGAAGAGATACCCATACAAGAGAACATCAGTTCAAATCTTCAAAAGGAAGCCCTGGCAAAAAATGTATTTCATGCACATCACTTTGATGCTTCAGCAATAACTCTTCAGACAGTCAGACAAATAATTGATACTCAGAATGTACAAGTATCTCAGAAGCTTAATAAAGAACTTAACTCTTACAAAAAAGTCTATGAAGATATTCCCAAACTTGGCAAGCTAGACTTACAGAGCCTTAAAAAAATGCATAGAAATCTTCTGGAGGATCTTGCACCGGATTTTGTCAGAGGAACGTTCAGAACTACAGCCCTAATAAGCAACCCAAACAATATCATTAACCCTGCCCCAGATGAGATACTGGCCCGCTTAACAAGTTTTTTTGAATGGTTTCTATCTCATGAGGCTATGGACTTGCCAACACCGCTAAGAACAGCAGTTCTTTATTTAGAAATATTTAGAATAAGCCCCTTTGAAATTGAAAATAAGAAAATGGCGGGACTTGCGAGCCTTTTGGATTTGTATGTAGAAAAGTACGATACCAAAAGAGTACTTGCCCTGGAGTGGGTTTTTGATGAAAGCCCTACAGGATTTTATTTTGCAGTCAAAACAACACAAAACCAAACCGGAGATATTACAAAATGGCTTGAATACTTTTTGTTTGGACTTGCAAGCGAATATGAGAGGGTAAAGGAAAAGATTTTAACTCTTGCAAAAGACGCAAAGTTAAGAAGGGTTGCGGGTATGACACCATTAAATGATCGCCAAGAGAAAATTCTTGAATTCATACATGATTTTGGACAGATGCAAAATAAAGACTTTTCAAGGCTATTCCCTCAAATTTCGGAGGATACAATACTTAGAGATCTTAAGGACTTGATAGTCAAAAATCTTGTAGAAAAAGTGGGAAGTACCAAATCCTCCAGATATAGACTCAAGGACAATCAAAACAAAATGTAAATATGGAAAAATGAAAAAGCAGAGTAAAATCCCTCATATGGAATTTAAAAGATTTTGCCAATACTTGTCTTCTCTAGAAAAAACTTCAAAAAGGCTTGAAATAGCAGAAATACTCTCACGACTCATAAAAGAATTAGATGAAAATGAAGTTGACAGAGCAATTTATTTGACACTCGGAATGCTTGGACCTCTTTTTGCAAACCAGGAATTTGCTATTGCGGAAAAAATGCTGATCAAAATTTTAGCCCGAGCTTTTAATGAAAGAGAAGAAGTAATAACGGCCAGTTTTGAAAAAGAAGGAGACCTGGGCAATGTGGCTCAAATACTAAGTACTAAAACAAAGAATAAAAAAGTAGCTACCCACTCCGTTTTTGATCTTTATCAAAAGCTTCTTGAAATTGCCAAGATTGGAGGGTCAGGATCCCAAGAAAAGAAAATCCTTGAATTTTCTGCTCTTATAAAAACACTCGATCCGCTTTCTGCAAGATTTATAGTAAGAATTCCAATAGGTACCGTAAGATTAGGGTTTTCTGAGGTTACCATAATTGAAGCGCTTTCTTGGCTTGAGAAGGGTGATAAATCACTCAAATCCCAGATTGAGGCATATTACAATGTGCACCCTGACATTGGGCTTATTTCAAAACTGTTCAAAAAAGGTGGTCTAAAAGCCCTGAGGGACATTGAGCTTGAAGTTGGCGTACCTGTTTTACCCCAACTTTGTCAAAGAGTGGGAAGCTCTGAAGAAGCAATTGAAAAGCTTGCAGGAGAAGCCCAGGCAGAATACAAATTTGATGGAACTAGGGTACAACTACATGTTGATAAAAATAAAGTTGCCAAGGTTCAGGAGGACTATACATTGTTTGATGACGGTTCAAAACAAAAAAAAGTTTTTGTGAAAACATACACCAGAAATTTGGAGGATTCCACTCATATGTTTCCAGATCTTATAAATGCCTCCTTAACACAACTGGACTGCACTTCTGTCATACTAGATGGAGAAGCGGTAGGTTTTGACCCCAAAACAAAAAGACTGATCCCATTTCAGGAAACGTCTCAAAGAAAGAGAAAACACAACATTTCAGAAAAGGTGGCGGAAATCCCGGTTAGATATTATGTTTTTGACTTATTGTATCTAAATGGTAAGTCTTATCTTGATAAACCTCTTAAAAAAAGAAGAGAAGCCCTAGCCAAAATACTCAAAAAAAGTAATGAGATCTTAATTGATGAGGACAAGATAATTAGAACTACTCAAGAGCTTATAAACTATTTTCAAGAAGCCAAAGAGAAAGGTTTGGAAGGAATAGTTATAAAAAAACTCGATAGCACCTATGAAGCAGGAGGAAGAGGTTTTACATGGATTAAATTCAAAAGGGAAGAGGAAGCTAGTCTAGAAGATTCTATTGACGGGGTAATTCTTGGTTATTATTTTGGGAAAGGAGCAAGGAGCGAACTTGGAATAGGGGGGTTTCTGGTAGGAGTTTATGATAAAGAGTCGGGAAACTATTTAACAGCTTGCAAAGTTGGCAGTGGCCCAACAGAAAAAGAATGGAAAAGTATAAAAAACCTGGTAGATTCAACACGCCTTAAAGAAAGACCGGAAGAATATGTTGTAAATAAAACACTGCTCTGTGACGTCTGGAGCAAACCAAAGCATGTAGTTGTTATCAGAGCAGATGAACTCTCTATTTCGGATGTACATTCTACGGGCTATTCTTTGAGATTTCCAAGGCTAGTAAGCACAAGGGAGGATAAGAGGGCGGAAGATACTACCGGGCCTTTGGAATTGAAAAGGCTTTTTGAACTTCAAAAAAACAGGATTAAGCCAAAACTGTCATGAAAAGTATAAAACAAATTCTTGAAGAGAAGGGAATAAATCGTAATTATAGAAATAGCTTTGAACATCAAGCCTATGGAAATGCTTTGGCTGAAGAGCTGGGCGACCTAAAACACAGAGCACTGTATATCAAATATGCTAAAACTGTTGATAGAAGGCTCCTTGAAATAGCAAGAGAGTTTATAAGGGGGGTGGAAAAATTAAAAAGCGGCAGCAAGGCCAGGCTCTTTATGTGGAAACTCAAAACTTTGAAAGATGGAAAAATAAAGAATAAACCTGTGAACTAGCCCAATATAGGTATTAACTTTTTTCAAATAAGTGCTATTCTTAGTAGTAGATGAGTCTTTTCAAAAAGATTTTGACTACATATAAGGTAAATTTTGTTATATCTTCCACTTTAGCGGGTGTGCTGATTCTTCTTTCTCCTCAAAAAGACGTGCTTAGTATACTTGGAATTGTTTTTGGGGTATTTGTGGGGACTTTTATTCTTGACGCTGAGTTTTTCACCTACTCTTATGTCACAAACCCTACAGAGGAGTTTTCTCAAGGCTTAAGAGCCTTGATGGGCCAAAAAAATTACGCCGGAGCGTTAGCATATATCAGAACAAACAGACAAAATGTTGATGGGAGCATGACAAGAAGCGTTGTATTTCAGATTGTTCTGTTTATGCTGTCTTTATACGTGATAATGACTCTTGAAAACTCTTTCAGCCTGGCCTTTGTGCTCTCAGCCTTCATTGAGTCGGTTTATCAGATGTTTGAAGACTTTTCACAAAAGGGAAGCGCAGCAAGTTGGTTTTGGCTTTTCAAAGAATGCCCCTCAAAAAAAGCTCAAAATATCTATCTTTACGCACTTTGCGGGAGCATTGTCTTCATTCTTGCCCTTCTGTCCTAAACTTACTGCCAAAACTGTAAAAATGTATGTATGGAATTGTAGTCACACTAGGAATACTTATAAGTCTTTGGCTTTGTGAAAAAGACTGGCAGGAAATTGATAAAAATCCTGAAGAAATGTGGGATTTAACCCTGATAATGATAGTTTTTGGGATAGTAGGTGCCAGAATTTTCCATGTAATTGACTATTGGGAGATATATAGTGGCGATTACAAGTTAATCTTTGAGCTTTGGAATGGCGGGCTTGGGATATTTGGGGCCGTAGTTGGCGGTCTTTTAGGTTTAGTAGTCTTTTCAATACTCAACAGATACACCTTTCAGAAAGTTTTAAAAATATTGGACATTGTAGCTTATGGTCTTCCCTTAGCACAATTTATTGGGAGATGGGCAAACTACTTTAATAACGAACTTTATGGAAAACCTACTAACCTCCCCTGGAAAGTTTATATTCCAATTCAAAATAGGCCCATAGAGTATCTTGGAGAAAATTTCTTTCATCCATTATTTTTATATGAATCGTTGGCTTGTTTATTGCTTTTCTTTTTTATCTATTCAGTTAAGCATAAAGTACTCTTAAAAAACACAAATTTTATTGACGGTGATTTATTTTTAATGTATGTTTCCTACTACGGGTTATTACGATACTTCCTTGAAGGGCTTAGGATAGTTCATTTTGAGATAGGAGCTTTCAATGTAGTTCAAGTATTATCTATTGGATTTGCAGGTTTATCACTTATAGCCCTTTTGTATAGAAGATTTAGAAAGAAAGCTTATGGAACAAAGAGAATTAAAGCTACCTAATGCCATTTTTGCTGTAGGGGTTTTACTATCGGCCTCAATTATTTTACACGCTGTAATAATCAAGGGAAGCGTGGAGCTTCCAACTTTGAAGAAGGCTACCACTGAAAAACAAAACGTGATTGCTCCCACTGATACGGTAAATGTGGGTGAAAACACACCTACTGTACCGGCAACTATTGATGATGACCCTATTCTTGGAAACAAAGATGCCAAAGTCACTATTATTGAATTTTCTGACTTCCAATGTCCTTTTTGTAAAAGACTTTTTGATGCGGCGGTGGTGAACATTAAAAAAGACTATATAGATACGGGAAAAGCAAGATTGGTGTTTAGAGATTTTCCTCTTTCCTTTCATCCCAACGCTGAAATTTCTGCTATAGCTGGGGAATGTGCAGACGAACAGGGAAAATTTTGGAATTTCCATGATATGCTCTTTACAAAACAGGACGATTGGTCTCCCCTTCCAAAAGATGATGCGAAGTCAAAATTTGGTGAGTATGCACAAAGTCTTGGCATGAATGTTGGAAGCTTTAATAATTGTGTTTCTAGTGAAAAATATAAGGACGAGGTTCAAAAAGATTCGAATGATGGCAGTGCTTCCGGAGTTAGTGGAACACCAACTCTATTTATTAACGGCAAGACTATAGTTGGAGCACAACCTTATGAAACAATTAAAGCTGCCATTGAAGAAGCTTTAAAGTAAATGACTGATAAAAGACAGCTTGCTACTCTTTTAATAGCAGTATTAGGACTTGTAGTTTCCTTGTACTTAACTTTTGTGAAGTTGACCAATTCTCCTATTGTTTGTGGGTTTGGAAGTTGTGAAGTAGTTCAGGCAAGCCCTTATGCAAACTTTCTGGGGATTCCTATTGCTTTCTTGGGAGTTTCTTTCTATCTTATCCTTTTCATTTTGGCTTACTACCAAAATACAAAAATACTTAAATCCTGGACGCTGCTTGGCCTATTATTCTCAGTATACTTAACCGGAATTGAAGTATTTGTAATCAAGGCTATTTGTTTTTGGTGTGTAATATCAGCCTTACTTGCAACAAGTGCTTTCCTGTTAGCAACTTCTTTGAAAGAAGCTTAAAAGCTTTGTATTATAACTAATATGAAAGTTTACATCTCTTCCGACCACGGCGGTTTTAATCTTAAGAATTTAATTTTTAAATATCTTAGAAACAAAGGCTATGACATTATAGATTTAGGTCCCAAAGAGTTAAATCCAACTGACGATTTTCCTATTTTCACAAAACCTGTAGCAGAAGAAGTTTCAAAAGATGTTAACTCCAAAGGCATTGTCATTTGCAGAAATGGTGTGGGAGTTTCAATTGCAGCCAATAAAATAGACGGGATAAGATGTGCGCTGTCATTCAATCAAAAACATGCTGCTTCAACTAGAAAAGATGATGACACAAATATGCTCGCTCTTCCTGCTGATTACTTAAGCCATGAGGATGCTTTGAGAATTATTGATACTTGGTTAACAACACCCTTCTCACAAGAAGAGCGCTTTGAAAGACGTATAGAAGAAATAAAGAAGTTAGAGAAGGAAAGCTGAAGTGCAAAGTTCTATTGAGGAGAAAAAAGTTAAAATAATTCCCGGGATTTTAGTAAGTGACCTGGAAACCATTAAGAAGCGTATTGCAATGGTTGATAGTTATGCTTACAAAATCCAAATAGATGTTGAAGATGGCTCTTTCACACAAAATACCACTTATACCAATATTAAGGAAATTGAAAATGTTGTCTCAAAAACTCCTCTTGAGCTTCATCTAATGGTTCAAAATCCAAGAAGATTTCTTCCCACAAAACTTATACCTGTTAATAAGGTACTAGTTCATGTTGAGGCAAGTCTTTTTGAAAGAGATGTATTGGAAGAAATAAGAGACAGAGGTTTTGAAACAGGCCTGGCAGTTAACCCTGAAACTATGCTTTATGAAATTGAACCCTTCTTGGAAATATGCGGTTGTGTTCAGTTTATGACCATTCACCCGGGCTTCTCAGGAGATAAGCTCCTGCCTAAAGTTCTTGAAAAGATCAAAGAATTTAGTCTGATGTATCCTGATATACCAATAGAGGTAGACGGAGGAATACACAAAGAAAATATTCTTGAAGTTGTAAAATCCGGTGCTACACTTCTTGAAGTCAATAGTGCAGTTTTTGGTAATGACAGAAATCCTTTGGAAAACATAAAGGAGTTAGAGCTGCTTTGCAAAAATTTATGATAATCAAAACAATCACAATTTTAGGAGGTGCTGAATGGAAAGAAGATGAGGCTGTTTATAAAGAGACTTTTACAGTCTGTAAGGCTCTTGCTCTGAGCGGCTACAAAATTTGCAATGGGGGTGGCCCCGGGGTAATGAGGGCAGCAACAGAAGGGGCTCACGAAGGCGGCGGGAAAGTGATTGGAGTTACTATGCACCCAAAGTATCACCACCCTCACTTTGAGGGGCGGGATCCAGACAATAACTTTGATGAGGAGGTAGACTGCGGCGGGGACTATTTTGATAGGACTAAAAGACTTCTGCAGCTTGGCGATGTCCACATGGTTTTTAAAGGGGGAACGGGAACAATCAGCGAGTTTGGCATGAGTTGGGCCGTGTCAAGAATTCATGAAGGGCACAATAAACCAATGCTTCTTTACGGAAATTTCTGGAAAGACATTATTGAGGCCTTCAAAACTCATATGTATATGAGGCCGGATGAATTCAAACTTTATAAAATTGCTACCAGTTCTGAAGAAGTTTTGCATTTTGTCAAAGATCTGGAAAGTCTTGAATCCCCGTTTCCAGTTCCACAATAACAATTATTGAGTTTCAAGCTTCTTTCTTTTATACTTTGCTTAATGTCCGAACAAAGCAATCTTACTCTTAACCTTGAAAAAACAGCAGATGAAATTCGCCAGTCTGTTATAAAAATGCTTGTTGAAGCAAAATCGGGGCATGTTGCAGGGCCTTTAGATATGGCTGATGTTTTTACAGCCTTATACTTTCACATTTTAAATATTGATCCGGAAAACCCTCTTAAAGCAGATAGAGACCGAGTGATGCTCTCAAACGGACATATTTGTCCGGTCTGGTACGCAACACTGGCTCATAGAGGTTTCCTCCCACTAAGCGAACTCTCAACTTTGAGAAAGCTTGGCACAAGGCTGCAGGGTCACCCCCATATTTATGAACCCCCGGGAATAGATGCGTCGGCGGGTCCTCTGGGTCAAGGGTTATCACAAGCTATTGGCATGGCTCTTGCTTATAGAATGGACGGGCTTAACCACGCCAGAATCTACTGTCTTGGCTCAGACGCAGAAATTCAAGAAGGTCAGATCTGGGAAGCAGCTATGTTTGCGGGAAATAAAAGACTGAATAACCTGACATGGATTATTGACAGGAATAATATTCAAATAGACGGTTTTACAGAAAACATTATGCCCATAGAACCCCTAAGAGATAAACTAGAGGCTTTTAATTGGTATGTTCTGGAAATTGACGGGCATAATTTTGATGAAATAATAGCCTCATGTAACCACGCAAAAGCAATTTATGAGCGCCCCACTGTTATTATTGCACACACAATTGCCGGAAAAGGTGTTGACTTTATGGAATATAAATTTGAGTGGCACTCCAAAACGTTTAAGCCCGGGGAAGCTGAAAAGGCTCTTGATGAGTTAAGAACATTACAGGGTAAAATTGCAAGCGAGCATCAGTAATTTTTTAAAAAGGAGGCTTTGACTATGACACAAAAAACTAAACATAACAGCGGGAATATTTTAATATTTGTAATTCTTGGGATTATTGCACTACTTATAGGTTTAAAGTTTTTTGGCCCAAAACTTGGGTTAAAGCTTTTTAAAGAAAACGATAACTCCATTGAATACTCCCATGTTGAGGGCTTTCCAAAAGTGATAAAGGTAAATGAGGATGTAAACAAAACAAGGCTTGTGATAACTGACGAGCAAAAGTTAAAAGAAGCCTTAGCTGCCATAGACAAAAACGGTGAAATAAAATTTCCTAAAATAAACTTTGAGAGAAAAATGGCTCTTCTTGTTACCTCCAAAACCAGACAAGGCGGGGGTTATGAGACACGAATCAAGAAAATAGTACAGGACAAGGATGACCTTGTTGTGGAAATCAGAGATACTGAGCCCGGAGACACCTGTATAAATACTGAAGAGCTTAATCTGCCTGTGGATCTGGTGCTACTGGATAAGACTGATCTTACAATTGAGTTTCAGGTTAGAACTTATACAAAGGAGTGTAACTAAAACAGTATATGAATCTAGTAGAAAGTTTGTTCAGCCCAGATATTAAACAACTTCCCAATCGAGACGGTTTTGGGGAAGGTTTACTAATAGCTGGTGAGGAAGATCCAAATGTAGTAGCTCTTTCCGGAGATCTGACTGAATCAACAAGGCTTGATGGCTTTGCTAAGAAATTCCCAGATAGGTTTTTTGAGGTAGGAGTTGCCGAGCAAAACATGATGGGCATATCTGCAGGACTGGCAATCTGCGGTAAAGTTCCCTTTTTGACCTCTTATGCTGTTTTTATGCCGGGCCGAAATTGGGATCAACTAAGAGTGTCTGTCTGCTATTCAAAGGCAAATGTTAAGATAATAGGCGCACATGCGGGAATTTCCGTTGGTCCGGATGGAGCAACACACCAGGGACTGGAAGATATGGCAATCACTCGTGTTCTCCCTAACTTGGTAGTTCTAGCGCCTTGCGATTCTGTTGAGGCAAGAAAAGCAACTCTTGCAGCAGCTAAACACAAAGGACCGGTTTATATAAGACTAGCCAGAGAAAAAACCCCAGTTTTTACAACAGATGAAACCCCTTTTGAGATTGGTAAAGCTCAGGTTTTAAGAGAGGGAAATGCTTTAACAATAATTGCCTGTGGACCACTTGTATATGAGGCTTTAAAAGCTGCTAATGAACTGCACATTGACAAAAATATCAGCTGTGAGGTTGTGAATTGCCCAAGTATTAAGCCTCTTGACAGTCATACTATCATTACCTCCGCTAAAAAAACTAACGCCGTGATAACAGTGGAGGAGCATCAGATAACAGGAGGGCTTGGCTCCGCAATTTCAGAACTTCTTTCAGAGGAGCACCCTGTCAAAATCAAAAGAATAGGAATGCCTGACACTTTTGGTGAGTCAGGCCAACCCAACGAGCTTTTAGAAAAATATGGCATGAGTAGTAATCACATTAAGATTGCTGTTAGGAATCTTTTAGGAAAATAGAGTATGTATGATCTCATATCTGTAGGTGACAGTGTAGTTGACGCCTTCATGTTCATAAGCGAGGCTGAGGTTTTGTGCAATTTAAACAAGGACGATTGTAGGTTTTGTGTAAGTTATGCTGATAAAGTTCCCGTGGATAAGTTTTTCCTTTGTACGGCGGGTAATGCCTGCAATAACGCAGTTGGGTCTGCAAGACTTGGCTTGAAAACTGCAATCTACACTGAGATTGGCAATGACAACAACGGAAAAATGATTGTGGATACTTTTAAAAAAGAGGGGGTGGGCCTTGATTTTGTCAACTTAGATAAAAACGGAACCACCAATTTACACGCCGTAATTTCTTATGGGGGGGAAAGAACAATCTTTGTTTACCATGCACCTAGAAACTACAAAATGCCTCTTATTGACACGCCTCCAAAATGGATCTACTACACTTCTTTATCACAAGGCTTTGACCATTTTCAGGCAGAACTTGTGGTGTATTTAAAAGCCAACCCATCAATAAAGCTTGGATTTAATCCCGCAACTTATCACTTAAAAGCCGGCCTTACAGCCATTAAAGATGTAATAGCAAGAACAGACGTTTTATTTGTAAATAAAGAAGAAGCAAAAAGACTTTTAGGAATAGACCTTAAAGAAAATGTGCCCATTAGAAACTTACATTTGAAATTACGTGATCTCCAAGCAAAAATAACATCCATCAGCGATGGGCCAAATGGTTCAACAGTCTATGATGGAAATAAATTTTATCAACTTGGTTTATACGATGTTCCAATAGTAGATAGAACAGGTGTTGGCGATGCTTTTGCAACAGGTTTCATTGCCGCGCTTTTTTATGGCAGAAGTGTTGAAGAGGCAATGAAATGGGGTACATTAAATTCCGCAGGAAAGATCCAAAAGATAGGTCCTCAGGACGGCTTGCAAACAAAAGAGCAGATTGAAGAAATTTTAAAATCCAATCCTGTTTTTACCCCGACTAACTTACTTTAATCACAACTAGCAGAATGTTAAACTAAAGCATATGGAGACATATGAAATATTTAGGAAAGCCAAAGATGGAAAGTATGCAATAGGAGCTTTTAATGCCGCTAATCTGGAAACTCTTAAAGCAATTGTTCAGGCCGCCCATAAATTAAGAGCGCCTGTAATCATTGAGGCATCAGACGGTGAGGTCAACTTTATTGGAAAAAGGGAAGTGGTAGCACTAATAAAAATTTACAGGGAAGAGTATAACTTGCCAATAATACTAAATCTGGACCATGCCGGAGACTTGCAGGGCTGTATTGAAGCAATTGAAGCCGGATTTGACTACATTCACTTTGATGGAAGCAAACTGTCCTATGAAAAAAACGTTGAAATTACAAAAAGAATTGTTGAGGTTGCACATAGCAAGAACATACCGGTTGAGGGGGAGATTGATCACATTCAAGGAAGCTCAGCCGATCACAGACAGGAAAATGTCACCGGAGTTCAAAAAAAAGAATTGTATTCAAACCCTGTAAGCGCCAGAAAGTTTGTTGATGAAACTTTAGTAGATACATTTGCCTCATTTATTGGCAACGCCCATGGTCTTTATGCAAATGCAAAGAGAATAGATATAGCTCTTTTAGGAAGGATAAAAGAAGCCCTTCCTGACAAATTTTTATCTCTTCATGGAGGTTCCGGAATTCCTGATGAAGATATTAAAAGCGCCATATCGCATGGTATTGTAAAAATAAACGTAAATTCCGAGCTAAGAGTTGCTTTTAGAGATGCCCTGAAAAAAGTCATAAATTCAACAGAGGAAGTAGCAATTTATAAAATCATGCCGGAGGTAATAAAGGCTGTGCAAGACGTTGTGGAAGCAAAAATTAGTTTGTTTGGTTCTGCTAACAAAGCCTAAAGAGGTGTTGCTTCAGGAGCTTTTGTCTTTTCTTTCTTGAGTCTCATCTTAACTTCTTTGGAATCACATTTCATACACTGAAAATTCTCCCCCTCCTTCAGACAGCTGGGGCACATATACATCCCATTTTGAAACACAAGCTCTGAGTTCTCACATTGGTTACAGAGGAAAATCACATCTTCCTGAGAAATTAATCCGCATTTTGGACAAATAAACTCCGCGGAGTCGCTATCCGGCAGTGTTGCATGATGCATATCCTCTGTTAGATATTTCATAGTACCTCCTTTAAACTCTAAGGTCTCGATGGGACCTTGTTACCATACCAATCGCATATGTCAATATTCTCCACTGTTTTACCCTCCTCAACTTTAACAATACTTGGAGAGTGATCTGTACAGTCAACTGAAAGCCCACAAGCTACTGCAGGAGAATATAACCCCCCAAAGTTGGAGTTTTTAGGATAGGCAAAAATCACATACAAACCCACAGGAACTTTTTCTACCAGGTATGTACCTTGATTTGCTTTTGTTGATAGGGTTAAAACTGCTCCATCTTCCATATTTTTTACATAAATATCAAGAGGAGGAACGCCTTCACTAGGATAACAAAGCTTACCTTTGATTGTTCCCCCAGAAAAGGAAGTATCCATTCCAGGAAACGGCGGGGGTTCATAATCCGCATATTTAATGTCGGGTGGGTTTCCAAGAGTAGCCTTTGTATCATTTGTATCAACAGACTTTGATAAGCTATTACTAACTTGCGATTTATCAAAAACCTGCAAGTACAAAAGGGCCGTAATAGCACCAAGAAAAACAACAATCAAAAACAACCCAGGTTTGGTAACCTTCTTCACACTCAAAACTATAACAAAAATATAGCCTCCCATACAAACAGGTGCTAGTATTGAAGCATGAAAGTTGTTGTAACCAGAGAAATTCCCGCCAATGGCATTGAGGCTCTAAAAAAACAGTTTGGGGATGCTGTTAGTGTGCACTATGGACCTCCCATGTCACATGAACAATTACTGGAGTTTGTTAAAGGCGCTGATGCAATACTCTCTCTTTTAACAGATAAGATCTCTGAAGACGTTTTGGAAGCTGCGGGATCGCAACTTAAAGTAGTTTCAAATTATGCTGTAGGCTTTGACAACATTGATCTTGCAGCTTGTACTGCCAAAGGCATAGTTGTTACAAACACGCCCGGAGTTTTAACTGAGGCAGTTGCGGAACACGCTATAGCTTTAATGCTTTCATCAGCAAGAAGAATTGTAGAAGGAGATAAGTTCATGCGCGGGGGCAATTATAAATACTGGGAACCAATGTTTTTGCTAGGTCCCAAAATTTATGGAAAGACTTTGGGTATAATTGGTCTTGGAAGAATTGGTCATTATGTTGCAAAAATTTGTGCCAACGGGTTTGACATGAAAATTCTTTATTACGATGTGTCAAGAGATGACAAATTTGAAAATGAATTTAAAGCTCTGTACTGCGCGCTTGATGACTTGCTGGAAAAGTCTGATTTTATTTCTGTTCATGTCCCCCTTCTGCCCTCAACGCACCATCTTATTGGTGAAAGAGAATTCAAAAAAATGAAGCCAACAGCTGTGTTAGTAAACACGTCAAGAGGCCCTGTTGTTGATGAATACGCTCTTGTAAGGGCTCTAAAAGAGAAATGGATTGAGGGAGCCGGAATTGATGTATTTGAATTTGAACCAAAAATTGCAGAGGGTCTTGCCCAGTTGGACAATATTGTTGTGACACCACACATTGCAAGCGCAACTCATGAGGCCAGAATAGAAATGGCAAGACTAGCTTCACAAGGCTTGATGAGCGTGTTGCTGGATAAAAAGCTTCCGGAAAATACCGTAAATAAAGACGTAAAAATGAAGTCGGCTTAACAAAAGTATGCCCAACTTGAAATCAAGTCTTAGGGATATCATTCTTGGCGGACAGGATGGCCTTGTGAATGTTCTTGGAGTTGTTCTTGGTGTTTCGGCAGCCACGTCAGATCTAAAAATCATCATGGTTTCAGGACTTGCTGCAACTTTTGCTGAAAGTATTTCTATGGCCGCCGTTGCTTATACCTCAACAGAAGCAAGCATGAGCAAATACCTTTCAGACCTTAAAGAAGAGGAAAAAGAAGTAGAAACAACACCTCAGGAAGGCTTACGTGATGTAGAACAGGTCTTTAGAAAATGGGGTTTTGAAGGAAATTTACTGAGGGAAGCTACCTATAAAATTACTTCAAATAAAGACACCTGGACCAAATTTATGATGACTGAAGAAAGACGAGAGCAAAAAGATGGTTTTGAAAAACCTCTTGCTTCCGCTTTTATTGTTGGAACTTCCTCTTTACTTGGCTCAATTGTTCCACTTCTGCCTTATTTTATCTTAAGAACCCCACAAAGCTCTATGGTCTACTCCATTATTATATCCGCTCTTTTTCTTTTTATTTTGGGGTTTACTAAGGCAAAGCTTACACTTGGCAACCCTTTTTCATCCGGGCTTAAAATTACGGCTATCGGGATTGCCTCTGCTATTGTAGGATTTATAATAGGAAAAGTGCTAGGAGAATCAAATATATGAACATAATAATGTATGGGGCAACCTGGTGTGTTGATTGTAAAAGAGTAAAGAGCCTACTGGGTCAACATAAAGTTTCCTATAAGTATATAGATATTGAGCAAAACAAAAACGCTGCTCAAAAAGTTATTGAACTTAACAAGGGATTATCTGTAGTTCCTACTTTTGAGATTGACGGGGATATTTTAACTAATCCTTCAAACTCTGTTCTACTTCAAAAACTTAAACTCAAAGAAGAAAACAAGACTCATTACTGCGATTTAATAGTGGTTGGGGGGGGACCTTCCGGTCTAACTGCCGCAATTTATACAACGCGGGAGGGCGTGGAAACCGAAATCTTTGAAAAAAAAGCACTTGGTGGACAAGCTGCAGTCACAGATAGGATAGAAAACTATCCCGGCTTTCCTGAAGGAGTTTCAGGCTTGGATTTGTCCCAAAAGATGGCTAAACAGGCAGAAGAGTTTGGTGCAAAAATTAGAACCGGAATTGAGGTTACCAAAATCATTGATAGCGGAAAATATAAAACTGTTGAAACAACAGAAGGCCCGTTTCACGCCCAAACCGTTCTTTTGTCCCTGGGAACCGAATACAAAAAACTCAAGGTTCCAGGGGAGGATGAGCTTATAGGACGCGGAATTCATTTCTGCGCAACTTGCGATGGGCCGTTTTATAGAAATAAAGAAGTAATTGTGGTTGGTGGCGGCAATTCAGCAATGCAGGAAGGCCTATTCTTAACAAGATTTGTAAACAAAGTTACGCTTATTGTTTGGGGAGATAAACTTACAGGTAGCGACTTCATGGTTGAGAAAGTTACAACCGATCCCAAGTTTGATATTCATTACAACTTAGCAACAACAAAGCTTGAAAAAGTTGATAACAAAATGGTATTCCATGCAACAAACAGGGTAACTAACAGGGAAGAAATTTATAAAACTGACGGAATTTTTGTTTTTATTGGTTTAAGGCCTAACACCGAATTCTTGAAAGCTTCCGGAGTGGAACTTGATGACAGAGGATTTATTAAAACAGATAAGCTATTGATGACTACTATCAAGGGGGTTTTTGCATCAGGTGACTGTAGATCAGGATCGACTCTTCAGATAGCCTCAGCCGTAGGTGAGGGCGCCGTTGCTGCCTTAATGATTAGAGAATACCTAAAAGAAAATAGTTGAAAAAGGCGGACATTGTTTTGCAAAGCCCGCCCGTGTAATTCGTGTTAGAGGTCTTCTTTCTTAATACACCTTCCAGTAAACATAAATGAAACCTGCCGCAAGCAGAAGACAGAGAACTCCTAATAGGTCCCACACGCTAGAGGAACTAGTATAGTCGCCAACCTCCATTATGGTAAGCGGATCCAGGGGATCATAGAATACAAAAATCTTCTCCCCAATCCTTGGAAGCCTGTTGCGAATGTGAAGCTCTGCCCTTCTTTCAACCCCTTCAACTTCATAGGTAACCACAGGAACTTGAAAAGTGGTTCTAAAGCCATAGGGTATGTAATCCACAACCTCAGCTTGAACCCTGATTCCTGTAGCAAGTAGCCTCCTTGCAGTTATACGGTTATCTTCTGCAGCAACCAGAAAAATAACCCCAACAACAATTAGCGCTATGCAGAAAGCTAGCACTTTGCCTTTTTGTACTGTCATTATCTAAACTCTCCTTTCAGAATATGTGTAAAGTAACATTAAATTGTCAGAAGATCAAAAGAACATGAAGTTTAACCCACTCTGGCATCAGGCACCTGTGTTTTGTACAACGGAGGGCTCCACAAAGACTTTTACTTCCGCGAGTAACTCTTTTTTGGAAATACGGGCCTTAAGCAAATACCCTGTAGCACCAAGATCAAAGGCTTTTTTAACAAGTTCATCCTGGGCTAAATTTGTAAGCATAACCACAGGAACGCTATTATCAATACCCCTCATCTCGTCCAAAACCACCATACCGTCTTTCTCAGGCAACAAGATATCTAAAAGTACAAGGTCATAATGCTTGGACTTATACTTTTCCACAGCATCATGCCCATCAGATGCCTCTTCAACAATATAGCCATCCTCCTTCAAAAAAAGCGAATAAAGCTCGCGGATAAAAGCTTCGTCCTCTACAAGTAAAATTTTCTTAGGGTCTGACATTGAGTTAATTCTAGGGAGTTGGTAAGATACAGTCAATGCGAGTTCTGAAAGACAATGCTCCGGTAATAATAATAGTTGCACTAACAGTGCTCTCTTTTGTGGGTATTCTTTATTTAGCCTCAAAACAAGAGAAAACCCAAGAGGGACAAACAGAGGTTAAGTCTGAAGAACTTCTTACTGAGGGCACCTATGTCAAAGGAGAAGCGAGCGCTTCTGCCACTCTTGTTGAATTCTCTGACTTTCAATGTCCAGCCTGCAAACTCTTTTACCCTATTATTAAAAGTCTAGAAAAAAAGTATGAAGGAAAATTAAGAGTTGCATACAAACACTACCCTCTTCCACAGCACCAATATGCTCAAAAAGCTTCCGAGGCGGCCGAAGCTGCTGGAGCACAGGGCAAGTTCTTTGAGTATCATGACATCTTGTTTGAAAACCAGGAAAAACTCACAGTTGAGGACCTTAAAAGTTACGCAAGAGAGCTTGGTTTAAATGAAGAGCGGTTTAATAGTGATTTGGACTTAGGAAAATACGCTTCAAAAGTGAAGGCAGACGTTGCACTTGGTACCAAACTTGGCGTTGATTCAACCCCAACATTCTACTTAAACGGAAAAAAAATGAAATTGAAGTCAATAAATGACCTTGAGAACCAAATTTTGGAAATACTAAATTCCAATTAGCTTTTAAGGATTTTACCTCACCAAATTTTACTGTTAATTTTTAAAAGCTGAAGGACAAATTTGATTTAATGGGCAGTCTTGGCATTTGGGTCTTCTTGCTACACAAATATATCTACCTAGCAACACAAGAGCCGAACTTAGAAATCTCCAGTCTTTTTGATGAAAAACAAGCATTAAATCCTTCTCTATTTTTACAGGGTTCTTCTCTTTGGTTAGACCAAGTCGTTGCGAAACTCTTGATATATGTGTATCAACAACAAAACCCTCCGCCTTGTCAAAAACCTCGTTTAAAATCACATTTGAGGATTTTCTGGCAATTCCGGGAAGCTTCAAAAGCTTTTCCATACTATTTGGAACAACGCTACTAAAGTCGCCCACAAGAGTTTTAGCCATTAAGCTTAAAGATTTGGCCTTATTATTAAAAAAGTTCACGCTTTTGATATAACTTTTTATGTCTTCAATATCCGCCTCTGCCAGGCTTTCCGGGGTTGGAAATCTTTTGAAAAAGTTTGGTGTTACTTTGTTTACAAGTTTATCTGTACACATTGCGGCCATAATCACTGCACACACAAGCTGATATGGATTGTCAAAGTTAAGTTCGGTTTTAGGGTTTTTATAGGAGCTTCTTAAAATGTGTGTTACTTCCAAGGACAACTCCTTAAAATGGGCAACTGACATATCCCAAACTATAACAAATAAATTTAACTTATAATACTTATATGAAGTTTTTTAAAGCCTTAATAAAGCTCTTTCTAACTCTTCTTTTATTCGCTTGCGTTGGCCTAATTCTTTACAAAGCCGGAATTCCCAAAAACAGCCTGGCATTTGCAGTACTTGGTAAACCTATTGAAATAAGCCTTGTTGGGACGGGCTCTATGTACCCAACACTTTACTGGGACAACAAGCAGGGAGGTCCTGAATCAAAGGAAGAGGCTGCACAGGAAAATCCCCACAGAGTCACTCCAAAACTGTATCTTGCACTAAGGTTAAAATACAAAGATCTTGAATTTGAAAAACCAAAAATAGGATTTGGGGATCTAGTTTCTTTCACCAAAAATGACGAGCATTTCATCAAAAGGGTTATAGGACTTCCGGGGGATGAAATTGAACTTATAGACGGCTATGTTATAAGAAATGGACACAAACTTAAAGAAGCTTATACAAATAAGGATCGGTCAACTTTTGGAAATGAAGGGTTTTTAGAATGTAAAAAAACAACCATACCAAAAGATATGTATTTTGTACTTGGCGATAATAGAAAATTAAGCCTTGATTCAAGATCAGAACTCGGGTTCATAGCAAAAAGTGAGATTGGCTTTATTTTGCCTTTTGATAAGCAGGCTGATTTGAAAACAAAATATAGATTTTCAGGAGTTGAAGAAGATAAAACTCTTAAACCAACTCTTGTAGCTTCCGACTTTGTTACAAAAGCAAATGAACTCAGACTAAAGGAGGGTTTAAAACCACTTAAACTAAATGAGCTTCTTAACAAATCCGCATATCTTAGAGGAGATTATATAATCACAAACAATAATTTTTTATCCAGAGATCAAAAAGGAAATAAGCTATTTCTTAAAGAAATGGAGAGAAGCGGTTACTCAAATGTTTTGGCTGCGGAGGACGTGATACAAGGTTATCTTGATTCGGACGAACTGCTAGAATTAAGACTCGAATTCAAAGAACTCAAAGAGCTTATCTTTAGCAAAGATTATGAAGATATTGGTGTGGCTACCGTAAACAAGAACTTAAACGGGTGTCCAACCCAGATAATAGTTTTACATTTTGGCGGCTTTATTCCTCCAGTATATAACAAGGCAACCCTGGAGAGTTGGGAAAGTGCTTATAAATCAGCCTTAGAAAACTCTCAAAGGTGGAAGGGCTTACAAGGGAACGATTTCTACAATGAGTTGGATTTGAAAGAACTTATAACTTTGTTTGAGGAGGCCGTTGAAATTTCAAAAGGAGTCCTGGATAAGATCATAAATCTGGAATGGCTGACCCCACAGGACGAACTTAAAATTAAACGCTATGAGACGCTTATTTCAGAGATCAACAAACTCTCAGAAAAAATTAATAACAGCGCAAAAGAAAAAACTAATACGTTAAAACAGGATAATTACTTAGCTTGCCTTGATAACTGGGAACTTTTTGTCAAAAACAAAGAAGATTGCAAGAAATACCTTAAGTAAATCAGTATGTGTCTTGCAGCTTTTATAAATTACAATAGGCTTAGCTGGCTATCATCTTTTTCAAGAAGCTTTTTATCCGACTTAATCTCTACCGAGCCATCCTCTTTTAGCTCAAAACCTAACCTTCCAATAAGAGACTTAAAATTGTATTTCTTAAGCTCTTTAGCAACTTCTAACTTATCTATAGCTCTAATCTTACATTCTGTAGGCAAGAACTCAACCGGGGCATCAAGAGCAATGGTAGCAAGCTTTTTGCATAAAAACGCCATTTCCTTGTCCTGTAGCAATTTTCTTTTAAGGCTTTCCGGCTTTAACTCATCAATATTTTTGTATAAGTTTTCAATAGTTCCATACTTTTTGATAAGCTCTGTAGCTGTTTTTTCCCCAATACCCAAAACCCCGGGAAGATTATCACTTGAATCTCCTCTCAAGGCTTTAAATTCAATTATTTGTAAGGGATCAAAGCCATACTTTTGTTTAAATTCACTTGCTCCAAAAAAGCTGCCTCCTTCTTTGGAAGAAGCATCAGGATAAAACACTTTTATATGAGGGGACAAAAGTTGTTGCACATCTCTATCATTTGAAACAAGCACTACGTCAAAGCCTAACGCATCAGCTTTATGGGCAAGAGTTCCTATCATATCGTCAGCCTCAAAACCTGTCACGTTTGCCTTTTTAATTCCAAAACAGTCAATTATCTGCATTATTGGGGCAAACTGAACTGACAAATCTGCATCCATTTCTTTTCTGTTTTTCTTGTATGGAGCAAAAAGTTTATCTCTGAATGTAGGTTGATCATCATCAATTGCAGCTATTACATGAGTTGGTTTTAAAGCACCTAATGTGGAGATTAACATTGAGGTAAAACCATAAATCGCGTTTGTTGGCTTACCACTTTCAGATTTAAAAGACTTTGGAAGAGCATGATAAGCTCTGTGAATATAATTTGCTGTGTCAATAAGTAAAAGTCTATCCATCAGAGAAATTAACCCAAGGGTTTAGTTACCTTAATACCAACCAGCGTTTCAAATTCTTCAGCTTCTAATGTTTCTTTTAGCATTAGCTCCTGGGCTACCTTTATAAGCTTATCTTTATGTTCAGTTAAAATCTTTAATGCGTCCTCATGCGATTTATCTATTATCTTTCTAACTTCCTGATCTATTTTTGAAGCCATCTCTTCACTATATGGTTTAGACTCCCCCATTTGCATAGCAAGCCAATAGCGTGAACCCTCAGAGTTATAAGAAATGGGTCCAAGGTCACTCATACCAAATTCTGTTACCATCTTTCTTGCAATCTCAGTTGCCTTTTCTATATCATTTGAAGCCCCAACAGTTATGTCCCCAAACATAAGCTCTTCAGCAGACCTGCCCCCAAGAGAAGTTGTGATCATAGATAAAAGCCTGGATTTAGAGTCATTAAAGCGCTCGGACGTAGGTGGGAAAAGAGTAAAACCTAAAGACATGCCTCTGGAAATAATTGAAATTCTATGAACAGGATCCATACCTTTAGTAAAAGCCGCTACCACGGCATGTCCGGCCTCATGATAGGCAACCACCTTACGCTCCTCCTCCGTCTGAAGTTTTTTCTTTTCCGGCCCAAGCTGAACCTTTAGAGCTGCTTCCTCAACATCTTTTTCATCCACGGCCTTTTTACCAAGACTTGCAGCAAGTATTGCCGCTTCATTTATCATATTTTCAATATCCGCACCTGAAAAACCAACAGTTCTTCTGGCAAGTCTTTCTGTATTCACCCCATCCACAAACGGTTTACCTCTCATATGTATTTTGATAATTTCTTCACGTTCTCTTAAATCCGGCAAAGAAATTACAACTCTTCTGTCAAATCTTCCCGGACGCACTAAAGCCGGATCCAGCATATCTGGCCTATTTGTAGCTGCTATAACAATAACGCTAACTCTTGGATCAAACCCATCCATCTCAACCAAAATCTGATTGAGTGTCTGTTCACGCTCATCATGCCCTCCCCCAATACCCATACCTCTTTGCCTACCAATCGCATCAATTTCGTCAATAAAAATAAGAGCCGGTTGAGCAGCTTTTGCCATATCAAAAAGATCTCTTACTCTTGCGCTTCCCACTCCAACAAGCATTTCCATAAACTCACTGCCGGCTACGCTAAAGAAAGGTACTCCTGCCTCACCTGCAATCGCTTTGGCAAGCATAGTTTTTCCAACTCCAGAAGGCCCAACCAGCAAGACTCCTTTTGGAACTCTGGCACCAAGCGCCCTGTATTTACCCGGGTTTTTAAGAAAATCCACTATTTCAACAAGCTCTCTCTTAGCCTCATCGTTTCCGGCAACGTCCGTAAATTTAAGTTGGGGGCTGTTTTTATTAAAGAGCTTTGCTTTTGATTTACCAAAAGCAAAAACATCGTTTCCCGCACCTCTAACCTGTCTGAATAAAAACAAAATGAATAGTATTGGGAGGGCAATTTGGGCAACATTTATCCAAAAAGCAGCCCAGGGGATGGTTTGTTTGACTTCAATTCCTTCAGAGATTTTATTTTTATCAATCGAGTTATTTGTAAGCATCTCATCAAAACTTATGGATGGTTCTTTTTCTGAAGTAAAACTACTTCCATCTTTCAGATCAACTTTAACTTTATCTTCATGTACGGTAACTTTAGTTACCTTATCTTCAAGTATAAGTTTATAAACATCTGAAATAGGTTTTTTGACCGTGGTTGCTTGTTCCTGAATATATGGGGAAATAACACTTAAAAGTATAAGCCCTAGTAACAGGTAAAAAAAGACGTTTGTGAAAATGCTCTTTTCAGGCGTTTTGTTCAACCCATTACTTCCAATTCCCTTGAAAAAAGTTTGTTTGTGATTTTTTTTAACATCTTTAGGCATAGTACGCGCTACAGTATATCATGAAGTTTAATAATTTAGCTTCAATGCGTTTTTTACTAAATCTAACGTTTGCTTTGCTTCCAGTCTTACTTTTTTTATCCCCGCTTGAAGGATATCTTCCACCTTTTTGGGGCTGGAATTATAAAATGCTCTTTGCTGCCTAATTGGTTCCAAAAACTCATCAAGAGCCTTGAATAGCTTTTCTTTGACCTCAATATCCCCCACTTTTCCAATTTTGTAACGATTCTTCAAATCCTCAACTTCTCTCTTATCTTGATTGAAGGCATCATGATATATAAATATTGGATTGCCTTCAACTCTCCCAGGGTCGGTTGCATGAACTCGTGCCGGATCTGTATACATCTTCATAACTTTTCTTTTTACCTCCTCTGAAGAATCGCTTAAAAAAATGCAGTTGTCTAAAGATTTTGTCATTTTAGCGTTCCCATCTGTTCCAACAAGCCTTGCTACTCTTCCAACCAACCCTTGAGGTTCTTTTAGTACTTCCTTAAAAGTTGTGTTAAATTTCCTTGCAATCTCTCTAGTCAACTCCACATGTGGGCTTTGATCCTCCCCAACCGGAACAAGATCCGCATTGACGCACAAAATGTCTGCGGCCATCAATAATGGGAAATTTAAAAATCCCATTGAAAAGGTATCCCCTAAATTTTTATCTCTAATTTCATCTTTAATAGTTGGGTTTCTAAGAATAGTGTTATGAGAGGTAAGCATGCTAAATATGATCCCAAGTTCATAAATTTCAGGCACTGCCGATTCTGTAAAAAAAGCAACTTTCTCAGGATCAAGCCCTACTGAAAGATTATCTTTCAGTACATCAAGCACTGAATCATTAACTATTTGAACGTTTGTAATGTACTTTGGATAGGCAAGTGCATGCATATCAGCAAGAATTACAAAAGTTTCATAAGAATCCTGAAGCTTTAACCTATTTTCAAGACTTCCTACAAAATGCCCAATGTGAAGTTGGCCTGTTGTATTGTCTCCGGTTAAAATTCTTTTTTTCATATAATGAAATTCCTTCTTAAACAGTAACAAATAAACTTGATTTTGAAAAAGGGAAAGCAAAAATTGTGGCTTAATGCCACCAGATACAAGAAGTATTTTGATTAGACAGGAAGCTAAATTCCATAACCTAAAAACAATTCTACCAGATTTTGGTGCCAGCGGTAGGAATCGAACCTACGACATGGGCTTTATGAGGGCCCCGTTCCACCATTGAACTACGCTGGCCTAAAAACTTGCGGTATTATATCATGCTACCAAAGAACTAAGATAAAAATAAGTCAAAGGAGAGACTTATCCCACATTTTGATACTTAGCTTTGGATGACCTTCCGGATAAAGAAAGGAGTCAATATGATGCATGCAGATAATTGGCCGCTTCTGCTGGTAATTTTGGTGGTTGCGGGATTGCTCTACTGGACATTCGGGTATCTTCATAACCATTGTCCAATCTGTAACCAAAAAGACTGTAAGTCTATGGGAGGACAAGCTCCTTGCGTTCCCAGGAAGGAGCCTTACTCTGGAGAAGATCACCTATAGGACTTCATGCTGTCAGACTTTAAGCTTCAAAGCAGGCTCTGACAGCATCAAACCTATAAAAGAGGGCTGCCATCGCCGTTACCAAAAAGCTAAATGTTCTTCATTTGCATGTACCAACTTTAAAGAAAAAATTGAGGAAACAGTGAAGTCTAAGGTTTATTGGTTGCGGGGCCGGGATTCGAACCCGGACCCCCAGATTATGAGCCTGGTGAGGTGCCATTCCTCCACCCCGCGTTATAAGTTTAGAACCAAAACGGACCTTTAAGCCCCGTATAAAACCGACTGAATGGTAGCAGAACAAGCTTACCTTGTCAAAAAAAGCCTCAACCACTTCTTGTAGTTTGGCTCCTGGGTAATTGTTGTCAAAAACTTTAAGTCAAAGGCGTTCTGCTCCCCGGAATTTTCCACTCCCAAAACTTCTGACGGAATAACAATTTTCTCACCCGGTTTTACCATGTTTAGCTTATTTCTAGCTTCACTCTCAATAAAATTCACGGAGTTCTTGTACTCCAAATCTTTCTTTAGAGCATCATTCTGAGTTTTAGCCTGGTCAAATGCCACTTTGAGCTCATCAGTTCTTTTACTACTCTTATACACTTCACCTGTAGTCTTAATAATATTATAGGTTGACAAAGCCACCAGACCCAACACTACAACAACCTTGAATTTTAACAGAAAATCAAACATCTTAAGTCTTTTTAAACCCTATAGTTATTAGAATTGACAGCGTTCTAACAAAATGATAACCTAACCCATAGAAGTAAATTGATTCAACTATAGGAAAGATTATGATCCCGCTAAAAACGGCCCACAAGAGCTTTGTTGAACACTTAAAAAAGAATAACCGCTCTGATGCAACAATTATAGCCTACAGCAAAGATGTTGAACAGCTTTCTGACTACCTTTTAAAGAAAGGCAGAGACCTGGTTCACGAAGTAATCCTTGAGGATCTCAAAGAGTACATGAAAAAGTTAACCGGAGAAAACCTTACCCCTAAAACCATTTCCAGAAAGACAAATTCAACCAAAACCTTTTTTAAGTATCTAAAAGTAGAAGGGCATGTTGAAAATGATCCTGCGCAAGATCTGGCACACCCTAAGGTTGACCCTAAAGCTCCAAGAATCCTTTCAAAAGTGGAATATAGAGCCTTAAGAGACGCTTGCAAAAATGACAAGAGAACCTTGGCAATTGTTGAGCTTCTCCTTCAAACAGGTATCAGAATTGGAGAACTTGCAAAACTTAAAATAACTGACGCCACCTTTGGAGAAGACGGAGTTTTAAAGGTTCCGTTTCTTGGAACACATCCAACCAGACAAGTCCCCCTTAATACGGCAGCTCAAAAGGCTATTAAAGATTATCTTGAAATCAGAGGCGACGTTAACAACGAACATCTTTTTATCACAAAAAGCGGAAATCCCCTCCTTATAAGAAATATTAGGGCAACCATTGATAGATATTTCAAACTTGCCGGTATAGAAAATGCTAAAGTCAATGACCTAAGGCATACTTTTGTAGCCCACCATTTAAAAGAGGGTGCTAGCATTGTGTTACTGTCAAAAATTGCCGGACATAAAAGAATTTCAACTACTGAAAAGTATCTGGAATATGTTGAGAGAAACGGTGAAGAAAAAGCAGAGCTTAGCGAGCTTTAAGAAAGCAAACACAAACTCCTTTCGACAAATTTATATTAATCTGTTATCCAACATATAAAATCAAGAAAAATGAAAGGGTTTTTAGAGATGCAATCCCATCTATTTATCAGCTGTCAGACTCCTACTCTTTTTAATCCTAATACTAATGAGAACAGTTACCAAAACTACTAGTGCTAAAAAGGACACAATCCCAAAAAGGATCAAAGAAGTGTAATTAGGTTGAAAAGGTTTGGAGGGCTCCTTGCAATACAAAAAGATAGAGGAAAAATCTATTCCATACTCCTTAACTTTAAACTCTTGAGGACCAAGCCCTATAGGAATTTTGCATGTTGTAGTCAGTGATTCATTAAGCGTGTAATCTTGGACCTTTCCACCAAATCTTAAAACGCACCTTTCTCCTTCAAATCCCGCTATTTCATAAGCAAAGTTTCCGGTTGGTATATAAATTTTTTCTGAAGTAGTTAGGCATTGTTGAAAGTCTATAACAACTGTTCTATCCTGATACATAAATTTATGATAGCACGTATAAAAACAATACAATCCGGTTGTAAAAGGCACTTCTCCCTTATCCATTCAGCTTTTGCAGCTTCCATAACAGCTTTAGGTTTGGTATTAATTCAATATAAAAAGTTAAATTATGACTTCAAAAGAAATGGCTGAAAATCTGACGGTAATAATCCCGGCTTATAATGAAGCGGCGTCCATTGAGGATACTATCAGAAGCATTCAAAACCAAACAACTCCGCCAAGGGAAATAATTGTTGTGGACGATTTTTCATCTGATGAAACAGGCGAACTTGCCAAATCACTTGGAGTCAGTGTTCTAAGACCTCCAAAAAATACCGGGACCAAAGCGGGAGCACAGAACTTTGCACTGCAGCAGGTTGACACAAAGTTTTCAATGGCAATTGATGCAGACACTATACTAGCTCCTGATGCTATAGAAAAACTCATAGTTGTTTTAGAGGATGAGGAAGTTGCAGCTGCTTGCGGGTCTGTCATACCAAGATACAAAAATACTTTGTGGGAGAGGGGAAGATATATAGAATATCTGTTTGCATTCACTTTTTATAAACCTATTCAGGATTATTATGAGAAACCATTAATCTCTTCAGGGTGTTTCTCTGTATACAGAACAAGTAATCTTAAAGAGCAGGGAGGCTGGAGTACCAGGACCATGGCGGAAGATATGGACTTGACCTGGAGTTTTTATGCAAAAGGATACAAGGTAAGATTTGTTCCGGGAGCGGTGTGTTACCCTATAGAGCCGGAGAATTTTGATTTTATGAAGAAACAACTTAAAAGATGGTCGCATGGTTTTATCCAAAATGTAATGCTTCATTCTAGGGACACTTCCCATTTACCGGTCCTAAGATCAATGATTACCATTGGGGTATGGGATGCCGTTGTAGCATCTATGGCATATTTATTGCTTATTCCACTATTGGCCATCATTTTTAGAAATCCTATCTTTCTTCTAGGTTACATCATAGACCTCCCTGCTGTTATGGTGCCTCCAATAATTAAAGGTTTCGAGAGAAAGGAGCTTGCTTTAACACTATCTAGCATTCCGTCTTTTTTTGTGCTTAGAACAGTAAACTGTCTGTTTGTTCTTGAAGCCGTTTTCAGCGAAGTGATTTTAAGAAAGAGATTAACTGTTTATCAGAAAGGGCACTAAATATGAATGTAGGGTTACCCACAACAGGTTTGGGAGGCATATTCTATATACTTAGCGGCCTGCTTATGCCCTTTATAGAACTTATATATACATTTAGAGAAAAAAGCAGTACAGCCAGGTGGAAAGTTGTTTTTAGACAAGTGGGAATAACCATGGGGATACTTGCATTGATCTGGATTACAAGCTTAGTGCTAAAAATTTTTATTCCCAATCAAGCTTCAAACCTGATTCCAGTGGAGACGAATGCTATTTATAGCATAAGCTATATAAGAATTGTACTTGCTTCCCCCATACTGGCATTAGGTACAATCTTGGGAATCTCCTGGATAGCAAGCCTCTTCTTAAGAAAAAGACCCGCTAAGTAAAATCCTTATTCTCTGGTGGGCGAGGATGGGATCGGACCATCGACATCCACTTTATAAGAGTGGCGCTCTACCACTGAGCTACTCGCCCCAAAACAATACAAAACTTACGGCATTATAGGGCAGCCAATGGTTCCTTTCAACGACACCTTTGCTTATAAAAGACTCAGGGTATAAACTGCCAGTAAAAAGGAGATGTACGAATGGCTTATGGAATTGTTTTGCAAACGGGAGCTGAGCTGAGAGTTGGAAAGGAAGCTTGTAATGCATGGCATTTGAAAAGGTTTGCTCCTGCAAATCTTTCGTTGCCTTCAGGAACTATTGTTAAGGTTATACAATCAACCAAAGATCAAGCAATAGTTGTTGTGACGGAGCTTCCTGACAATGCCGGGGATGGTGAAGTCATAGTAGGCCTCAGAGTCAGAGTAACTTACGTGTATTTTGATAACCTAAATCCAATCTAGTAAATGAAGCGCGGAATGTCTCCTAAGATATTTCGCGCTTATTTAAAGTTACAAATCTTTTAAATGTCTTGAATAGAAAACAAAATTTTTGAATTCACGCAGAAGCCTTTTATCTTTTGAGTAGGCTCTGCCTTTGTGCTTATCAATCTGTCGTACCAGTTCTCCTACGGCTTCATCCACAACACCCTCCAGACTAAAACCTCCCTCTTTTGCCACAAAAGCCGCCCCGGGAATCCAAAGTTCAAGTTTTATCAAATAGCCAAAACCCGGCGCTTTATTAACTACAATCCGTAAATCTTTAAGCTCTTCGCTTACATCTACAAGATGTTTCTCAATTTTTTTGAGTTTTTCATGGATTAGATCAGAGGTCCGCGGACTTACTCTAAAGTTTGTGGAGGTTATCTGATAAGACATCCAACCTCAGTATACTATGAAAATTAATAAAACTGAAAGGACCTAAAGATAAATTTAAATTGGAAAAGAAGCTCAAAATCACCCGTTAAAATCCCGTCTTGCTTCAATAATCTCTGAGTATTCCTTCCTATCCAAAGCTCTATTGATAAGAATACAACCATCCAACTTCCCCTCCCTTATAAAAAATTGAATGGCTTCTCTATTGGACAAAACTTTGGTCTTAGTAATGGTTTTCTCATCCATTCCTGAAAAGCCCAAAAAGACAATGCTTACACCCCTTGCAGAGGTTGAATAGGAGGACAGTTGGTCATAGGAAGTGTCCAACCCAAGCATATTTAAAGCTGCAAATCTACCTGAAACTAAAGCGTTACTCCAGTTTCCATACTTGACTTGACGGTTGAGTTTCTTACTGAAAAACTTTACAACGTCTCCTGATGCAAACACATCTGTAACATTAGTTTTCAAAAATTCGTCTGTCACAAGACCTCCGTCAAATTTTACTCCAGCTTGGGAAAATATAGTCTCTGAAACATCCAGTCCTATACCAACTCCTGTCACAGAGTTGGAGGAGTCAATATCAAGAGAGAGCAAATCCCTATCACCATAATGAACTATTACTCCTGACTCAGATAAAAGTTTTGTGATCATAGAAGAGACCTCCGGGCTTAAAAAGTTAGCCCAAAAGCCTTTTTCCGCAACGCATAAGTGAGTTTCAAGCCCATAATGCTTAAAGGCTTCAACCAGCTCAGTGGCAATAAAACCGCTTCCAATTACTATTCCTCTTTCAGGTAGTGTGGGAGCAGTAAGAACAGCTTTTAAGGCATCAGCATCTTCTATTGTATGCATATAAAGTTCGTTTTTATGTTTGTTTAGTTTTTTTGGAGTGCCTCCGGTAGTTAACAGAAGTTTTTTATAAGTAAATTCGGAAGCATCATTTGTTTTTATAATTTTTTGTTCCGTGTCAACACTTATGGCAGCCTTTTTCAGTAAAAGGTCTATTTTTTTATCATCATAATCTTTTGAAGAACGTAAGAAGATTTGACTTCTTTCTTTTACTCCCTTGATATAGTGGGGAATCTGAACACGCGAATAGAGAGTATTTGCTTCAGCATCTACTATTGCAATTGTTGCCTGCTCATCATTTTCTCTAAGAGTTTCGGCCGCTGTAACCCCAGAAACTCCACCACCTATAATCAAATAATCGTAACTTTTCATACCTTAAACCAAAAATAAAGTTTTACTGCCTTGAAAAATGTGGAAGATTTCAATTTTCCTCACTGAGTGATCTTTTCCCCAAACTCATCAAAAAGCTCTATTGCTTGTGTTGGACAAGATTGAGCAGCTATCATTATGGACTCATCAGCATCTCCATGCATATCAGTAATAATAGCTTTATTTTCACCGTCTAATTCAAATGTTTTTCCGGCTACCACAACACAGGTCCCGGCACCAATACAAAGATCCCGATTAACTACAACCTTGGCTATTTTCTTTTTTGCATCTGTCATAAATTTTCTATACCTTTCGCAAACGATTCTACCCGATTCAAAATAGTTTTTGAAGCCCTGATTTTGTTAGTTAGCGCTACTCTCCGGAGTGCATAACCTCATTAAGCCTTGCAAGCATCTCGTCTATTTCTTCATCTGTCATACCATGAACTTTTGCTCCCATCTCTATGGTATCAAAGGAATTGGCAAAGCAGCCCACACAATGAAGCCCAAAATCTAGCAAAACCTCTGCAAGCTGTGGGTATTTGAATACAACCTCACCAAGATTATCTGTTTTAGATATTTTTGTTTCTGGTTTTTTTATAAGCTTATCAGACATAAAAACCCTTTTCTTTTGGAGTACCTCGTGCTTCTATCTCTAGCATAAGTCTACTTAGCGCATTGAAACCAAGCGTTGCGCATTTGATCCTTGAAAGAGTAAGATTAGGATTTATTTGATCAAGTAAATCTTTTTTTTGGAGGCTTTTAATATCTTCTAGTTTTTTTCCTTTAACTTTGTCAAAAAAAATTGAGGCCGAGGCAATACTTATGGCACAGCCATGTGCGGTGAAAGATATGTCTTTTAGCACATCTTCCTCAACCAAAACATCAACCGTTATTTCATCTCCACACAAAGGATTAACTTCGCTCACAGATCCGGACTTGTTTGTAAGCCTCCCCCAGTTTTGCGGATGTTTGTAGTGTTCCATTAACTCTTCTCTGTATAAAGTGTCTGTCATAACAAAACTTTTCTTGCTTTTTCCATTCCTTTTAGCAAAATGTCTATATCATCTTTAGTGTTATAAATATGAAAGCTTACTCTTGCCGTAGCGGGAACTCCAAGCTTTTTGTGAAGGGGCATTGTACAGTGATGTCCGCTTCTTATGGCAACACCTTCCGTATCTAAGACAGAAGCAAGATCGTGAGGATGTATGTTTGATACATTGAAAGCAATAACCCCTGTTCTCTTGCCGGATTCTTTAGGGCCATACACTATAACTTCTTTATCTTTTGCAAATTCTTCTGATAAATACTCCAAAAGTTCAAGCTCGTGTTTTCTTACATTTTCTATGCCTTGTTGGTTCAGATAAGAGCAAGCAGCTGCAAGACCTATTGCCCCCTCAACGTTTGGCGTGCCAGCCTCAAACTTAGAAGGCGAAAGGTCCCAGGTTGCTGTTTCTAAACCAACCTCCCTGATCATTCCTCCACCATACTGATAGGGAGCAAGGCTTTCTTGAAGTTCTTTTTTTATATACAAAACACCAATGCCCATAGGGCCTAGCATCTTGTGCCCTGAGAAAGCATAAAAATCACATCCCAAGCTTTGCACATCTACCTTGATATGTGGGACAGCCTGTGCACCATCTACCACAAGTAAAGCACCTCTCTCATGAGCCCACTTTGAAATTTCCTTAATATTTTGAATGGTGCCAAAAACGTTTGAGGCATGAGAGATGGCTATTAGCTTTATATTCTGCTCTTTGCACTCCTTTAACGAAACATCCACAAAACCCTCATTATCTATTTTCAAAACTTCAATTTTTGCTCCTGTTTTTTTGGCAGCAATTTGCCAGGGAACCAGATTACTGTGGTGTTCAAGTTCAGAAAATAGAATGGTATCAGCAATCTTCAGTTTCTCTTCTGCATAAGTTCGAGCAACAAAATTTAAGCTATCAGTTGTGCCCCTTGTAAAAATTATCTCTTCAGGATGGCGGGCGTTTATAAACTTTTGCAGTGTGACACGAGCCTCCTCATACATCTTTGTAGCCTCTTCAGAAAGTGTATGAATACCTCTATGCACATTTGCATTATGCTGTCTGTAATACGTTTCTATAGCTTCTAGTACCCGTGTAGGCTTTTGTGTTGTAGCAGCGTTATCAAGATACACAAGCCTCTTTCCGTTAATCTTACGGGATAAAATAGGAAAGTCTTTAATTGTCTGTTCGGAAGTTAGCATCACGTAAGATTATACGTCTTTTTGGTAAAACTATTAAACTAACTGAAGTTTTCTAAAAACGAACAAGATGAACAACTATTGAGAAGACTGTTATTAAACACATCATTTTAATAGTCGCCTCCCCCGTGTTAAAATTGTGCTGTTATGAAATCAAATTTAAATCATATTCAAATAAACATTGATTATAAAAACATCAGTTTTTATAAAGATCTGCTCAAGGAATTAGGTTGGACTATTATTGTAGAGGCAGAAAACATTTTGGGGTTTGAAAGTGGTTCCACAGGCAGTTTATGGTTTCTTCCAAGAACAGCTGAAAATCAAAATAACTACAATAGTGTCGGTGTAAACCACATCGGCATTGGAACAGACTCGGTAGCAAGTGTAGATAAAGCGGTTTACCATTTAAAAAACAAGGGTGTATCTTTGTTGTTTGATACACCACGACATCGCCCAGAATTCGGTTCTGACCAGACCACATATTATCAGGTTATGTTTGAATCTCCAGATAAAATTCTTTGGGAGATCATGTATAGCGGTAAGAAATAACCCCAATTAATCAGCAAGGGATCAACAGATCTTCCCCATCTACTCTAACCTCATATGTTTTAACAGCTTCTGTGGCGGGAAGAGCCTTAACTGCTCCGGTTTTAAGATCAAAACTGGCACCATGCAGAGGACATTCCACACAACAATCGTTTACCAACTGGCCCTCAGATAAAACACCTTCCTCATGGGTACAGATATTGCTAATTGCGTAAAAAGAACCATTAAGATTTGCAACTAAAAGCTTTTGGCCATTTACAACAAAAGTCTTCATTGAATTAGCTTTAATGTCCTTTTTGTTTGCTATTTTAATAAAATTAGACATAAGCTTATGCTACTACACTTATTTGGCTCTCTCTTATTTTAGCTAAAACCGGTTCTAAAAATCCTTTTACTATTAATTCTTCTGCTTGTTCTTTTGTTAATCCTCTGCTTGTAAGATAAAAAACCTGTTCTTCTGAAATTCTGCCGGTTGTTGCACCGTGTGTGGCCTTTACGTTGTCGGCTTCAATTTCAAGCGTTGGCTCTGACTCGTTTCTTGCGTTCTTTCCCAAAATTAAAACGTCATCATCAAGGTATGAATTTGTTTGTTGTGCGTTCTTTTCAATTTTAATCATTCCCTTGAAACTTGAATATGAGGAGTCTTTCAGCACACCCCGAATTTGGGTTAGACATTTTGTGTTGGGAACTTTGTGAATTGCGTTAATAACAAGCTCCAATGTATTGTTGCCGTCAAGAATATAAGCACCAAGAATTTCTACATCTGCCCCCTCTTTGGACAAAACAACATCAAGCTTTTTTGAAGAGTTTTTTTTTGGGAGCTCAAGTATGACTTGAGTTAACCCTTCCGTTGAGATGGTAATTATTTCATGTTTTCCGTCTGCTTTGATTACCTTGCGCATATCAATTGTTTGGTTAGCTAACCAACGCTGCCTTCCATTTCAAGTTCAATAAGTTTATTGAGTTCGACTGCATATTCTAAAGGAAGTTCCTTAACTATTGGCTCAATAAAGCCTGAAACAACCAAATTCATAGCTTCTGCTTTGGATAAACCGCGAGACATTAGATAAAACAATTGTTCCTCCCCAACTTTGCTAACTGTTGCTTCATGTTCAATGTTTACATTTGATTCGTTGATTTTCATTACAGGATACGTATCTGTTCTGGATGTTTCATCAAGCAAAAGGGCATCACATTCAACTCTAGACCTGGAGTTTTCACACCCTTTTTTAACTTCAACCAAACCTCTATACGAAGCTCTTCCTCCCCTGGCGCTAATGGATTTGGAGGTTATACGGGAAGATGTGTTTGGAGCCGCGTGAATTACTTTTCCTCCTGCATGCTGATGCTGTCCTTCAGCTGCATAGGCAATTGATAGAATTTCTCCCTTTGCTCCCGGACCAACAAGATAAACCGAAGGAAACTTAACGGTCAAGCGCGATCCAATGTTTCCATCAACCCATTCCATAGTTGCGTTTTCATGTGCAACCGCTCTTTTGGTTACTAAGTTAAAAACATTTTTATACCAGTTCTGAATGGTAGTGTATCTAACCCTGGCTCCCTTTTTTACAATAATTTCAACAACAGCCGAATGTAAAGAACCGGAAGAAAACGAAGGGGCTGAACATCCCTCCACATAATGTACAAAACTATCCTCTTCCGCAATTATTAGCGTTCTTTCAAACTGTCCAGCATTTGCAGCGTTGATTCTAAAGTAGGCTTGTAAAGGTCTGTCAACTCTAACGCCTTTGGGAATATATACAAAAGAACCCCCACTCCATACGGCACTATTTAAAGCTGCAAACTTGTTGTCCGCTGCAGGGACAATTGTTCCAAAATACTCTTTAAAGATTTCAGGAAATTTCTTTAGAGCCTCATCTGTTCCTAAGAAAACCACTCCCTGATCCTCAAGCTCTTTAATGAGAGACCCATACACAACCGTAGAATCATACTGAGACTTAACCCCACCTAAAAATTCACGCTCGGCTTGCGGAACACCTATTCTATCAAAAGTCTTTTTGATGCTATCAGGGACATCCGCCCAATTGTTCTCAACTTTATCAGTAGGCGTTAAATAATAATAAATTTCATCAAACTTGATAGCATTAATGTCTTTTTCAGAGGCCATCCACATTGGCATATTTTTTTGCAAGAAAGTATCATAGGACCGCAAGCGGAAATTCCGCATAAACGTTGGTTCACCTTTCATTTCTGAAATTTGCGCAACAAGCTCTCTAGTCAAGCCTTTAGGAGCTTTAAATGAATAGTTAATATCATCATGAAACCCCAGTTTATAGGTATCATCAATCACATTTTGCTTCTTTGTATCTGAATAACTATGAGGGTTTTTAGTGTTAATTTCTTCTGACATATTTTGGGGTTATTCTTCAAGACCTACATAACCATTTTTTTCTAACTCTTCTGCAAGTTCATGCCCACCTTCCCGAATTATTTTCCCATCCTTCATAACGTGTACAAAATCAGGGTTTATGTGAGAAAGGATTCTTGTGTAATGAGTAATTATTAAAATTGCCATATTGTTTTTGACATGCATGGCCTTAACCCCCTCCGACACTATTTTTAAAGCATCAATATCAAGCCCTGAGTCAGTTTCATCCAAAATTGCAAGCTTTGGTTCAAAAACAAACATCTGCAAAATTTCCATTCGCTTTTTCTCTCCCCCTGAAAAACCTTCATTCAAATAACGACCTGCAAAAGCTTCATCCATTTTTAAGATCTCCATTTTCTCCTTTAATATTTTTCTGAATTGAATTGGTGTAAATTCTTTTTCACCTTGAGCTTTTAGTTTATTGTTATAAACAAGCCTTAAAAAGTTTGAGATTGTGACTCCTGTAATTTCACTTGGGTATTGGAAGGCTAAAAACAACCCTTCTTTTGCTCTATCAGTTGTATCAAGCTCTAACAAATTTTTACCATTAAATAGCACCTGACCTGATGTTACTTCATATTTTGGGTGCCCCATAAGAGTCTGAGCAAGAGTTGATTTACCAGAACCATTTGGTCCCATGAGGGCGTGGATTTCCCCTTTGTTTACCACAAGACTTAGACCTTTGATTATTTCTTTGTCTTCTATACTTACATTTAAGTCTTTTATTTCAAGCATACTCACTTTAAAACGCATTCAATGTTGTCATAGGGACATTTGCCTGAAATCTTGTAAAACACTTCTTTCCCGGATCTTTGAGACTGCACTAAACCGGCCCCTTCCATCTCTTTAAGGTGATATGAAACTGTTGGCTGCTTTAGCTTAACAATGCCAACAAGCTCAGTAACATTGGATTTAGTAGCCTTTCCAAGGTGTTCATAAATTTTCATTCTTGTAGGAACGCTTAAAATCCTAAAGCATTCAGAGCATGCGGATCTCAATGACACGTATCGATATTAGTCTATATAAAGTTTTAAGTCAACTCAAATGTAAAAGCTTATAAACACAAAAGGAGCCCGTGCAATATATGCAAAACAGGCTCCTTAAAAGGACTTGCTCAAATTAGCGCAAAGCAATCTGTATTAAAAACAGATCTTAAAGCGGCGCCAACAAGAGACCCAAAGACGCCTAAAAGGCATCGGCAAAGTCGGGAGAATCAAAATTGACTTCTCAGCCGGCATTGCCTATCTTTGGGATTTATAGGTTGACTTAGCCTTTCTGGTAAAGGCTCTCGGTCAATCCTATTTGCCATCGCTACCGCAGTGTTCACGATGGACTTGAAACCCTTTTACCCGTTGAACTCCCCCTCTTTCCCTAGAATAGGAGAAGGAAGTTCTCCGGGCCAAGACCTACCAAATCTGGTACCAAGCCATTCCAATACAGTATCCACTTGCCTAGGATAGTGGACTTTTATTGGATGACCGAGAATAAAACCGGTGCGCGGGTCTACTCTCTTCTTTGGCAGGTTGCCAAAAGATGGAGTCATTGTACTATAACTTATAGTATTTGTCTAGTCTCAATTTCTGTAACATTGGAACCAAAAGCTATTTCACAGAGGGTGCCTAAAAGGCTATACTCTAAGCTGGCAAAATACTATGAAACTTGCAGAATATGTAAAAAGGCACAAAAAGAGGACCGCAGTTTTACTGCTTATGGCAGCTGTAATCTCTTTACTTCTTTTAAAAAACGGGACCAAGGAAGCACCAGTAACCAGGTCAAAAGTAGAAAAAAGGACAATTATTAAATATGTGAGCGCCTCAGGGGAAACAGCAGTTACAGCACAGGCCACTTCCTACTCACAATTAGCTGCAAATGTTTCAAAAATCTATTTCAAAAACGGAAGCAACGTGATGGAAGGAGACACCATCATGGAGTATGACAAATTCTCCCTCAAAGCCTCCCTTGATTCTGCTTGGTCGGATTACCTGAGTGCAAAAGCCACTCTGCAGACAAGCTTTGCAGACTATGAATATGCAAAAGCAAATGTGAAAGCCAAAAAAGAGATCAGAGATAATGCTATGGAGGAGTATATGGGAAATAAGAACAACACTAACAAAGAGGCTTTTAAAACCGCGGAAGCAAATTACCAGTCAGCTTTGGCAGATCAAAGAGAACTTAATAATAAAAAAGGCTTTTTTGAAAAAGAGGAACAGTCAAAATATTCCGACTTTTTGGCAGCCAGCAAAAACTATGCCAACACCACTCTAAAAGCAAAAGTCTCGGGAACACTGATTCTTAATAACATAAATGAGGGGCAGCAAGTAACTAATGGACAAAAGCTTTTTTCCATTGCAAATAAGGATACTCTTAGTTTTGTTTCAGAGGTAGATGAAACAGACATTGTGTATTTAAAGCCTGGACAGGAATGTGTGATAAAACTTGATAGTTATCAAGATGAAGAAATCAAAGGCTCGATTTCTTTAGTTGAGGCAAAAACCATCACCACAGATGCAGGCTCAACCGCAGTTAAAGTAGAACTTGAAATTAGTAAGGATGACATGGCTTTAATTGAAGGGTTAAATGGTGAGGCTAAAATAAAAGTGGCTACTAAAGAAAATGTGCTGACAATACCCTTTGAATACACGGAGGAGGATGATAAAGGAACTTTTGTTTTTGTACAAAGCGGAAACAAAACCCAAAAAAAGCGTGTCAAAGTGGGTTTTGAAACTGAGGACTTTGTTGAAATTCCTGAGGGATTAAGTGAAGGAGAGCAGGTTATTAGAGCGGAAAATCTAAAAGAAGGAGATAAAGTTAAGTAAAATCTCAATTATTCCTAGACTCTTATGTTAATTAAGCTTGACAACATTTCAAAAGTTTACAAAATGGATGGGGTTGAAATTAAAGCCATTGACTCAATTAGCCTTGAAATTCAAACAGGAGAGTTTATTGCACTAATTGGCACTTCCGGCTCCGGAAAATCTACTCTAATGCATATTATAGGACTTTTGGATTCGCCAACAGACGGGTTGTATTTATTTGAAGGAAATGATGTCACCAAATTTAAAGATAAAAACCTTGCAAAAATAAGGAATGAAAAGATAGGATTTATTTTTCAGGCGTTTAATTTACTACCAAAAACATCAGCTTTTGAGAATGTTAAGCTTCCTTCCCTTTACAGCAACAATAAAACTCGTGTTGAAGAAAGGGCCATAGACCTGCTTACAAAGGTGGGGCTGTCAGACAGAGCAAATAATAAACCTTCCCAATTATCAGGGGGACAACAGCAAAGAGTGGCAATTGCAAGGTCTTTGATGAATGAACCACAAATTATACTTGCAGACGAGCCAACCGGAAATTTGGATACTAGATCAGGCAAAGAAATACTCGACCTTTTAGCAAATCTAAACAATGAGGGAAAAACAGTAATAATTGTCACTCATGATCAGGAAGTAGCAAATACCGCAAAAAGAAAAATCAGAATAAGTGATGGTAAAATTGTAGAGGATACAAAATGAATTTTGCAGAGACTCTTAAAATCTCTATGCGGGCAATAAAAGTAAACAAGGCAAGATCCGCTTTAACCATGCTCGGCATAATAATAGGAGTTGCTTCCGTAATACTTCTAGTTTCTATTGTATCCGGACTTGGAAAAACCATAAGAGAAGAACTAAATAGTTTTGGGGCTAATTTACTTGTTGTTTTTCCGGGTTCTCCGGAAGGTGGACGCGGACCGGGAGGTGTTGTGGCAAACAAAATGGAGTTTAGATTTGAAAAGTTAATTTTAGAAAAAGTACCGGAGATTGAAAATGTGGTTGCTACCATACAAAGCGTGGGAACTTTGAGATACAAAAACAAAGACATTGCTGATAGTACTATTTATGGTGTGTCGGGAACATATTTCAAGGCTCTTAACATAAGCGTGATTGAAGGGCGCCCTTTCACAAAATCAGAATCCGCCAACGTTGTTGTAATTGGTAAAACTGTAAGAGATAAACTCTTTGCAAACTCAAACCCACTTGGCAAAGAATTAATCATAAAAGACAGACGGTTTAAAGTAATCGGCGTGCAAAAAGAGAGAGGGAGCATTTTTGGAAGAGATCAGGATAATGTTGCACTCCTGCCTTTAGCACCATCAAGATCACTACTTGGCCTAGACAGACCAAACTGGTTTTTTATTAAGGTTGTGCCTGAAAGGGATATAAAACTTGCAAAAGAGGCAGTTAAAAAAGTGTTGCTTACTGAAATGAAAGAAGATGACTTTACTGTATCAACACAGGAGGACACTCTTCAATTGGTTGGAAGAATTCTTGGGGTATTATCGCTAGGACTTGGTGGTATAGCAGCAATCTCAATGCTTGTGGGAGGGGTAGGAATTATGAATATAATGCTTGTTTCCGTTACGGAAAGAACCAGAGAAATAGGACTTAGAAAAGCCCTGGGAGCAAGAAGAAGAGACATTCTTCTGCAATTTTTGGTTGAAGCTATTGTCTTAAGTCTGCTTGGAGGTTTTGCTGGAGTAGTGATTGGAATAGGATCGTCATTTTTATTAGATAGATTTATTGCTACAGAAGTTAATTATGTTTTTGTGGTTCTTTCTTTTGGAGTGTCTGCCATAATAGGTATAGTATTTGGAATTGCTCCTGCTATAAGAGCCAGCAAACTTTCACCCATAGAAGCTTTAAGGTATGAGTAGCAGAAACAGGCAGTGAGTTTAAAAACCGCGCGTTAACGCTACCAAAATAAGGGACAACACAAGGGACTTATGACAGCTCAAATAGTAAATGGAAAAGAGATAGCAAAGAGAATATTGGAAGAAATTAAAGAGGAGATTACTCAAAAGAAACTTGAACTAACTCTTGGAATAATCAAAATTTCAAACGACCAAGCAACAGATATTTATATAAGAAACAAAATTAAAAGAGCCAATGAATGCGGCATAAAGGTAGAGTTAAAAGAGTTCAGTGAAACTGTGCAAGAAGCAGAAGTTTTAGATCAAATCAATAAATTTAATGACACACAAGTTATAACCGGATTTTTTATTCAAACTCCTATAGCTAAGCACCTTAATTTAACAAACTTAACTGAATACATAGATCCTAAAAAAGATGTTGACGGGATGACCTCTTACAATCTTGGAGGACTACTTCATAACAGAAGGGACATTCTGGTTTCTGCCACTGCTGTTGCGTGTTATTCAATCTTAAAATTCCTGGAGGCAGACCTGGTTGGAAAACACGCTGTAATTGTAGGCAGGTCATTAATAGTTGGAAAACCGCTATTTGCGCTGCTTTTGGCAAAAGACTGCACAGTCACACTCTGCCACTCAAAAACACAAAACTTACAAAGCATAACTAAAACTGCTGATATCTTGATAAGCTCAACTGGCAGGGAGAAGCTAATTACCAAAAACCACATCAAAGAAGGGGCATTTGTGATAGATTGCGGATCTCCAAAAGGTGAGGTTGCTTTTGATTCTGCTGTCAGTAGGGCTTCTCACATCACTCCTGTACCGGGAGGTGTTGGGCCTGTAACAATAGCTTGCCTTCTTAAAAACACACTCAAAGCGTATGGTTTACAAAAAGCTTAACCATCAACTAGATTCTAAATATCCCATCATGTTTGCCAACTACCCAAAAATAATATTAAATAACATGAAAACTTGAAGAAAGGAGGTTTAAAAAATGGACTTACTTATCACCGGACCAAATCGTCTGGATGGGAGGGTGCTAATAAAAAATGCCCTTTTTGTTCCCAAGATAGGGGGGCAAATTCAGGTTCCTAATAGTGCTGAGCCTGTTGAGAGCGTTGTTACTCCTATCCCTGTAGCAAACTCAAGGCGTTTGCTAGGTGGTACTTTTTTAGTTACCAATGTTGAATCACAAACACATGGGCACACCGTAACCGTAGATTTCCCCTAGTTTGACGCAACTTTGAAACTAGGCATGATTCTTACCATTGCAAGATGTGTTAAAGGATCATGCCTTATTCTTTAAGTATTAATCAATACCCCATACAAAGTAGTTTTTACACAGTATTGAAACTTGATAGCATATAACTTCCCTCTGTTGAAAAGATTGTTTAAAACTGCGAGAATCAAGTAAGAACCATGACTATAAACAAATTCCCATTTGAGGACCCAGTACAAGGCTTAGAATCTGCCGAAAAGCTTACAAACAATGAATTTGAGGTTGGGCAATTAATGCTTTATGAAAAAGAGGGTAAGGTAAGAGTTTGTAGAATAACAGAAATAAATGAGGATAATATTGCCAAGGTTTGGACTCCACAAACTTCAGTCAATGTATTTGTTGAGGCTAAACCTGGTGAAACAATCCCAGGAAGTGAAAGAGCGGTCAATTTAGAAGACCCAACAGTACAAGCTCTAAATTACCCCTGTAAACCAGTTGCGGAGTGGAAAACACTTTTCCAAAAATGTGGTTGGTCCTCCAACGCACTTAACTCTCTACCTGAAATGGACTTGGAAACAATGGAACCCGTCACACTTTCTGCCTCAAACGTTATGACTGCAACCACGCGAGCAACTCTTGGCGGTAATATCACAATAGTCCTTAAAGTCTTATATGAGAGGCAATTACTAATGGAAAAAGCCGGAATAAGTTTTGATACTCCTGAACCTATAGCAACGGCAAAACCAGAGCCTCTAGAAATTTCCAGACCTATTAGACCTAAAATCAATATTGGAGATGAGGTGATTGCATTGGGACCAGACGGAAACCCAGTGATAGGCACGCTTAGCCGAATTGAAGATGACGGTAGAATCTATTCTGTTGAAATTGGGAAAGAACGTGAGCTTCCCATAAGAGCGATTAATCATAGCAAAACTCTAGATGCTCTAAATAACCCTTCAAAAACTAGAAAGGAATGGGAGGACTTCATGCAAAGGTTCGGTTTTAAAGTAAAGTTATCAGACCTTCCAGAGGGTTCAGTTGCTGCATCTAAAGCATGGAAGCAAATAGGTAGTATGTGGCTAGTAGGTCAAGAACCACTAAAGCTAATTACAGCTTTTGAAATACTCCAGAAATTTGAAGAAAAAGGAAAAGAGTAAATTCAACATAACAAAAATACGACTTTGATCAAAGACACTAGTTAATTCCCGGCACGGGAAACTTTTTGCAAAGGTTAGTAACATCCTTCTCAATTGCTTTAAGATTATTGTTCTTTTCAATATTTTTCCTAAACTCTTTTAAGAATTTAATTCTTTCTTCTTTTTCAAGCGGAAGCCTGGAACTTGAAACTTCCCCAGCACAGGCAACAAGCCACTCGGCAATTTTTTCCATCTCACGCTCCTTCATACCTCTTGAAGTTAAAGCCGGAGAACCCAATCTAATTCCAGAAGGATAAAATGGGGAGAAGGGCTCTCCTGGAATTGTGTTTTTATTTACGGTAATTCCAGCAACTCCTAAAGCATCTTGTACCAAAATTCCGGAACCTGCTCCATTTGACTTAACAAGGTTTAGTAAGATCAAATGGTTTTCAGTTCCTCCACCAACCAGATTTAAACCGTGCCTTTTAAGAATTTTTGCAAGCACTTTGGCATTTTTCACAATCTGAACTGTATATTTTTGGAAGGAGGCAGAAGATGCTTCTTTTAGCGCTACTGCAATTCCGGCAATAATATGGTTGTGAGGACCTCCCTGGAGACCTGGAAATACGGCTTTGTCAATTTTATGTCCTAGCTCAGCATCTTTTTTGAGCCCTTTGTTTGTAACCAGTATCATAGCGCCCTTTGGGCCTCTTAACGTCTTATGAGTTGTAGTTGTAATAATATGAACATAAGGAGCTGGGGTTTTGTGAACACCGCCAACAATAAGACCGGCAACATGTGCAATGTCTGCTGCCAAATAAGCTCCTGATGTGTCTGCAAGCTTGGCAAAAAGCTCAAATTCAAGCTCTCTAACATATGCTGAACCTCCAATCCAAATAAGTTTTGGTTTATGTTCCAAAATGAGTCGCCTAACCTCTGCAAAATCAACAATGCCTTCGGGACCAACATGATAAGCAATACTTTTATAATAATGGCTGCTGAAACTTGCCTTTGCCCCGTGCGTTAAGTGCCCTCCATCATACAAGTTAAGCCCCATCATTGTATCACCGGGATTCAAGACAGCCATTGCAACAGCCTGGTTTGCAGGACTTCCGGAGTAAGGTTGTACATTGGCATAAGGAGCTTTAAATAGCTTCTTTGCCCTCTCACAGGCAAGGGTTTCTATTTCATCAACAAAAGTATTTCCTCCATAGTATCTTTTGTTTGGATAACCTTCCGAATATTTATTGGTTAAAATAGAACCCATTGCTTCAAGAACCGCTTCGCTCACATAATTTTCTGCAGGAATCATTTCAAGTCCTTCAATTTGCCTTTTGATTTCTTTTTCCAAAGATTTATAGATTAAGGGGTCTTGTTTCTTAAGTGTTTTATAATTCATTGCTAAGAGGACAGATTTATACTCATATTACCCTATATAAAAGGGAATATCAATAGAAACAACAGAGTGATAAAGTTTTTAATATAGAAAGATTATAGGTTAGAAGTTACTTTACTTAACCTTCACCAAAAGCTAATATACAGCCATGTCTGAGATAAACTATAAAACAAAAGTGCAAAAAAAACAGATGTACAAAAACCGAGGACAAAAGCTTATAAGCTTTAGGGACATTCAGGCATTATCAGAAAAATTAAAGAAAGAAGGGAAAAATATTGTCTTCACACTGGGGTCTTTTGATTTACTAAATCCCGGTCACTGCAGATATTTGGCGGAAGCAAAGGCACAGGGAGACATTCTGGTTGTAGGGGTGTCAAGCGATGCTTCCCTAAAACGGACTAAAGGTGAGGATTTTTCACTGGTAAATGAAGAAGTAAGAGCTGAACTTATTAGCCAATTAAGAATCGCTGACTATGTGACAATAGTAGATGAGGATAGACCTCATGCTTTATTAATCCTTTTGAAACCAGACGTTTACTTTACATCTCAAGGGGCTTGGGACGATGGGACCAGAGACAAATATGAAGAGATTTTAGTTAAATCTTATGGCGGAATTATAATCAAAAGAGAAAGACATAAACCTTACTTTGGCACAAATTCTCTGGCGGAACATATAGCCAATATACGGGTAATACAAACCCTTGAATCCTATCTTAAAGATAAGATTGACGGGTTTATACTAGATCCGCTGAAACACTTAAAACCTGCAGATTTTGGAAAACAAATACCCGTAGGAAGAAATGCGTTTAACCCAAGAAAACGTGTATTAAAGTTCAACAAACTTGCGTATTTTAGAGAAGCTATGAAGAAAAAAGGGTTGACTGTTTCTTTTGTTGCCGGTTCCTTTGACCTTTTGCATGTGGGTCACGCCAGATTTATTGAACAAGCGGGACTTCATGCGGATGTGTTAGTGGTTGGACTTCCCTCTGACACTTCATTAAGATTACTTAAGGGTATAGGAAGACCGGTCATTAATGAGTATGCAAGAGCTTATGTTCTTGGACATCTGGAAGTTGTTGATCATGTTGTTATTTTTAATGATAAAACAATATATTCCACGCTTGAGTCTCTAAAACCGGATGTATTCTTTACAGTTGAGGAATCATGGAATAACTTTAAAGAAAGTAAAGAATTCAAGTTTGTAAAAAGTTATGGAGGAAAAGTAGTATCAGCTGAATTCAATACGAATTTCCCCACCCAACCTCTTTTAACATAATTTCTT
>JBBTST010000013.1:0-37971 GCA_038064575.1 Patescibacteria group bacterium
GCCCAACACACCCCACTCATAAGAATGGGTTTCAATGAGCAGGAATTTATAGTAGATAAGGCCGTAAGCAAAGGCGATTATTGGAAACTGTTTGGGCACATTCCCCCACACGGACACTATACTGGAGTTGATGAAATCAGCTTTTGCGTGCCAAAAGGTGTCCAGACAGTTAGACTTGGCTTGTACGTAGACTACGATTACGTCCTTTTGGATGAGGCTTCAAGACCAAGTGAAACCGGTATATACGCATACCTCTCAGATACTGAAAAAGTACACTCAGAAATATTTCCCCACCCAAAACCCCGTGACGCTTGAAGCCTAAAAAGGAACCGACCAAGTTAAAAAATCTGGTCGGTTCTATTCACCCCTCCTATCCTCGTCAATCAACATTCTTAAATATTCCGATTTGTTAATTCCCCTCTTCTGTGCTGAAGCCTCTAAATAAGCAATTTGTCTCTGAGACAAAAACATATTGAATCTAACATCCAAAACCTCTCCTTTGACCTTCTTAACAAAGTGCTCAATAACCTCCTCAATATTAAACTGATTGTATTTTGCTGCGTGAAAGTACCTGTTCTTAATCTTTTCTGAAAAATCTTCATTAACAGACAAACACAAAACATGTTTCTTACTTTGAAGCGCAAGCGTTGCCTCATGCCCAAGCTGAAAGTCTTCATTGCTAATCTCAAAAACAGCCGAATCTGCCCACAAAATCCCCTTCCTGATTGCCTCATAATGTCTCAATTTTGGGTCTTTAAACCGGGTGAGCTCTGCTTTAGTCAAAATCCCTAAATAATTTCCTTTCTCAGGAGATATTATTTCAACCTCACAAGCCTCAAGAGTTTTTAGCACTAAATCGTAATATTTCTGATATTTTTCCTTGCCAGAATATGAAGCTGTATAAAATACTTCCATACTTATATATGTATACGCTTTTGTTTACAATCATGCAATAGAACATTATTATCACCAATATATACATATGTTAACAAATTTAGGTGTTCACATAAAAGTTAATAACTTTAAGGCGTCTTATGACTTCTATACTTTACTTGGATTCAAGAAAGTTTTTGAGTATGGACCGGATAAAAGTGCTAAAGAAGACTACAGCGGTGCCACCTTTGAGGTTGGCGGATGCAAACTGGAAATTGCCAATGGGCACAGAGCAGTAAAACCGGAAGTTTTTAAAGAGCATTTAACAAGCTCAAAACTTTCATTAATGGTTAATGTAGACGCTTTAAGTGCTCTTCTAACAATCTGTTCCAGAAAACACATACAAATTGCCGTTCCTCCAAGGCATTTTTACTGGGGTACTTTGGAACTTGTGATAAAAGATCCTGATGGAACAGTTTTAGTCTTCATTGCCCCCTATTCTGCAGAGGAGGCCGCCAAAGTCAACGCAGACGAGACCTTCGCCACCAAACCAAAAATAGTTTAGGTACACCTGTACTGTACTCTCGTTTGATAAAGATTTCGGTAAACTTAACTATCAGCCAGTATGGGATAAAGTTTAAACCTACTACACCAAGTTAGGATGTTTCAACAAAATTTAAAACTATGATAGTATCCTATAAAATTCCCACCAACAGAAGAAAAGGAAAGAAAAATGAACCCCTACCTACTCCTAGCCTTGGTGAGCGCAAGTCTACTCTTAATCTTGAGGACAGCACTCTGGACAGGGCTTCAGTATTACATCACTATGGCCAAATTCTATGCTGAAGAAGGCCTCAAAATTCTTGAAAAACATGGCCAGACAATCGGAGAGTTGGAAAGGGCTGGTAAATTGGACGAACTTCGACAGCTCGAGAAAGAAAGTGGAGAGTGGTACAGAAAAGCAGTACGAGTTGCAGGACTGCTCACCTGGCCCCTTGCCTCGCTTCCGCCTCGCAGGTGGGTCATGACAAGAGCTTATGATAAAGTCGGATTGTTTGCCGGAAGTGCAGGCTCGCATGAAGCTTTTGACGCTGTCGTACTCGGGTTTGACGAGGATACAGAATATTACCCTCCAAAGCACGTTCTTGGCATGTGTGCTTCCCTGGCAACTATAACACCAATCTTCTAAACCGTTTCCCAACCAAAACGCCCTGTTTTGCCACCAAAAGCAGGGCGTAAATCTTTCAAGAGTCAAAGGCCATACAAAATCAGTCAATCTAAACAAGCTTTTTCGCCCTATGCTCCTCCAAAAACTCGCTCTTCCCCCACGATTTAACCACGCCCTCGGTAATGGGAGTCCCCAGTTTCCAATTCTGCAAAAAAACAGCCCTAAAAGTTGCCGCCAGAAACCTACTTCGCACTTTTATTCCCCATACCTCATCTTCATAGGCACAAGCAATTCGCACAAAGTTTCCCTTAATATTAAGCCTCAAAAACACTTCAAATGAAGAGTCTTCTATATAACGATATTCCATATTTTCAAGATACTTTTTATCCCTCCCGTATTGATAGGTAATCACATGCTTCGTCCAGTCATTTAACGGCATGAGCTCTTTATTTTCGCTTCTCCCTTGCACTCTCTTTTTACTACCCAATGAAACATCAGCGTTCATCTCTTTCACTCCAAACACATCCATCGGCATTTGAAGATCCCAGGTAAAAGAAGCAAGCTTAAGATCTTCATTTGAAAAGCTGTCAAAATACACTTTTTTAGCGCCTGTAATCCCGGGGAAAAACTGAAAATTGGCATTCGATTCATTCTTATGATAATCACCTTTGAGCTCCTGCAAAACGTCCAGAATGTCTGCCTCAATTGAAGTCAACTCTTTTCTTTTGTTTTGGAGAATTGTTCTAAGAACTGAAGGGTTTTTGGCTTTCACAAGTGTTTGCTGTTTTGTAAACCCATCGCTTTGCTTAAGCTCAACAAGCCCTTTAAGAGAGAGCCCCATCAAAATGTCATAAACCGTAGTCCTTGGAATACCGGTGAGTTTTGAAATGCTAAAAGGCGTCAGCTCATCTTTTTTCAAAGCTTCCAGATAAACTTTTATTTCTCCATCAGTTAGACCAAACCTTTTAAGAGCAGCATAAGCAGCAGTCATTACAACCAGTCTAATACTGTCGTAACTATCCGTCAACTTGGACAGTAATTTATAGTTGCTATAGGATAACATCAGGCCAAAAATAAGCCCAAATTTAAAGAAAAAGGAGACTAGCAAAATGATCGCAAAACACGATCACGATGCCGTTCATGTCCAGTCAGGTAAGCTGGACTTGGCGGTAATGTTCTTTGCCGAGATGCTAAGCTATGAGCACATCGTCAAAAAAATCGATTGGGAGGACGGGCGAGCTGTGTTTGTTGGAAGTGCCCAAAATCCAATTCCGTTCCAATTAACGGAGCTGGATGGGGTAACAGCCAAGTCACCCTACCCTGCCGTTCACTTCGCATTCCGCGTACAAAACGTTCAGGAAGCATGCAAAGAAATTGAAGAGTGGGCAAAGAAACACTTGGTTGGCGTAGAGGTCGAAATGGATGGACCAAACGCCTTCGTGGCCATACTGGAAATTTTCGCAGTGAGAATTGAGTTCAAACCCCTCTAACCAAATCCCCGGAAGTGTAAAAAAACTCCCGGGGTCTTTTTTTAAACTTTTCCCTATCCGCCGATGATAGCTCAGTCCCTCCAACTATTTCAAACTAACAGCGCGACCATGTAAACTTAATCGCATGATAAACAAGAGCCTCCCAACAAATGCTCAACCAACTTCACTTCACTCCCTTTGGCAAAGCAGTTCTGGGGAAAATAATCGATAGGTATATCAGACCCTATCGGAACTCTCAGGAAACTAACTCCGCAAGCCTGAATTAGTTCCTCTGTTTAAACATTCTAAAATATTATTGCGTGTTGTTTAAACAACCGATATAATACGCTTATGATCCAAAAAGCTTTCGAGATAGGAAACAGTATAGCTCTCACAATCCCCAAAGAAGTGGGAATAAAGCCTGGCACTAGAGTTAAATTTGAACGTAAAAAAAACAAATTAATTTACGAACTCCTTGACATCAGTACAACTATAGAAACAAAACGCATAGAAGAAACAAGCGGTGCCATTGATTTTAACCAGGATTCTAAATCGCTAAACAAAATGATTAAACACCTCCGAGAAAATCAATATGACCCAAAAATCCGTCTTTCTTGACACAAGCTTTTTAGTGGCTTCACAGCTGACAAAGCATCAGTTCTTTGAAAGAACAAAAGAGCTAAGACTTAATTTTTTATCCAATGCTACTCCCCTTTACACTTCTTATCTTGTTTTTGACGAATTCTGGTATGTACTTTTAGGGATACTACGGTCGCGAATCGGATCGGACACGCTTACTATCTACAACCTTATTCAAAAAGCCACAACTAACGTCTTTTCTATCAAAGGACTAAATTTAATAAACCCGAGCCTGCTGCAGAAAGACCTAACGAACACGTTGAAAATAATGTATCGATACAAGCTAAGACCAAGGGATGCCTTGATAGTGACAACCATGAAAACAGCAAACATTAAACTCATAGCCAGTTTTGACGCGGATTTTGACATAGTCCCAGGCATTACCAGAATTTATTAGAGTCTTTTTTAGATCCGTTTCTCATCTCTAATATTCTTGACCGCTGTCTCAACAACACAATCCCACGCGGAAACCGCATGTTGTTATCTCTACAGGCTTTGTTTAAAATAACTGCAATGACACCAAAAGATTCTTTTCCTGAGATTTTCAATGGCATTGATAAAGTTTTGGTAGTGCTTGCCCACCCCGACGATATGGAAGTCAACTGCGGGGGGCTTATTGCAAGACTTACAGAAGAAAGTAAAAATGTAAGACTTATAGCTACTACAAATGGCGGCAAAGGAACAAAAGATAAAAAAATAAACGAAGAAGCGTTTGGAGCAACTAGAGTTAACGAACAAATCAGGGCCGGAGAAATCCTTGGTATACCTCAAAGCCAAAACTTCAACCTGCAAATTCCCGACGGCGAGCTAGAAACAGATCTTAAAACAATAGAAAAAATCGTCTGGCACATTCGCGAGTTTAAACCTAACATTGTAATAACTCACAATCCGGAGGATTTAATAATAAGATTTTTTAATAAAAGCACTTGGGTTAATCACAGAGATCACAGAAACACAGCTGAAGCAACTTTAGATGCTATCTACCCATACTCAAGAGACGCAAACTTTTTCCCCCAGCAGCTGTCCAAGGACAAGTTGACTGGTCATAAAGTCACTAAAGTACTTGTAACCGACTCTTATACCAAACATGAGCTTAGATACTTTGATATTGGAAACTACCTTGAAAAAAAGAAATTAGCTTTACAGCAGCACGTTAGCGCCTTTTCACCAGAAGATGCTAAGGATTACATTGAAGAAAACAGGATCGGAGACGGCTACTTTGAGCCACTAGCATTCTATACCGTTTATTAAACCGGCATCACTCCACTCTATCTTTATCAACAAACCTCTATAAAAACCTAGAGTTCTATTTATATGTTGACTTAAGTGCTAACATTTAGTAGATGATTCTCAAACCACTTGATATCAAAGACCTGCCGGAATCTCCTTCTCTCAAAAAAATCATTGGCCCTTCCTTCATTATCCTGGGACTTGGCCTTGGAAGCGGTGAAATAATCCTTTGGCCCTACCTCACCTCAAAATTTGGGATGGGTGTTATCTGGGGCGCACTAATAGGATTAACTTTTCAGTTTTTTATGAATATGGAAATTGAACGCTACGCCCTAGCGCACGGCGAGAGTGTTTTTGTGGGCTTTGCCAGGAAACTTAAAATACTTCCCTTCTGGTTTTTGCTCTCTACTTTTATCCCCTGGGTATGGCCCGGCATAGTAGCCTCCTCAGCCAAATTTTATGGCCATGTCTTTGGCCTAACTGATACAAAATTCCTTGCAATCATACTTTTAGTTGTAATGGGACTCATTCTTACTCTAGGTCCCATTCTTTATAAAACGGTTGAAAACCTTCAAAAAATCTTGATTGTTATTGGCGTGCCAACAATTTTTATACTAAGCATAATTTTAGCAAGAGCAAATGACTGGATAGCTTTATCAAGAGGCGCAATTGGGCTTGGGGAGGGTTACTTTTTACTTCCTGCAGGAATTCCAATCGCGTCATTTCTGGCTGCTCTAGCCTACGCCGGAGCGGGTGGAAATCTAAACTTGGCCCAATCCTTTTATATTAAGGAAAAGGGCTACGGCATGGGAAAATACGCTGGGCGCATCACAAGCCTATTAACAGGCAAAAAAGAAGAAGTGTCACTGACAGGCTCAAAATTTGTGTGCGATGAAAGGTGTCAGAATATCTTTAAAAAATGGTGGAAAAACATTAACACTGAGCATTTTCTAATCTTTTGGGTAACAGGCTCAATCACAATTCTCCTGCTTGGCCTCCTCTCCTACACCACAACCCACGGCTTTACCCAAAATGTCACTGACATTGATTTTGTCTTCATGGAGGCTAAGGAGATAGGCACACGAATATTTCCTTTTGCCGGAATTTTCTTTTTACTGGTAGCGGGATCCACTCTTTTTGGCACTCAACTTACTGTTTTTGACGCAACCTCCAGAATACTTACAGAAAACACTATCCTCTCCTCAAACGGTCGTCTCACTGAGAAACACATTTCAAAAGTTTACTACATTGTTTTATGGCTTCAGATTTTGGCAGGCATTACAATCTTTATGCTTGGCTTTACCCAACCATTGCAACTTCTTACCTTAGCAGCAGTCCTAAATGCTTTTGCAATGTTTATTCACACAGGCCTTACTCTTTGGCTCAACCTCACAAGCCTTGACAAACCCTTAAGACCCTCACTTTTTAGAGTTAGCGCAATGGTCTTAGCTTTCTTGTTCTACGGAGGTTTCAGCTTATTTACAATTTACGACAAATTCTTTTAGGTATTTTGGAGGCTTCAACCCCTAATACCCGTTTAAAACAAACTGCGCACCTGTCAAACCAAATTTTTGGCTTAACAAGTGCGCCCACAAAACGGCAAATAAAATTATCCTTGATTCTCCCCTTCCCTAGCTCTTGAAATCACTGCAAGAAGCAGGATCACAAGGAGAAAGTTCACCAGCGGAACAAAGGACACTCCCCATGAAACCTGGGAAGAAGTAAGGCTCACGTAGCCGCCCCAAGCCGTAACCAGGAAAGATATAAAAACACAAACCCTTGTGGCAAACAGCTCTAGCGTATCTCCAACAAGCTCCTCCCCTTTGGAAAGCATTGTGAAGAAAACTACCAACAGCAAGAAATCGGTGAGGCCCAGGTACCCACCAAAGTAGCTGTACCCCCACACTTCAACCCCAGTACGCATCAGCGGATAGTGCATTAGCCCAAGGATTGAAGCCCAAATCAACCCCACCACACCAAGAAAAAGTGTGAGAGCCGGCACTACCAGATACAGTAGAACCTCCCCAACATCCTTGGTATCCCCTCTACCACTCCCTGTAGTAGTCACATTTTGAGTAGTCATTTTTTCCTTTCCTTTCTTCAAGAAGATATTAAAGATTAAACACCCATCAGATTTTTTTGCAAATAGGAAATTTACCGGCGAGTCTTCTATAATAAACTGAATGAAATTCTTGGTAAGCGCTATTTTAACCTTGGCTTTGGTTCCTGCAGTATTATTCATCTGGGCTATTAATTCCAGCCTTGAAAGCCCACCAAATAGACTCTGGCAATACTCTTTTTGGCGCTTTCCCTACACTGAAAAAGCTTTTATTGGAATACCACCCATCAAAAACTTCCTGGGATTTAGTGACATTGGAGATAGCAAGTATGATTTTCTTACTAATGACTTTTACAAAGAACTTATAGTTGAGATTGACGCTGATAAAGAACTCTCATTGCCCTCTGAAACACTTGATGACATCAAAAAAACTATTGAAAATACAAATAACACCAAAAAAATGAGCTTATTTCTTGAAGGCGTTACTATTAGTTCAGAAGTAACGTATGAAACATTATCCAAACTTAAAAATAACACTGATAACCTTAAAACAAAAACCAAATCACTTCACATCATCCTTCTTCCAACTCAGAAAATTAAATACTTAGGAAGCGATTGGGGCGGAGTTGCTTATGGTTCAGAAAGCCTTGTCATTGGAATCCAAAATGAACTTAATCCTGAGTTAAAAAGGCTCTTCTTAAGAAGTAAATTTTCACATGAATTTGGCCACTTATTAGGTCTTAGGCACACATCAGACCAAAATTGCGTGATGAAAAAGCACTCCTATCTCTTTGACTTTTCAGACGGGCAAGCTGAAGAACTTAATAAGTACATAGGTAAAATAATTGAGTCAATGAGAACAGAAAGCGAATATGACTATGAACTTATATCCCAAAAATTCTTCACTTACAAGTACTGCAAATTCGAACTTACCAAAATAGAAGAAGTGAAATACCCACCCTTAGTAAGAACCACACCCTATCCGGGTTCTTATTACTACACTGACGAGCCCCAAAACTAAAACTTAATCATTTGTTACAATATGGCCGAGGAGGGGATTTAAGCCCGCTTGCAAAGTAAGCTTTCCCCTCCTCGACCATAATTAACGCACACTCTTAACCTAATCGGAATCTAAACTCGTCCCTTCAAGATGCGCCTTCCAAAGAGCTGCATACACACCACAGGGAATTTGCAAAAGTTCATCATGAGTTCCCCTTTCCACAATACTACCCTCACTCATCACCAAAATCTCATCTACAAAACCCACAAGAGTGCTCAAGTTGTGAGCAACCACAATCACCGTTTTTCCGGAATCCTTCACAAAAGAGTTCATTGTCTTTTGAAGAGCTCTTGTTGTGATTGAATCCTGAGAACTTGTTGCCTCATCTAGCACCAATACCTGTCTGCCTGATGCCATAAGCGAGGCCAGTGCTCTTGCTATCCCAAGCCTTTGTTTTTGTCCTCCAGAAAGTTTAAATCCTCTCTGCCCTATCTCTGCATTAAGCTCCTTTCCTCCCGTTTTATTTTTCACAAAATCGGCAAGACCGGAAAATTCAAGACACTCCCAAATCCTTTCATCTCCAAAGTCAGATCTATCTTCCCTATCCACCCCAAACTGCACGTTGTATCTTATTGTTCCACTAAACACTTCCACCTCTTGTGGCACAAAAGCAAATAGGCTTCTGACTGCCTTTAGATCCAGTTCTCTTACATTTACTCCGTTTAGCAAAACCTCTCCGCTCGTCACATCTACCATCCTATTCAGCACTTTAAGAAAAGTAGATTTTCCACACCCCGAACTACCAACAATGGCAATTTTCCCGCCGGTCGGTATAGTCAAACTCACATTTCTTATTGCCTGCTCTCTAACAAACCCAACATCGCCCTCTAACAAAGCGTTTGAAGGATAGTGAAAACAGACGTTTTTAAGCTCTATCTCAAGCGGACAGGATGGCATAGCCATTGGCGCCTCAGAATTTGCAATTTGGGGCTCAAGCTTCAGATGCCTCCAAAAGGCTTTGATTGTGGCACTGTATTCCATCATCAATGAGATGCTTCTTGCCATTCTAAAACCTGAACTTTCAAGCCTGCTTATCATCTCCCAACAGGCAAGCAGAATTGGAACCGGCAGCCCATACAAAAGCACCTGAAGACTAAGAAGGAGCAAAGCAGTCTGAGTTATAAACTCCATTCCCCTAAGCTTAGCTCTGTTATACCTAAAAGTTGTTGTCTGAAAAATACTTTGGGATTTATCAAACACCTTTTGTTTAGCCACCTTCAAGTCATCCAAAACCTCATCCTCCCTAGCATATGCCGCAATTGTAAAGTAGTTCACAAATTTATCGGCAAGAGCCCATCCCTGGGTGTTTAGAACGTGCCTTTCTTCAATGTCTTCAGACTGCTCCCTACTTTGTGTAACTGTCACAAAGACAAAAAAAGCAAGACCAAGGAGGCACAACAACCCAACAATCGGGTTCACTATGGTTACTATCACAAGGCTTGGAGCTGTTTTAAGGATGGTTGGCAGAAACTCCCAAAACAAACTTGCCTGCAAATAAGAAATCTTGTCGCTCCCGTCTTTTGTTTCTTGAAAAACAACTTCAGACAAGTTTTCCGCATGCCAAAGAAAATGCATTCTGACAAACTTCTCCATAGCGGAAACCATCAAATGGAGGTAGTAAATTTGATCATTTATCCGTGCAATCATGAAATCCATTTTGTTATCAAACCTGACAAAAAGCTCGGCATATAACAAAAAGATCAGATAATGACCTAGTACAAACCACACCCCAAATCTGTTATCCAGGATATAGATCAAAATCCCAATTTCAGAAGATCTCACAAGGTTGTAGGTCTCGTAGGCAAAGATCCACCCAATTATTTTTACAATTGATCCTAGAAACTCTTGCAAAATCATTACCAATTCTTTAAGCGGTGATGGAAACCTGCCAACTAAACGCTCAAGCAAAGCAAACACTTTCTGTTTCATTTGTTCTCTCCTTTTTAGAGTTATTAAGTTTTTAGAGTGCTTTTTGTTTTATGCGCAACAAAAAAGCGCCGTGAGTTTTGTTTTCACGGCGCTTCAGGCTAAAAGCCTAGAATTTTCAACTTATCCTAAAACGCCCTGAATGCAAAAACACAACTAATACACAAACCTCGGCAGGCATGAAAGCCGCTTTGGATCCTACATATTTAGTTATTTTTAGCTCCCTTTTAACCATAAATTCTCAATTAAACTATTTTAGGACATTACCTTAGGACCACCATTGTAGTAAAAATTCGAGGGATAAGTCAAGAAGAAGATGTTTACAAGACCAATATGCCTCCGTGTGTGCGCTCTCCTAATTCAACTTGAGAGAGTGAGCGCAAAAAAAGATACAAAAGCACCATGCCTTTAAGAAGAGGTTGAGGAATATTGCAGGGATTAAAAAGGACCCCAATATAAATAAAAGAATTAAAAATAAGACCAGCCCCGAATGTGTCGACTTAATATAAAGGCGTGATCCCCCTTGAACAAATTGTGGGTATTCTGGCTCTAAAGTTTACCTTTACAGCACCCGAATTCCCTACCAAACAAGGTTGAGGAAATCATACAAGAGCCTCTCTTGGTCGTGCACCTCAGGACAAACCTTTCGGTTAATTAGATCATATATAAATTTACCAATAAGTCAAGAGTTTTTTTGCAAATTTTTTTCTGAGGCCGCGCTATCTTTTCTTACAAAAAACAAAGAAACAAATATAAAAAACCACCCGCTAAATTGCATAATTACAGGTAAAAGTTTGCTAAAAAAAGTGTTCGTTGCACCAAACGATCTTCTTGCAGGACCAACCAAAATCAACTCCGTAACATTTTCCCTGACGTGCGGAATTAGGTGTTTGGTATATTCAAATTCAAACAACAAAAGCATAAAACCAAGCAAAAGAAGCGCATAATATCTTGAGGGCTTTAGTATAAGTCTCAAAAAGCAAAGTAAAGCAAATCCTCCAAAATAGACAAGCTGCCAATTATGCGAGTAGAAACTGTAAGCAGTATTAATAAAATTAATTAGTGTCAGCATAACATCACAAAAGAATGTTTATAAAAAAATTAACCGGAATAGAAATAAACTTATCAGTAACATTTGAGAATATTAATATGAGTAAAATATATATCCCATATGGTGCTAAGTCTAACCATTGATGGGCTAAATTCTCCGGCAAAAATCCCCAAACCACTTTAAAGCCGTCCAGGGGGTTAACAGGAATCAAATTAAAAAAACATAAAACTAGGTTCAGTGTGACTAGAGCACCCAACACTTCTTTTACCACCCCGTATGGAAAAAATTGATAGAAAAACCCAAAAATGCACGCAAACAAAAAATTACTCAGAGGTCCCGCCAAAGAAACAATAGCACTATCTCTTCTTGGATTAGCAAAATAATCGGGGTTAAAAGGAACGGGTCTCCCCCATCCAAAACCCACAAGAAGAAGTAACAGGGTACCTAACCTGTCAAGGTGAGCCCTGGGGTCCAAAGTTAGCCTGTCATTAGCCTTTGCGGTTGGATCTCCTAATAAAGTAGCCGCTAAGGCATGTGCAAATTCGTGAATTGTAATCACAAAAATTAACACTCCCGCTAAGAGTAGAAAAATAAAAAGCCTTAGCGTAAAGCTTCCATAGTTAGGATTGATAAGATAAGTAACAAGACCCATATAATCCACCCATTATAACAACAAATCTATTTATATGATAAAATCCTAAAATCATGCTCTCATTCATCAGAGAATCTAAAGAGGAACTTGCAAAGGTGACTTGGCCAACTAAAGCTGAGACTATACGCTTGACGCGATACGTTATTGGTGTTAGTTTAATCGTCGGCGTTTTAGTAACCCTACTGGATGCGTTGTTTAACTACGGGCTGGAAAAACTCATTTTAAGATAATTTCAAAAGGTAAATTTTTATGACCCAAGCAAAGGAAGCGCAAACAACAGAACCAAAGAAAGACCTTGAAGACAAGGATCTGATTAAGATTTCAGATAAAGAAAACCCTGATGCCAAATGGTATGTTGTACATACATACTCAGGGCATGAGCAAAAAGTGGCTATAACATTGAAGCAAAGGGTTGAGTCTTTTGGTTTTCAGGACAGAATTTGTCAGGTTCTAGTTCCCACTCATGAAAAGATTGTGATCAATGAGGGCAAAAAAAGAAAAGTAGATGAGCACATTTTTCCGGGATACATTTTAGTAAATATGGTCATGGCAGATGATACCTGGCACGCAGTCCGCTCAACAACTGGGGTCACTGGGTTTGTAGGCATGGGCACCACTCCTACTCCGCTTCCGGATGCAGAAGTCAAAAACATAATGAAATTCATGCGGATGGAGGCTCCCAAGTTTGAGGCTAAATTCAGGGTTGGAGACAGCGTCAAAGTTGTTGACGGACCGTTTAGAGACATTCTTGGTAAAGTAGATGAGGTAAATGAAGAGCAAGGAAAGGTCAAAGTCCTGATCTCTGTCTTTGGCAGAGAGGTCCCAACGGAGCTAGACTTTTTGCAAGTTACTCCGCTTTAACTTATACTGGCGATCAAGAAAATCTTTAGGAAACAAACACTATGGCAAAAAAGATTAAGTCTTTTGTAAAACTAAATATTCAGGCAGGAAAAGCAAATCCGGCACCTCCGGTTGGTCCGGCTCTTGGCCAGCATGGAGTCCCATTAATGGAGTTTTGTAAAGAATTTAATGCCAGAACAAATAAAATGGGTGAAGATATAGTCCCTGTTGTAGTTACTGTTTATGAAGACAGAACTTTTACATTTATTACCAAAACTCCTCCCGCATCCTCTTTATTATTGAAGGCTCTAAAGGCTCAAAAAGGCTCTGCAGTTCCAAATAAAACAAAAATAGGCTCTGTTACCAAAGCGCAGATAGAAGAAATTGCAGAACGCAAAATGAAGGACCTGAATGCCAGGACGGTTGGTGCAGCTTCTAAAATCATTGAAGGTACAGCAAGATCAATGGGCATAACAATTGAAAAGTAATACACTATGAGAAAAAGCAAGAAAGTAGCTCCCAAAAAACTTCGGATCACACAGCAAATACTAGAAGAAGGTAGACTTTACCCTCTGAATGAAGCTATAGAATTAGTTAAAAGTACCAGTTATTCCAAATTTGACGGTACTGTTGAAGCTCATTTTAATTTACAAATAGATGTGAAAGCCCCCGAGCAAAACATTAGAACTACCGTAAGCCTCCCCCATGGAACCGGCAAGGCCGTTAAGATTGCCGCCTTTTCTTCAGGGTCAGTAAACGGTGCAGATTTAACCTTAAATGAAGAAGACATTGCACTCATTGAACAGGGTAAATTAAAACCCGGCATTGATTTTGAAAAAGTAGTTGCAGAACCCGCTTTTATGCCAAAACTTGCAAAGATTGCAAGAATCTTAGGTCCAAGAGGCATGATGCCAAACCCTAAAACAGGTACCGTTTCAGAAAATCTTGAAAAGGTTGTAACCGAACTTAAAAAAGGCAAGGTTGAAGTCAGAAATGAAACAAATGCGCCTATAATTCACACTAGAATAGGTAAGGTGAGTTTTGAAAATGATGCCTTAAAAGAAAATTTTTTGGAGATCCTAAAAACACTAAAAGCCAATAAGCCCCAAAAAGTCCAACCCACATGGATCAAATCCTGTTTTCTTTCAGCCACTATGGGCCCCTCAATTCCCGTTATAATTGAATAAATTCCCCAAGTTTTGACAATTTGACAGATTTTATAAAATTGGTAGTATTTCTATAGCTTAGTCTATAAGGAGACTTACCCATGGATCCTGGTTTCACTGGCACCACCACTCGAACCTCCGTTTATGCCTGCACCACCCTCGCCGCCGCCAAGGACTTCGTCACCTAGGACGTCGCCGGCCCGGCCTCAGCTTCAAGGGAAAGCAGTGGTTGAATAAACTCTGTTTGTTCGATCGATGGTAGATCCCGAAGCTGAAAACTTTCAGGAAGGACTAAAGGCTCCCGTGAGCAAAAGGGAATTGGTCCTCAACCTTGAAAGTTTAACCCCCGATGATATAACGCATTACGTCATCGGGGGTTCTGTTTTTTATTACACCTGGCAAGCCCTAAAATTAACTAACAGCTTGAAGGTACTTGTAAAAAATATAGGTAATAGTAATCTTGTCCCTTACCCTAACCCCCACACGCGCGCCTTCAGGAAGTTCGGTGATCTCAAATATTCCTTCGTTGGAATCTTGCTCAACAACCCTAACTTGCGTTTGCGGTGACAGAGTTACAGGTTCTTCACCCAACCATGCTCCAAAGCTCATGCCCTTCGGCGACACGACCTCCCACAACGAACCTTTGATCAACTCTTCTACAGTTGCCATGTTGTTTCTCCTTTTGATTTTTGGATTTTTTTGATTATAGATTCATTTGTTCCCCTCTGCAAACCCCGCCGGGGTCTTTGACTAAGGCGTATAAAAGCAAAACCCGGACACCCTACACAAGATATTTGACAACAACACATATTATCAGGTAGCATAACCCTGTTCCAAAGAAAGTAAGGTTCGATTAACGCTCTAGCGTTTATCGGTTAAACAGAAAGCTGGCCTACCGAGGAATTAAAGCAACTCTTCTTAGTGCTTTTGCACTTTTCTACTACACCTTGCTTTTTTCCCTCTAAGCCAAAAAGCTATGCCAAATCAAAAGAATATAAATGCTGTAATACAATTAAGAAAAAAACTCTCCACAGCAAAATCTATTATATTTGCAGATTATAAAGGCCTTAAGTCAACCCAGGCGGATGAGCTAAGAGCCAAACTTGCAGAAACAGGTGCTGAGGTTGAAGTTACAAAAAATACACTTTTAAAAGTTGCCTTTAAAGATGAGGGTATAGAAACTAAGGGAGGAAAAGAAGGTTTTGAAGGTTCAACCCTTACAGTTATAGCGTATGAAGACGCTTTTACTCCAATTAAAAAACTGTTTGAGTTTATTAAATCTGCCAATGTACCATTGGTAAAACTTGGATTTATAGATGGCAAATTTTACTCCAAAGAGCAGGTTGAAGATATTAGTAAACTTCCCTCAAGATTGGAACTTATTACAAAAGTTCTTGTTGGGTTTAACGCACCTGTCTCAGGGTTTGTTAATGTACTCTCAGGCACAAAAAGAAATTTTGTTTATGTACTAAACGCTATCGCCAGTAAAAAAGAAGGCGGAAGTAGTTAATTTAAAGGAGGTGTAACATGTCAGATTTATCTGCAAACGCAAAAAAAGTAATGGAACTTGTTGAGGGCATGACTGTACTTGAACTAAATGATTTAGTTAAAGCCCTTGAAGAAAAGTTTGGAGTCTCAGCTTCAGCCCCTATGATGATGACAACCGCCCCTGTAGCAAACGGAGCATCAGCAGAGCCGGTTGAAGAAAAAACAGCTTTTGATGTAATTCTCAAAGAAGCTGGGAGCGCAAAAATAAATGTCATTAAAGCCGTTAGAGAAATCAACCAAGCGCTGGGTCTGGTTGAAGCCAAAAACTTAGTTGAAAGTGCTCCAAAGCCAGTGTTGGAAGGAGCCAAAAAAGACGCTGCGGAGGCAGCTAAGAAAAAGTTAGAAGAAGCTGGAGCCAAAGTGGAACTTAAGTAAGAGTAAACTGTTAATTATTGATACAAGAAAATCCCGCTTAGTAAGCGGGGTTTTGGTTTTATGCTGTAATCGTAATATAACAATGTGTATTGACTGGCAAATTAAATGTTCTCCCTCAATAGCTTAGCAGCATCTTCTGGAGTTGCCTTATCAGAAACCCAAATCCCAGCCCCAAGCTCCAAAGCTCCAAAAACTTTCAAATGAGGCAAAAACCCCACATGCCAGTGATAAGGATCCCACCTCTCAGTGTGAATCCAAAAATTCCTATCAGGATAATTAAATGCTCTACCGTATGCTTGAGTAACTCTTTGCAAGATACCTGCAAAATTGTTTATTTCACTCTCATCAATAAAACCAAAATTTGGTTTGTGATTTTTGGGGGTTATTCTAACTTCATAGGACCATCTGCACGCCAGGGGCACATATGCTACAAACAAACTCGTCTCTAAAATAATCCTGCTTCCTTCTTCCAGTGCTTTCTTATACTCGTCACACCAATAACAGGTGTTTTTTTCATCATAGTATCTGATAGACCACTCTTTTTCTTTTTGTAAAATCCCCGGAAACCCCCTAAGTGCAATCAGCTGTGTATGCGGATGTACTAAGGAGGCGCCTGCTTTTCTTCCTCTGTTGTTAAAAATAAACACTTCTTTTTCCTGACTGCCATAAAAATGCACTCTGTTTAAAAGCGCTCTTATTATTTTAACAACCTGTTCGTGATCCAAATCTTCAATATCCTTATCATGATTAGGGCTGTGCACAATTACCTCATGATCATCAACAAGTTTGTACTTGTTATCAAACACGCGCACATTCCAGTCATCCTGATCCTGATAAATTGTGGGTGGGGTTTCAGCCTCATGCCCCTTACAAAAAAAACAAATGTTTCCCTGAGGAGACACAGTTCCAATGCCATTCGGTTTCTCGCCAACTGCTCCTGTCTGATCAGTTCTCTTTGCCCTACCTGTTGCAAGTATAGTAGGCTCTCCCGTAAGTTCATCAAAAATAAATTTAGTCATAAGTTAATCCTTAAACCCAATATTCTCCAAAACAGGTACTTCTTCTTTGTAGTCAATGGCCTTTTTATACACATCCAAATAATCCTCTGCACTTCTTGCCCACGAATAATCTTTTTTCATAGCTTTGGTAACCATCTCTTGCCACTTTTTACTTCCACAAAGTTTATAGGCTTTTGTAACAGCTCTTAATAGCCCATTTCCTGAAAAAACATTAAAGATAAAACCTGTTGAGTCATCTTTGACAGTATCTTTAAGACCCCCTACCCCGTGTGCAACCGGTAAGGTTCCATACTTCATAGAAATTAATTGGGATAAACCGCATGGTTCAAAACGTGAAGGCATCAAAAATATGTCTGATGCTGCATAAATTCTGTGAGATAAAGCCTCATCAAAACCTAAGTTTATTGAGACCTTTCCATGATATTTTCTTAAATGGGCAAGTTTATAAAAAGACTCTTCATACTTTTTATCTCCCTTACCAAGAAGTACAAACTGCATCTCAAGCTTGAGCATTTCAGGAAGGGCCTCACACAAAATATCCAATCCCTTCTGCTTTCCATCAAGCCTGGAAATAATAGAAACCACCGGAACATTTTTAATTTTCAAACCCAACTCTTTTTGAAGCTCTATCTTATTTTGCTTTTTTCCTTCTTTATAAGTTCTGGTGTTGTAGTTGAGTCGTAAGAATGGATCTATTTGAGGGTTATAGTACTCATAGTCTATTCCGTTTAGGATTCCCACAAATCTTTTTCCCTTTCCCCTCAGAATTTCTGACATTCCTCCTCCCACATCGCTAAACTTTACCTCTTTAGCATATGTAGGGGATACAGTGTTAACCATATCAGAGGAAGCTATGCCCTCCAACATCAAATTGACATTTCCATCTTCAAGATCCCATTCAAGAATTCTGTGTTCTGAAATAGACAAACCAAGCTCCTGTACAAGATCCATCCCCCATTCTCCCTGATAAGAAATATTGTGAATAGTAAAAAGAGTGGCAGGGCGCTCCTCTCCTATCTCTTCTTCCAAAATATGTGTAATCATTCCTGTATGCCAATCATTACAATGGACTACATCATAAATATTAAACTGGGCTTTAACATATTCAACAACCGCTCTTGAAAAAAAAGTAAATCTTTCTATCTCATCTTTTAGAGAAGAAAAAGCATTAACACCACCCCCGGCTAAGAATCTTGGTTCATTAAGTAACAAAACGTCCACTTGAGATCCCGGAAGCTTAGTTTTATAAACCCCTACCTCCCAGGTATGACCATCAAAGGGTACATCAATTGAGAGCTGCTTAATTATTTTGAATTTATGTCTGTCAATAACAGAATAAAAAGGAACAATTACATCAACATCAACACCAAGCTTCTCAAGGGCTTTTGGAAGGGCACCTGCTACATCACCCAAACCGCCTATTTTAACAATCGGGGAAACTTCAGACGCGGCAAAGAGTATTTTCATCACAAAAAGTGTATCAAATAAACACTTAAGAGTAGAGAACTAAAAAGCTTCTGGAAAAAACTCTCTCATCTTATCTTTTATTATTCTTATTAACTGTGGGTCCCCTCTCAAATAGTTATCGGCAATATCAAAATCAATTATTATTTTCTTTGTAGGCTCCAAGAAAGGAAATCTCTGAAGCAGTTTGAATTTTTGTCTGTCTTCCCGCTCATTCATCACCACAATAACATCAGACCAACGAATAAGCTCTTTTGATACCTGAAGCTCAGCATCTGCATCAGCACCTGCCGATTTAACTTCAAAATGATCATCATCCTTATAAATGTCTTCAGCTGTCTTACTTCTATCCCTATTACTGGAACAGATGAAAAGAATCTTTATTTTACTGTCATCCTCCATAGTTTGATCCATATATAACACCTAATCCCTTTGCTCAGGCTGACCACCCCTCAACTCCTTATATTGTGCGGTATATTTATCAAGGGTTTTCTCAACTTCTTCGTTTGAAATTTTGGTCCGAAGAAGATCAACAACGTTTATTGTATCGTAAATGTCAAGCTTATTCTCAAGTTTATACACGGCATCTCTCCACATAATTGCCTGTTCATACTCTCTTTGCTCTGAAGCCTTCTTTTCAAGAGCCCTCATCATAGCAATAAACGCATTGTAGACTCCCTCTTCACTTCCGCCTTTCTCAAAAGTTCTTTCTTTGAACGGTATTCTCAATAAGTCGTTATTTCTCAGATGCAACTCTCTTATTTTGTCACTTCTTTGCCAATCAAAAGCTTTAGACACAATCTCCTCATACAACTTTGAGGCTTTGCCCAAAACCTCCTCAGAAACTTGGGAAATACTTCTTACAGTAGAAAGCAGAATAAAAGCTCCTTCCTCAATCATTTCAACACTCCACCACGGTTTTGCACAGGCCCAAAAAAACTGATCGCTGGCAAGTGCCATATCCAACATCAAACGGGCAGTAGCATTTGTCTGATCTTGAGGTGTGTGTTTTTTAACTTCTGCTAACACAAGATTTGTTAGAGCCCATTGGAGAGAATGTAGCTTGTTTGTGGGATCGTTCCAGGAAATAAACTGGATGCCTTCCTTAATATCTTTGGCACTGGAAGCCCAAGTTGATGAAACAGGCTGTACATCCTCACTCTCATTAAAAATCCCTAACAAATCAGAAATACCAACAAAGTTAGCTTCTTTAGATGAGAGTAAATCAAAAAGAAGAGTCTCAAGTCCGGGTCTGTGATGCCCAAATGTTTCTCCATCCATTCCAGAAATAATATAAGCATTGGTCTTCAAATCTTCACTCAATACCTGCTTAATAGATTCCAAAGATCTGACTGCGGCACTCATAATCAGATTACTGCTATTTCGATTTCTGAAAAAGACGTGTAAATTCTTAAGGCCTTCAATCTTATAAAGTTTATTTTGGGTTGGAAAAGACTGCCCGCCTTTATAGGCAATTTCATCCAAAATAACCCAATCAAAGCCAAGTTCATCCAAAATCGGACTAAGTTTTTGAGTAAAACCCATTTCAGGCGGGAAAAAGCCTCTTGGTTTATAACTTCCCCCAAAATAAAAGCGGCTGGCTTGATCATTTATTTTAATCTGCCTTATTATTTCATCATCAGGCAACAGGGGTAAGAACGCATGATATTTGGCACTGCCAGTAAGCTCCAGTCTTCCGCTTTCCAAAAGCTCTTTTATATCAGACAAAACATCTGAGAAGCCGTTATTATCAAGAAGCTCCGTAAGGCTTCCACTAATATTTAAAGTGATCTTAGACCCGTCAATAGCTTTCAGCCCTTTCAGTAATGGTCTATAACAGCTTTTAACAACCGCTTCTAAAATATGTTTCTGCTGCTTTGCCGGCTGATAAATATGAAGAAAGTTGGCAAAATACATAAAGCTGTTCTAACCCTCCTTCAGCAAAGACAGGATCAAATCCCTCTCTTTTCTCACGTTATTACCAAACTCCTCACTCTTAAATTCATATTTTTCAAAAATCTTCATAAACAACTCAAGGCTTCTTTTTATTATGTTTGGATCAAAATCAGGATTTTTGCTGGACCACCAATACTTATCCGAATTTAAAGCTTTATCATAAAGTACACAGGCTTTAATATATGCTTTTTCTTCCAAAGTCAGCTCTTCAGAAAGAGAAAGCTTGTTAAAATTCCAAATGGGAAGATTTGACTCATAGGAAGCCCCTTTTGAGCTGTCTTTTAAAGGGTCCTTTTTCAGTTCTTCAAAAAAAAGCTCCTCAAGATGTTGAAAAGCTTTATGAAGCTCATTATCTTTTAAATACCACTTTGGGTAAGATTCTCCCTTAGCCATATCCTCATCTGAAGCTCCCCAAGTAGCCTCCCTCACATCCACTTCTTTCTTTGTTTTGAGTCTTGAAACCGCGTCAGAATAGGTTTCAATAGAATGCCCAAGTCTCAAAAGCCCATCAACCACATTTTCAAGAAGATATATACCCTCTTTATTATGATGCCCAAAAGTTTCCCCGTCCAAAGCCAAAAATAAAGCTTTTTGATTGTTTCCTGCCAAGTAGTTTACGCCTTCCAAAAACGGAGTCGAATCCTCATCTCTAGCGCATGCAAGGCAAAGGCTTAACGCTCTGTTTCTTGAAACTAATAATAAATCTGTACCTGACAACTTTGGGACCACTCCTCCATCCTCCCTTAAACTTACTTCATCCACTATTACCCACTCATAATTAAGCTCTGAAAGAGTTTCCCCCAATTTTCTATTAAACGCCATTTCGGGGGGGAAAAAGCCTCTGATATTTTTGATCATAAGCATTGGTTCACCTTCAAAGTTTGAGTTTTTTCCAAGATAATATGCCAATCCGCATTCATTGAGAATCACCTGCCTTGCAACCTCCTCCTGATCAATTTTTGTCAGTATTGGGTGGTAGGCACCGGAACCTACAACCTCAATTCTCCCCTGCAAATAAAAGTGCTTGAGATCAGCAAGAAAAGTCTCATATTTTTCTTTCTCAAACCATTCAAGAAGGCTCAAAGGAACATTAAGCGTAAGCTTCAATTCTTTTTTATTTTTCAAAAGCTTAAGAAGAGGTAGGTAACACTTCTCCGCAATCTCTCTAAACACATAAGAATGCTGTTGGGGAGGTTGGTACAAATGGAGAAAAAAAGAAACTATCATACCAAACTAATAAACAGGAATGTTTTCTTCGGGATTCACCTTACTGTGAAACTCGATCGTCCTATTATAAAGCTTTAAGTAGTCCTTTGCACTCTTCACCCAGGAAAAATCCTCTCCCATTGCATTTTTCTGTATAGTTCTCCAGATAGTTTTATGCCTGTAAGTTTCAACAGCCCTGACCAATTGACCATAAAAAGAAATCACATCATAATCGTCAAACACAAAACCCGTCCCCCTCATAGTATTGGGATCAAAATTTGAAACGGAATCGGCAAGTCCTCCAACTTTCCTAACCACAGGAATTGCACCATAACGCATGGCTTCAAGCTGTACAATACCACAAGGCTCAAATCTGGATGGGTACAAAATTATGTCACATCCGGCAAAGAAAAGCCTTGGCAGAGTAAAGTTTGGCAGAGGATGAAGCCCCACATTATCTGGAAATCTTTCCTTAAGTTCTTTAAGTTTCTGGACCGTATCCGTATCCCCTCCACCAACCTGAACAAACTGAACACCAAACTCCTTAATCAGGTAGTGTATGCAAGTAATTACTAGATCAACTCCTTTTTGCTGATCAAGTCTTCCCACAAACCCCAGAAGCGGTTTGTTTTCAAGTTCCTTAAGACCAAATTCTTTTTGGAGAGAAACTTTGTTAAAAACCCTATTATCCAAGCTGTTAATACTAAAGTTTCTTTCTATAAGCTTGTCCGTTTCAGGATTAAAAGAATCGGTATCCAGCCCATTCAAAACTCCATAAAGTTTTCCTCGTACTTCAACTAAAAGTCTGTCAAGTCCCTCGCCAAAGTCCGGAGTTAGTATTTCCCGGGAATAAGTTTGTGACACAGTATTTACAGCATCGGAGTATATAATTCCTCTTTTCATGAAATTTTGATGGGAGAGCTCATCTGAGAAAAAAGGTGCTATTTGAGACTTGCCATCATCAAAATCAAGTTCGCTTATATTTCTAGGATCAAAAAGACCCTGAAACCTCAAATTATGAATTGTAAAAAGCGTTGATATACCTTCCAGTTCGGAAGAGTCGTCATACTCCTCTTTAAGATAATTAGCTAAGATTCCTGTATGCCAGTCGTTACAGTGAATAAGCTTTGGTTTAAAAGCTTGGGTTTCTTTATCCAATGACTTTGAAATATTTTTGAGAAACTCTAAGGCTCCTCTGGAAAGCAGTGCCCACCTTGTAGGATCATCACTATAACCATAAACATTTGCCCTTTTTTCATAATACTCCATGTTCTCAAGAAAATAAGTTGTCACGCCGGATGGCAGTTTGTGGCTTTTAACGTTACATATGAGGTATGGTGTGTTTTCATCTCCCGTTGGTACTTGCAAACCTTCAAGAACCATCTTTGTTTTGAACTTTCCTTCATCTAAAAACCCAAATTTTGGTGTGAAAACTCTCACATCACACCCGGTCTTTACTAAGGCCTTTGATAAGGCCTCTACAACTCTTGAAAAACCACCAACATTGGCATACGGAGATGCCTCAGCAGCTACAACCAGAACCTGAAGAGAATCCTTCACCAGACCCTCTTTCTTTAAAAAAAAAGCATTTTTATCCATAAAATCTTTAAAGTCTCCCCTATCAAATAGTGAGAATATTGTACATTAAAAACAAAAGTATTGACAATTGAGTCCTAAATTATTTAGAGTAAATGTAGTACGCTTCTCAAAATCATTGAAGTAAAGGGGTAAAATAACACAAGCGTTAGAACAGAGTACTCTAATTATCCAAAAGCACGTTGATAATTTAAAAATGCCAAAATTCAAGCACTTTTTTAGCAGACATAAGCTGTTTCTGATAAATGCTTACAATGCTCATGGCACCGCGTCTTACAGCCTAAACTTCGGCATAAAAGGCGTAATGACAACAAAAAACACTGTGTTTGAAAAAGGTAGAGCACGTTTTTACAAAGTGCCAAAAAAAACTACCTAGAGATAGGCCAAAAGCCCTCTTCTAGGGGAAGTTCAAAAAAGGTTTCTGGTATTCACCACTGTTTAAAATTAAGGGAGGTGGTTTGATGGGAAACTAAACAAGAACGCCCCTGAAGGGGGCTATTTTTATGTGTAACAGAACTTGAAATACAAGAAATTAAAATTTAACCTAACCTTGCACCTGATCAAGCTCCCCTGCTAACTCATCTTCTCCTGCATCAAGCAAATCCTTTCTAAGCCTAACTAAAGAAACCACCTTTAAGCCATGCATGTCTTTAATAGAGTCAAAGATAACACCATCATCAGTGCATATAATACAGAGGTGAGCATTATTTATATCAGAGGAAGAAAGCTGAAGCATCTTTTCAAAAAAGCTTTTGTGCTCAGGCTTAACGTAAACATGCAATAAGGAGAAGGGTTTTATTGATTTATAAAGCGACATACCGGCATACATAGTGAAAGCATATGGAATTAAAGACCCGGTAGCGTATTTATGTAAAGAATGAGCAAGTTCCTTCAAACCTTTAAGTTGAGTAGTGTAATAGAAAAAACCTGTAGTGCTCTCAACTGCATCTTTCTCCTGTTTCAAAGAACCCACTTCTTCACCCTGTTGCGAGGCAATACTGTTTGCAGTCAAATGAGGAGCCTCCAATTCAATTTTCTCTGTAATGGAAGGGGCTGTTGGCACCGTTTGTGCAACCGGAATAGGATATGAAGCTTTTAAAGGCTGTTCTTCTTCTGTAGGTATAGGCGTGCCTTGAATAGCAGGTGTTACAACATCCTGATTTGGGTGTGACGTTTGAGGAAATGAAACAGGTGTTTGGGCTAGCCCAACTGGTATGGAATTAGTAATAGCCTCAGATATAGTTGGGGGCTTTGTCTCTTGTTTAGCTTTAGCTAACTCCTCCCTTGCGGCTTTAAATCTAGCCAACCAATCTACAGGCTCCGGTTTTGGCTCATTTGATAGTTCTTCCTTTATGGAAGAGGCAGTCTTGGAGGAAACCTCTTCAACTTGAGCTGTCACCACCTCAGGCTTTTTCTTGGGTAACTCTTCTTGGAATTGAGCTTTTTTTGACTCCTGAACGGCTTTAAATTTTGTCAACCAATCAGTAGGCTTAACAGTCATGGAATCCTCTAAACTGTTCCCTCCTTGGGTATCTTCAACTATTCCCTTTTTAAGACTTTTGGGGAAAACTGACAACTTAGATCTTGGACCTGACAAGTCTTCGGAAACGGAAGACAAATCAGACTCTTCCTTTAGGTATACTTTTTCCTCCGGATACAGGAAATCCATTATATTCTTCTTTGTAAATCTATGCCTCCCCGTTGCAGTTTTGATCTCAGCTGAAAGCTTGCCCTCTTCCATATATCTATAAATAGACCTCAGGCTAACTCCCAGAATCTCAGAAACTTCCGTTGTGGAATACAATTTATCTGCTAAATCCATATGTCTAGTATGGAAGTGTATGAATTATCTGTCAAGTGGGTAGCTTTTAATTATTTGACCAACTGAATTACAGACATGAAATTACAGACTATAAACTGTATTAGAGTTAGATAAAACAACTGTTAATTAACTTTCTTGAAAGAGTATGTATAAACAAGCCAACAAAACCTAAAATAGGCCTTTAAAATTCGCTGAAATCTCCAAGGGGTGGGTTCTACCAAAAGCCTAAATACCCATTCTAATTTTAGCAAGCGTATTATTATGGGAGCTCTCCTTTTGCTTCCCCTAATAAAATCTAGCAAACCACCAACTCCTATTAAAACCGAACAACTGACTTTATCTATCATATCTTTAATTAATAATTCCTGCCTTATATGTCCTAAAGCAACTAACAGTAGGTCAATTCTTTCAATTTTTTGATCTTTTTGCGCTTGAAGTATATCAGCCGTTACTGAATCTAGGTCCCTTGAAGTAAACTGATTGTCACCTACTTGACTCCTTCCATAAGTACCACTAACAAAAGTAACTAGCGGGTAAGTCTTTTTGAAGGCGCTAATAGCTTGAGTGGCACTATCTGACCCATCCAAGTACTTTGTACCTATTACTGATACAGTAAGCCCTTTTGATCTGGGATCAGAAAAAACAGAGTGTATAAAATCTACACCCGTAACCGTATGAGAAAGCACATCAAGATAAGAATCAGAAAGAAAACCCAACAAACCTATTTTTAAACCGGTAAAAAAATTAAGAATACCGTAGTTCTTTTTTGCTGTTTCATTTAAAAACTTAGCTGCAAAACGCAAACCGTTACCATCCGGAATACTTAAAGTGGATTCATTGAGTATGTTTTTGAATACAGGCTGCTTTTGAGCATCAACAATAAATTCTGAATTAGGTGTACAAATAACCTGTTTCTCTGATCCCTTCCTGATCATTGAATAAAACATATCAACCGCTTCATCCATTGACACGTTATCTACACGAACCCCTAAAATGTTAACAGTTGTCATATTATTTTTTGGTGATACTTTTACTAAAAATGTCTAAGTTAGATAGTGCAAAAGCTACACCTTTAACCACACACAGCAAGGGCTCGTCTGCTACATGAGTAGGAACCGCAATTGACTGAGAAATATATGAGTCAATGTTTCTCAACTGGGAACTTCCCCCGCTTAATACAAACCCTTTGTCTAAAATATCAGATGAGAGCTCAGGGGGTGTTTGTTCTAAAACATTTTTTATTGCTGAGACTATTTGATTTAAAGGACTTTGTATTGCTTGAGAAATTTCTGTGGAATTAACTGTAACAGTTCTTGGCAAGCCGGATATAAAATCCCTGCCCCGCACTTCATAAACCTCCTCTTTAGAAAGCGGAAAAGCGCTTCCCAAAACTTTCTTAACTTCTTCAGCAGTATTATCTCCAATTAATAGCCCGAATTTGCGCCTTATATACTGGGCTATCGCTTCATCAATCTTATTGCCAGCTACTCTCACACTACCATAAGCAACCATGCCATACAGTGATATTACTGCAATTTCTGTGGTACCGCCTCCCACATTTACAACCATATTTCCGGAAGGCTCAGAAACAGGAAGCCCTGTTCCTATTGCAGCCGCCAAAGGTTCCGGAATTAAGTATGAAACTCTAGCGCCTGCGCTGTAAGCCGCGTCAATGACAGCTCTAGACTCAACTGATGTCACACCTGCAGGTACTGAAACCATAACATCAGGTTTAAAAAGCCTGGAACCTCCCAAAACTTTATTTATATAATATTTAAGCATTGCCTCAGTTACCGCATAATCTGCAATCACACCGTCTCTTAAGGGCCTGCACGCTATTATTCCTTCCGGAGTCTTTCCAAGCATTTCTTTAGCTTCAATTCCAACGGCCACTACTCTTTCCTCATCCTCAGTAATGGCTACAACCGTAGGTTCATTTAGAACCACTCCTTTACCTGACAAGTGGACAACAGAATTGGCTGTTCCTAAATCAATGGCTATTTTTTTTGTGAGCATAGAACTGTTGATAGATTATACCATTGCCAATTTTAAAAACATGCTAAAATACCATCGCTATGAAAAACCTCCTTTGGCCGGTTATCTCACTAATAGTGATTCTGGTTGTGACTGTGGTGGTGTACTTTTATTCAACGGGCTATAGAGTTAATACAATTAAAAAGGAAATTACCCCAACAGGGATGATTGCTGTTAAGTCTATTCCTGATGGCGCACAAGTTTACCTGGAGGGATCCTTGACAACAGCAACTAATGGAACCATTCAAAGTTTAAAACCGGGCTCTTACAATTTGAAAATAGTTAAGAATGGCTATGCCCCTTGGGAAAAAAATGTTGAGGTTTTTGAACAATTAGTAACAGATATTACAGGTATTTTAGTTTCAAAAACACCAAGATTAGAACCTTTAACAAGCACGGGGGCAAGAACCCCAGTAATTTCCCCAACTCTAACAAAGATTGCGTACTTCACTAAAGATGGTAACGACCCTGGGGTTTGGGTGTTTCCTCTTGGAGGAAATCTTCAGGTAAATTTATTTAAAACCTCCCCAAGCGTAATTCTTGAGGACACCTCAAGGATAATATACTCAAATGGAGAGTCGCTGGACTGGAGTCCTGATGAAAAAGAAATCTTAGTCAAAATGAAGGATAAAAGCTTCTTTTTGGTAGATTTGCAGTCAGGAAACTTTGAGGCTACAACAAGTGCGCAGGCCATAAAAGAAAGTTGGCTTAGTGAAGTTACAAAAAAAAGAGAGTTGTTTTTATCAAAACTGTCCGTTCCGGAAGAACTTTTAAAAATAGCAAAAGATCAACAAACAGTATGGTCCCCGGATGAGAAAAAGTTCCTGTATAAAGAGGAAGAAAACGGGGTTATCAACTACAAAATATATGACCTGGAAAAACCTCTTCCTATTGGAGAAAAAACAAGTTACACAACTTTATCTTTAAAAAAGACCGATAAAGAACCAAAAGTCTACTGGTATAATGACAGTTTTCATCTGATTTTAGTTGAAGGAGAAATTGAGAAGGAAAAGAAAGGCACAATTTATTTAATTAGGATAGACGGTACTAATAAAACGGAGATTTACAATAATACGTTATATTCGGATATAGCTTTCCCCACTCCTTCCGGTGACAAGATAGTAGTTTTGTCATCTTTCAAGTCTGATGGCCAGACCGATTTATACGCAATAGGAATAAGGTAACAGCAGAGAATCAATGCTTCAAATACCAAGATAAACCTCTATTTTATTCTTAAAGACTTTCAACACTCCAGTGTCAACTTTTATTTCCTTAATTTGACCGTTTCTCTGATATATCTTTAAATAATTTTTTATCAAAGAAATAAAGCTTTCATGAAGAGGAAGCACATCAAAAGGACCTTTTTCATTGTAGGAAGAAACTGCATTTACATAGCCTTCAAACAAAACATTTTCCGGATTTCTTACATGAATGTGCAATTCTTTTTGATCTAAACTGCCCATAAGTTCCTAAGAAAGCTCCTTTGCAGTAGCCACGTATAGAAAAGGCTCTGGTGCATGCTTATCATGTTTACCTGAAACTATATCTTCCATATCAGACACAACATCCACAAGTTTTACATACTTACCTTCCCTACCAGTTTGTTGTGCCATTACAGAAAAATCCTGAGTCATATAATTTTTTATAATTTTTGCCCTTTTATAGACCATTTGATCCTCATAAGAAAGCTCGGATTCCCCAACCAAAGATACCATTCTATCTAAAGATGCAGCTTTTTTAAGGATAGCCTGAGCCTCCAGCAAAACTTTATAGTGCCTTTCTCCTACAACCTCAGGGTTCAGAGCTGAAGATGTTGAGGACAGAAAATCTATTGCCGGAAACCTACCTTCCTGGTAGATAGGCCTTGATAGAACTACTGTTGAATCCAAAAAAGGGAAAATGGACTGAACGGCGTAATCTGAAACATCATCAGACTGGACATATACCGCTTCAATTGAAGTGATGGAACCAGAATTAGTACTAACTAACCGCTCATGAAAATGCGCCATTTCAGAAGAAAGAGTTGCCTGATACCCATCTTCTGAAGGGATAGTACTCATTAAAGTAGCCAATTCATTACCTGCCTGAGCAAATCTGTAAACATTATCAACAAAGAAGAGTACATTTCTATGCATCTTATCCCTAAAGTACTCTGCCATTGACACACCTGCCAATGCAGTTCTTAATCTAACAACAGGGTTTTTGCCCATCTGACCATAAATAAGCGCTACTGACGGTAGGACATTGCTGTCTGCTAATACCTCATAAAGTTCGTGCCCTTCTCTTACTCGTTCCCCTATTCCAGCAAATACTGACACAGCATCTTTTTTTCCTAGAATTACAACGTTATTTATTATTTCGGTAAGAAGTACCGTCTTCCCAACTCCGGCTCCGCCAAATAGACCAACCTTCCCACCTTTAAGAATAGGCGCAAAAAAATCTATTGCTTTGATACCGGTTTCCAAAAGCTCCTTTGGGGCTACAATTTCATCAAACCCTACAAATCTGGCAAATATGTTTCTTGTTTCTATATTTTCAAGCGGAACTCCTTTAGAGTCCTGAGGCGTACCAAAAATGTCTATTACTCTTCCAAGCGTACCCTCCCCAACAGGAACTTTTATAGGCTCCCCTGTATTTACTACCAGAGCACCTCTATACAATTTCTCAACTTTATTTAAAACCAAACAGAAGAATGCTGTTGGGGAAGATGAAGCATAGACTTCAATCTTTACACTATGGTCATCATCTAACACAAAAACGTCATGAACATTAGGAGCATCACCTATAAACTCAATTTCTACAATATTTCCTTTTATACTTTTTACTTTGCCAATATTTTGCATAGCTACAAGTTCAAAAACAGAGCAGCAGACACTATGCCCAACTGCTTCTTGTTCTCTAGTTCCCGTCTAACTTTTCTTTCAGATAATCTTAATACTTTGGATCTTACATCAACAGTCTCCAAGGCGCTTTCCATAGCTTGAATTCTTGAGGCGTAGCCCGCTAGTTGAGATTCTGTTACTGTTTGTTTCATAAAGCTAGCAAAGATTTGTGTTTCAAAAAAACCTGTAATAGTACTAAGAGAGGGCTCAAATAAGTATTCATTTTTTGCTCCGCTTTTTACATAATCTTCCACATTCAGGTTGCCTGTTATATTTGTTTCTATAGCATTTTGAAGAATAATTCCTTCGAACTTACCATGGTAAACATTCACTCTTTCATAATTTAACAGGTAATAAACAATAGGTTTAATGTCAGATGCTGTCAGATTGGCGTCCTTAACTTCAAAGAATCTGAAAGGTCTTTTCTTTTTTTCGTCTTCATAATACTCTTTTCCCACTCTTCCAATTATTACTATGTCACAAGTTGAATTTGCCAACTCTTTTAAAAAGAGTTTGTAAACCTTCTGGACTATTGACCCATATAGCTTTGAGTTTGGGGTTATCAAAACTGCCACACACTTGTTTTTCTTGGAATGCCTTAGTTCCTTTTCGTCAACACTAAGCTCGGCAATTCTTATATCTGAAAATACCTCGGATAAACCATACAGAAAGTCTCTGGTATTAAGTACGGAATCTTTTATTTGTCTCATTCTGGAAACAGAAATCTCCTCATAAGATTCTGTGATGATTTTGAATACATTTAACATGTCAAGTTCTGACTTTATTTCTTTCCTGTTTTGCATATGGACAAAATTTCCTCCTTCTTCTTTGATACATTTGAGAAAAGATCTACAACTGAAGTTACGTTTAGGAGCTCTTTTATCATTGTTTTGATACTTTCATCAGCCATTGCCAAAATGAGGTTCTTTCTGTAATTATTTATCTCATTTTCAGATTCCCCATAAAAAAACTTAAGCCAAATCATAGACAACAAAACCAACTGTATTTCAAGAGGAACCACAATAGAATAATCCTGATCAAAAAACTTATATATTTTATTTCCTGTATCAAGAGTGTCCTTCACTTCTTGTGACACTTCTCCACCAAAGTGAGACAAACTCTGCATTTTGTTATAAGAAGATAGTAGCAGGGACAGCTCATGATTTACCTCTTTCATTAATGGGGATTGAGTTTGTTTACCTACTCTTGTTACAGAAAAGGAAATGTTTATTGCAGGCCTTACGCCTTTATAGTAAAGGTTGCTATCAAAAAAAATGTGGCCGTCTGTCATGCCCATCAGATTGGTAGTTATATAACTCAATTCGTCTTCAAAAGTCTCAGCAACCGGAAGGCATGTGATTGACACAGCTTCTGCATTTGAATGCTTAAAGTTCCCCGCTCTTTCCAAGAGTTTTGAATGCACGTAAAAAATATCTCCTGGATAGGAATCTCTGCCCGGAAAACGTCTTGATAATAAAGAGATTTCCCTGTAAAACTTAGCATGGGTGGTAAGATCGTCAATAACAAGCACAACGTCTTTCCCAGAATCTCTAAAATATTCAGCTATTGTCATAGCTGTATAAGGACACAAAAATATGGAGCTGGCCGGATCGTCATAACTGGTTGCTACTATAAGAGAGTTTGCAAAAATCCCTTCTTTAACAAAAACGTCTTCTATTCTTTTTATATCTGACTTTTTCCTACCCACAGCACAGTAGATAGCAATAGAACCGTCTTTAACTTGGTTTTTTATAACGTTTAATAAAAAGGAACTTTTTCCGGTTTTTCTGTCTCCAATTATCAATTCTCTTTGACCCTTGCCAAGAGGAATTGACATATCCACTATGCTAACCCCTGTTAAAAAAGGTCTTTTGATCTTTACTCTTCTGTCAATTCCGGGAGCTTCAATATCTATAAATCTTTCTTCTGCGGGGCGTTTATAACCTAACACACCTACAACAGGGCTGCCAAAAGGATCTATGATCCTACCAAGGAGTTCAGACCCAACCGGAACCTTGATTTCAGTTTGTAAGCGCGTCAACCTGGTACCAACTTTAATGGATGTTCTTGAAAAAACCAAGACTTCAGCAAATTTTTCTTCTATTGAAAATACCTGACCGTACTGACCGGATTCAAAAAGTACAAGTTCACTAAGTTTTACATGAGGAAGCCCTGAAATAACAGCAATATGATGCTTAATTTGGGTCACAATCCCATACTCACCAATACCCTCAAGTACTTCCTGAAAACTTTTTTCCATAACTTAATTACCTTTAAGAAGTGCTCTAAAATCACCAAGTTTATACTTTTCTTCTAACTTTTTTTTAAGAGAATATTCGTAAAAGTTACCTTCATAAGAGAGTGAAACGCCTCCTACAAGATTTCTATCAATTGATATATCAAGAAACACTTTTTCTTTGATGTTACCCAAAAACCAGCTTGATATACCGGCAACTTGTTGGTCCTTTGGTACAAAGGCAAGGTCAATTCTCACAACTTTGGTAGCTTTAAGGTTGTCAATCAGAAGGCGCAAAAAATCTCCAAGAGAGGAAGGATCTGAAATATTTGTCCCTGACTTGTCCGCACAGAGCATAACTTTATCTTTATAGTCATGGGATAAAAATTTGCCCAAAACATCTATTGCCGACTCTTTATTGTTAAACAAAGAAGTGAGGACGAGTTCTAATTGAGAAACCAACTCCTCTACCTGGGGTTTTGTATAAACAATTTCTAAAAGTGGCGCAAAAACAGTTTTATCGTAGGGCATTTTTCAAAACTAAGAATTAAATACACCTTCCTCTTTTATCTTATTCAACGCCTCAAAAACCAATTTCTCATGATCTTCCAAAGATATTGCTCTACCCAATATTTCTGAAGAGAGCTTTAGGACAATTTTATCTATTTTCTCCTCCACTTCACGCATTTGAGCTTCTTTATATGTAACTATTTCTTTATGGGCACTCTCAAATTCTTGATTTAGTCTTTTCTCAATGTAGTACTGGCTGGTTAATTGCTGATCTTTCAAAGAAGATCTGAATGCTGAAAGACTTTCCTCCCCGGCTTGTTCAAGCTTAGCCAGAGTATCTTTAAGTTGTTTCATGGACTGAGTTCTAATCTCTTCATACATGTTTTCATAAGACTTTGACAGATACTGGGTTTGCTCCTCAAGCTGAAGAATGCTTTTAGCAACAGTATCTCTCAAGGAAGTTTTATATTCCCTGTCAAATTCATATTTTGAGTGCTCAATTGCAGATACAATCTCTTTAGCCTTATCTGATGAGGTGTCAAGAATAGCCTTAGCTTTCTTATGAGCATCCTCAATAATGTTTTGAGCTCTTTTATAAACATCACTATCCCTCTGAACAATTTTCCCAAGATAGTACGAATAAAGAAACACAAGACCAAAAAGAACAATCAAACTAAAAAGGGCGGCATAAATTAGGGCAGGTGTTAGCATAACTTCTTAAAATAAATAGACTTTACCATTTTAATCATAATCTTAATATTATTAAAGCAATTGATGATCCTCCCAAGACTATGGCAACAGTAATCAAAACATTTATCACAACACCAACCTCAATAGTTCTTGCTGCCAGAGGATTTCTACCAAGGGCCTCAACACCGGCTTTTGCAATTCTTCCAAAATAAACCAATCCTAATGTAAAAGACAAAAGTATAAAAAAGCCTGCCAGAAGGTATTTAAATAAAACTGCCGGGCTTTCAAAAACAGGTTCTGAAAAGATGCTCAGTAAACTCACATTGCTCTTTTTGTATGGGGAGCCTGGATAAAAATATCTAATATTCAAAGTAACATTAATTTTGCCCAGAGACTCAGGGTTGGGAGGTTCAAAGTCCTCAAGAGCAACACCCAAAGCATACCCAGACTTGTCGGCCCTCATCCCAACTCCCGGGGTTGAGGAGGTAGTAACAATATCCCCTTTTCTTATTGGGCCGTTCATGCCAGTTACATTAACCTTAACTGTCCCGGAAAGAATAACTGGGTATTTCTTACTTGTTTCCGATCCGCCATAAAAGTCAAAGAAAACGGCAGGGTTTACACTAACTACACCTATTACGGCTGAATCGTACGGGTATTTGCTTAAATAAAAGCCTCCTGTAGAAGAAGCAACAATATCACCATCTTTAACCTCGTTATCCAAGATGGTAATATAATTTGCTACTCCAAAAGATAAGTCTTCCGCTCTAGAGGGCTTTGTAAAACTCAAAACTAACACAACACTAAGAGCAATCAGGACTATTAGACTTTTTCTATTTTTTGGGCAGACCGACCACATAATGATATTCAAAATATACCACATAGAACAAGTAAAGTCCTCAACAGATTAGCGGTATAGCCAATTTTTATTATAGTTATAATAATAAGTTGAGGTAAAACAAACTGAAGAGTTGTCAGGATACCACGCTAAACTACATTTTTTTGTATTCATAAATTAAAGTAACGTTTCATAAGGGGACTTAACTCTACTAAGTCGCCTCTATTTAATTTGAAGTTTAACTATTTAATCTTGCATCAAAAGTGGCAACCAGATAAGAGTTGGCATAGTACAATTCATTTTCTAAGCATGTGCTAATAGTTTCAGTGCTTTATCAAAACTTTATTCAGTAGGAGGATGTTTGTACCCAAACAAAAATTTTAAATCAAACTAAGGATGAACTCTTAATACTCAAAATACTCGATTAATGAAACTAATAATTACTCTTGTTTACCAATGCTCAGATATTAAACCGTAAAACAAAGCCACATCTAACAAAAAGTATTTACATATGAATTGACATTTTGTATTATACGTATAATAAATTTCTATGGAAAACCCTGCCCAAAATGATCCAAAATTATACTCTATTGCTGAGGTTGCGCAGTTGATACACGTTTCCCAACATACTATTAGAAATTGGGAGAGAGAAGGAGTAATAAAAGCAAGCTTCAGAACAGGATCTGGACACAGAAGATTTACTGAAGCTGAAGTAAAAGCCATCAAAAAAATCCAGGAAGAAAAGAACAACAAAATCCCTACTCAAAATTTATACACTCCTAACACTAAAGAAAAACGGAACATTGAAACTGAAGAACAAAAAGTAGAATCCGTTCTTAAAAAACACTCTCAGAACTTTAGAGGAGACTTCCTACAGGAAACAGTGCATTCACTACCACAAAGTGCGGAGCCTTCTAACGCTATCACTAGGGTAAAACTTCTCTCAGGTTTTGCAGGAGTCTCAACAATCCTCTTCTTCATAATAATCTTAACTCTTTTTCAAGAGAGCCTGTTTAGTGATAAAAGCAATCCCAGCTCTTCTGGTAAACAAAAAAATACTGCTTTATCAAGACTGCTTAAAAATTTGGCCTTCAATAAAACCACTACAACCCAAAACGAACTCCCCTCAGTACTTGCCGAACAAGACACCACAGATGAAGGTTCAATTCACTTCAATATATCTGCTATCTTTGCTAAGAAGGTAAGTATCACTGATGCGTTAGAAGTAACAAAAGAAGCCACAATCTCAGGAAGTTTGACAGCGCCTAACATAATTTATTCACTTACTGCCGGTAAAGGCATAGAAATAACTCAAGGACAAAGACCTACCATATCGTCCACCTTAACAGAGACTCAAATTGAAGGAGAAACAGGCAATTTAAAACTAGGCACAGGTTTAGAGATCTCAGATAGTACTATAAATTTAAATGCCACACTGGATGATATTGTAAATAACGACGGCTGCGACGATTGTATTGAAGACAGTTTTGTTCAAGATGACCTAACAGTTACCTCCTCCGGAACTATTGCTGCAGGAGCTATCAAATCAGGGACTGTGGGAGCAACGGTTGGAGGCACTGGGCAAAGTTCTTACACTACAGGTGACATACTCTACGCTTCCGCCACAAACGTTCTTAGCAAACTACCTATTGGATCTGATGGAGAGGTGTTAACCATTTCTTCTGGAGTGCCGGCTTGGGATGCCAGCGGAGCATCTTGTTCAGGAAACTGCGTTACTACTAATCCGGGAGCTACGCAAACAATCACTCCCACCGCATCAACTGCAACAGGATTGTCAATTGCACAAGCCTCAAGCGGATCTGTAGACATATTCAATGTAACCAATAACGCAGGATCCACTAAATACCTACAGGTTGATTCTTCAGGAAATGTTAATATAGCAAGCAATTTGGATGTTAACGGCACCTCCGACTTTGGAGGAGATATAACTTTTTCTGCCTCCACCCCTTCAATCGCAATTACTAATACTGAAACATTAACAATAACTGATGGGACAAATACACTTTTGAGCGTTGCGGACAACGGTACTTCAGGCACTTTGACTGTTAACACCTTAGCGGCATCAAACATTGGGGCCTTCACTTTAACTGGAAATATTACGGGAGTTGGTTCCCCCTCTTTATCAGGTCTTGGTACTATCAATGGTGGAACCTTTAGCGGCGGTACCTTCAATGGTGCAACAATCACTGGAGGAACACTATCAGGAGGTTCTATCTCCGGTGGAACTTACTCAGACTCGGGCATAACCGTTACAGCAGGCTATACAATAACTTTAGGGAATGGAAATACTTTTAACATTTCTGACGGTACAAACAATATTTTCACAGTAACCGATTCAGGTACCGTTGGCAATTTATCAGGAATTGGCACTCTAGCCACCCAAGGATCAATCACAATATCGGGAGCCGCAACCGACTTAACAACGAGCACAAATGAAAACTTAACTTTAACTGCTAATGGCACCGGTGATATTGTTTTGACTACAGACGGAGATTCAAGTCTTGTGTTATCAGGTCTTGACTGTACTTCTTTTTCCAACGCAGGCGCATTAACTGTAGACGGAAGCGGAGTTGTTTCATGTAGTAACGACGACGGAGGCGGGTCTGTTAGTCCGTTTACATCCGCAGGCGGAGTAATAGACAAAACTACCGCATCTGAAAGACTAAGACTTCTGTATGGAGATCTTGGAGATATTCAACTTGAAATATCCAATATAAGTGCCGGCACAGAACCTTCTGCTGATGCATTTCAGATTAATCTTTCCGGCGGAACCGGAATAACAACTGACAATGTGGACGGCATTTATGTAAATGTAGAGGGTGGAAACGGTACTTCAACGGATTTGTCTGGCGTACACATTGATTTTGATCCCATATCCGGCTCAGCAGATGATACTTTTTCTGCTCTTTTTATAGCAGGCATAACAGCTTCTTCAGCGGTTGAGAACGCTCTAAATATTGGTTCCGGGTGGGATACCGACATAAACTTTTTAGACACCTCCCCCACTTTGGTTATTGCCAACACCGGTACTCTTTCTGTAAGTGATGGAACAAATATCCTGTTTTCAATAGCAGATGACACTTCTGAGGGAGACATAACTGTTTCCGGAGATTTATCCGTCAACGGTGCAACTAGCGCTGATATAACATCCGGCACTTCTGCTGCTTCAATTTTTGATTCAACAGTTATCACTCTGAATATTGGGTCGGCGGCCACCGCAGTTAACATAGCAGATGGGATTATTACAGGAACTATCGATATAGGCGGGGTGACTGCTAACGGCGCTACCACTGTGAATATTGCTACAAACGCTACTACCGGTGATGCTGTTACAATAGGAAATTCCGCAGCTGCAACCACAGTAGGCATAACTGGAGGAGATGCATGGAGCATTTCCACATCCGGAGTGCTAACTCTTTCTGCGGACTCCGCTCAAACTTCTGCCTTAGTGGTTACAGACACAGATTACATTAATGCTATTTCTTTAGGAGACAACAATATCACCGGTACCTCATATACCGTAACCGCTGGTACAGCTCTAACTTTGGGAGATAATTTACCCACAATAGCAGTCAACTCTTCTGATTGGGACATATCAACCACAGGTGATCTTACAGGCATAGGTGGTATTACTGCTGATG
>JBBTST010000014.1:0-68475 GCA_038064575.1 Patescibacteria group bacterium
TGTCCACTAGCATAGTCATTTTCTGCTAGTGGGGAAATTCATTTAGAACTCACAATAAATTGCCCCGGCAAAAAAGGCAAAACCAATAACCAGTATTAATAAACCAGGCATAGTATTTTACGTTTGAAAGAATATTGTTTTAAGTTCCAATAAAAAACCCGATCGTGCAAAATTCCAACACGATCGGGTTTAAGAGCAATCAATTACTTTGAAATGCCCAGGCCCAATACTCGACTTCTTTCAAAAGGGCCATACCGCCAAGAAGAATGCGTTTCTGCCAATATTTCAGCGCAAACTCGGGGCTTGCCAGCTCTTGAATTGTCTTTGGAGCATCCTCATTCACCCCAATAATCAAAACCCCACTGGGCTTTACTGAGATGAGGATCACTTCCAGAGTACAACCGCCCTCTTTTCCCTTAACACTGTCCCTGAAGGCCTCTAAGGACTCACAGGAAAGTGGAACCATTTTAAGCATGTCTCCAATTTCCCACTGTGCCTGAACATCATAAGCGGGCCAGAAAATCTGACCTTTGGGATCGTCAATGATAGTGTGGCATTCTCCAGCAAAATCACCACACCCTTTGTTGAAGAAGTTGGTTCCGGGAATTGCCTCCCCAACCCCAACCACAACCAACTTGTAGCCGTATGTCTCGTGAAACTCCCGAGTGAGGACTCCCACAAGACCAATCGTGCCCAGTGCTCCCATTAGCAGGGACACACACACAACCAGTTCAAACAATAATCTGACTGTTTTCTTTAACATATCTCCCTCCTTAGGAGAATATTTGTAAAACGCCGCTGAAAGCTTGTTGCAAACAGCGGCGTTTGAGTTGATAGACTATTTCCCTAACTCATCACATTTGAAGTAGACCTCTCCAAATGTAAGTTGGGTTTGATACCCTACAACACTCACATCTTGAGTAAGCCGGGTAAAAGAAAACCCGTAGGCCCCGATTCCAAAAAATCCTGAATCGAAGCTAGTGTAGCTTGTAAACTCCGTTTGAGAAGATCCTGTGACCTCCCCATATGGCTCGTGGTGACCTACAATCACCACTTCCGATTTTCCCCCATCACAATCCCCGGAGTGGAGCGACACCACCTCTTCCAAAATCTTCGGAAATTGATTGGGAGCTCCCTGGTCCCCTTCTGTAATCGCAAACGTGGCCAATGTCATGGCCCCGCTGCTGAAGGCATTGAACTGCTCCAGCGTAAGGCTAGTACTGTCAATTACAGCCTGAGATCCCACTACCGTGGTATCTTGACCATCCTTAATACCACGAACTATCTCAAAAGCAGTTTGAGGGTCCCCCTCAGAATTAAAAGCTGCCTCAAAAATCGCCTGGATCCACAAGGCCTTAAGCTCTATGGTCAGGAATGACCGATTACCCTGACCAAGTGCCATTTCGGGTCCTAGCACTTCCAAAACGGCCAATTCCTCTCCCATTCGGAGAGTAGTAACGTAATCTAAAGTACTCTGGATATACGTTGCATCTTCTCCGATGAGCTGGGATTTGTCGGGGATGGAAAGCCAGATCCCATACTGATCCGGATCATTTGGATCACAGTCTTCCCGTAGGACTATCTCCCAATAACCTATGGGATAATATGTCTCCTGGAAGAATGTTACACCTCCCAGGTCATCGTGCATCCCAACCATCCCGTTCAGAGCTCTACGGAATACATCGGCCCGCATCCTGAACTCCTCAACACGGGCTTCCGCCTCGGCTCTCTGCTCATCACTGGAATAGTACCCCCAGTGATGACCATTGTAGCTATCCCAGACCCAAACACTATCTACCTGATCCTGGTACAACAGGTAAGACAGCACCTGCCCGTTTAACTGAAGGTTCCCCCAAACATTGAGTTCACAGGGCGGAGGGGGATTTTCTGGAGGCGGAACATACTCAACAGACGCCGCCCCACAAGCTGCCAACAACAGGCTGGCCAGCAACATAACCAACAAGAATTTCTTCATTTTTTCCATTGAGAGGCATCCCCCAAACCAAAAGTAACCCTGAAGTTACCTCAAGCTCGAAGAAAACCCCTAGCTAAGCCTATTTTGGGCTTATTTTAATTTTCAGACTATTATATCATAAACCTATAGTTTCACACTGTGTGCGGTTTATCTTAACTTAGGTGTAAAGCCCTCATAAAAACACTAAACAACGCTCATTATTTCTCCGTTTTATTGAGTGTTACTTATACTTTTACTTAGTATTATTTTTAAGTATTCCCAAACCCCTCTTAACCTTGACAAACAGACCCCTTTCCACTAAGGTCTTATCATGCCAAATTCAGTAGATAAGTTAGAGTCAGATGCCATTAATGAAGCGCTCAATAAAAATTGGAAGAGGGCAGTAGAAATAAACTTACAAATAGTAGATTTTGACAAAGAAAACATAGCAGCCCTAAATAGATTAGCTAAAGCGTACAATGAACTTGAAAAGTATGATGATGCCAAAAAAATCCTTAAAACCGTCTTAAAACTTGATCCAATCAACCAAACTGCAAAGAAGAACATGGACCTTGCTGAAAACAGAAAAAAACAATTCGGTTCCTCCCCTCTTCCTAATCTTAATAACTTTATAAAAGAACCCGGCGCCACAAGAGAGTTCAGTTTGGAAATTTTAACTAAAGGTCTTACAGCCAAGAAATTTTATCCTGGGGAGGCTTTAATACTTAACTTTGACAAACATAGAGTAGAGCTTCAAAAAGCCTCAGGGGAGCTTATAAACATGATCGACCCACAAAAAACGGAGACTTTGTTGGACGGCTTAAGAAGAGGAGCCACGTTTAGTGCCACGTTCATAGGCTCGCCTGACAACGAGAAAGAAATCACCATTTTAATAAATTCCTCCATCCCAATATTTAAGGGAGATAAACAGGACGTAAAACCTTATCTGAAAAGGGAAATTGAAGGCGAAGAAGAAGATGAAAGCACAACCGAGCAAGAATCGGATGAAACCTTACCCCTCTAAACCCTTCTAATAAACACCCCAAGACCTATCTCAAATCCTCATCAGTTAAGATCCTTGATGCTTCAGGCACTATGGCTTGCGGATTTACCGCAACAGGGGAAGTAACCTGTCCCAAGGGCGCGGCAGCCGCCATTGAAGGCAGCTTTACTGCCTGCTGAGCCACTTTATTCACTATCTGTGGGTTTTGAGTGCTTACAGGATTTCTCTTTTTTTTCTTTTGTTCCGAATTGGGAGTGTTAGAGATATTGGGCTTAAAAACCTGCAGGGGTTTTGTAACAACATTTTGCGGTACAGGCTTTGAGGCAGGTTGAGGAACCTGTTTAACTTCCTGCACAGGTTGGACCGCCACAGGCTGTTGGGCACCACCCCCTTGCTGACCTACTGCTAATTCCTTAGCAAGAGGCTTAGACTCCCCCAAATGCAAATTAGCAATAGGAGCCACCACCGGCTCAGGTTTAATCTCAACTATTGGTTTAGAAGTTGGACCTCCGGTAGCTCTCTCAATTGCTGCAAAGGGTGCAAATTTATCTTCTTCAGGAACTAATATTTCAACTAGAGTTCCCTCCATACCACCAAAATGCTCAACTGCAGCCTCCAAAACTCTATGAGAGCCATCCGCAGTTACCGCGTGCCACTTACCCTCTTTCTTAGCCAATATGGCGTCAAGCTTCAATCTTTTAACTTTTTCAACCTGTTTAAAGCGCTTCAGCTCCCCTTCCTCATACATTTTGAGTTTGTCTCCATAAACAAGCAAAGACTTTGAGGCATAATTTGCGGCAATAGGATACTTCTGCCCATCATCCCCCAACAGATAATCACCCATAAATTTGCCGTAAACACCGGGGATTAATTTTGTAAGATTTGCCTGCTCCACCTCAAGCTCTTTTAATACATTTTTTGCAATGTTGATTGCAGCCTGCGCGGCATTCAGAGAACTTAGTATTTGATTCATTTTTGATTGACTCATTTTTACGCCTTTCTTTTTAACATTTACAAACCATTAATAACTTCTTGATCGTTAGGTTCAATTGTATCACCGACGGGTGCTGGGGTTTCAATCCCCGCAGTTTGTTGCTTAATAAAATAGTTATCAACTGGATTTAAGGTAGCAACCTGCGGTATTGGGACAAGGGTAGGCTTAATGGGAAGCGTAAGAGGAGCCACTTGACTGACGCCCGGAACCGGACCTGCCGGAAGGACTCCACCCTGCACCCCCGGAGCAACTTCCTTCTGAGACCTTTTATCAGCAGCAATAGCCATCCCAAGGTCAAACTTTCTTTCCACCCAAAGTTTTATTCTTTCCTCAACATAATCTTTGTCCTGCCCAAACTTCTGCCTACTCATTTCAAAAGCAGCTTGCGCATTGCCGGTTGAGCCTTCCATTCTAGGCAGGGATCTTGCAGAAAAGGGCTGTGAGGTCACACCATCTATCAAAAGCTTCAGATACATTTGCTGTCTTTCAAGTGAAATCAAATCATTTTCAGAAAAAATCGGGGCAAATTCTTTAGCCAGAACCAAAGCATCAGGGGCTCCCAACGCAAGGCAGATCATTGTCCCAACATTACCAAAAACGGCGTTTAATATATCTTCCGGAACCTGAGAGGTATATTGGTGGGTTATATGAAGCCCAAGCTTATATTTTCTTGACTCAGAAAGAATAGATTCAAAACTACCTGACGCAAAGTTTTGAAACTCATCAACAAAAAGATAAAATGGTTTTCTGTCTTTTTCAGGAATCTTTGCTCTTTGCAAAGCCACAAACTGAATTCTTGACACAAGCAGGGAGCCCAACAAATTTGCGTTATCCCCTCCTATTTTTCCTTTTGACAGATTAATAAATAAAATTTTTCCGGAATTCATCACGTCATCAATTCTGACTGTTGACTTTGGTCTGCCTAAAATATTTCTAATAGTTGAAGAAGACAAAAACCTGCCAATCTTATTTTGGATAGGAGCCACCGCCTCAGTTACAAGTTTGGGATTTGCTTTCATATCTTTAAATTCTTTATCCCAAAACTCCTTCAAAACCGGATCTTTAACATAGTAAGTTATAAATTTCCTGTAATTATCATCAGTCAAAAGCCGCGTTATGCCAAGAAGCGTGGTACCCTCAACCTCAAGCAGAGTCAAAATACAAATATTTAGCAAATATTCAAGCCTTGGCCCCCAGGATATAGTTCCAAAATGCTGCTTTATTGCCCCAACAATCCCTGACGCCATCAAGTTTTTTTGACCCGGATCCAAAACCTCAAGCATATTAAGAGCAACCGGTCTTGACTCATCAGAAGGATCAAAATACACCACATCCTCAAGCCTGTTATCCGGAACCATATCCATAAGCTCATCAATCAGTGTACCGTGGGGGTCCATGACTCCCACCCCTTTACCGTTTTGCATATCCTGAATAATCATATTTCTAAAAAGCTGGGATTTACCGGTTCCAGATTTTCCTATCAAATACATATGCCTAAGCCTATCGTTGTCCTTAATTCCAAAAGTTATTTCCCTATTCCTAAAATTTGTGACGCCAAAAAGAGTGCAGTCCTCAGTAGGCAAATCAAGAGGCGGTTCTCCTCTTTTGGCGTGCGCCCAGGCAATATTTGGCGTTTCCACCGCAGATGAGGGTAAATGATAGATTGTAGCCAACTCTTCTATGTTTAAAATATAAGTCCCCCTCCCGGGAAAAAGCCTTTGCCTATACATCTCAAAACCATCGGTTCCTTCTTTACTGCTATAGGATAAGAATCCGTTCAAATCTGCTGAGGAAAACTGTTTAAGCGAGGCTGTTACAGAGCGCAATCTGGAATCAGCAACTTCTCTTGAAGAGGACAGGGATAAAATTCTGACAATGGATTGAAAGCCCATCTTAGAAAGCTTGTTTTCTATGGCCTTGATCCCAAGTTCCTGCCCCGGTGTAAGTCTTGGGGGAGGCGGCGGATTTCCGGGCTTTGTATTGTAAGATAACTGAGACGGGGTTGGAGGAAATAAAAGATTCTTAACCATCAAAGAAAAAATTTCACTTATCTCAAAAACAAATAATCCAAGCAGATTTCCAACTCCCACACCCGGTCTTTTGGCCGTGCCTTCTCTCAAGGCCATCACATACTTGTGCCCGGCTTCCTGCCACACGTCAGGCACCGGTTTAACCAAAACCTGAAGCCACAAATGCTCATCTTCTTTAATTTCTCCCAGGGCGGAGGTTATTGCAGAAATAGGATCAAGCTCAAAATCTTTAAATGTTTTGATTGGAAAATATTCCTCTTTTGATAACGCAAGATCAGTAACCAACACCATCTTACCCTCTTTTACGGAAGGCTGTACATAATCCTCAACTTCATGAATAACACACGCGGGATACTGCGCATATATTTGGTTTTCAACAAATGATTTAACAGGTCTTGGCACAGCCACATAAAACTTAATGCCTGCGGGAGTTGCCGCAATTTCAAAAGAAACGTGTTCCTGTTCTCCCCTATCCTGGCGCAAAAGACCATGCAAAGATGAAAACATATGCTGAGCAGCAAGCGGAGCTGTTTGGATATCTTCTTCCTCACTCTTAGCAACAAGAATTTCAAGAATAGCATTTTCAAATTTTTGATTTTTAGCGGATTTTAACGGACCCCTAAATAGGGACCTATATGCAGCTGCAAAAGCTAAAAGAGTTACAATTACCGGAACTATTACATTGAGTGTCATTTGGTTTCTCCCGCCTCAACTCCAGTTCTCCTCTTATGCCTTACAAGACATTTTATCAACCCCGCCCTAATTTGGGGCGGGGCGAAGAAAGGAGAGAGACCAAGCACTTTATATCACAGGCGGCTTCCCCAGTCAACCCCAATTATGATTGTAATATCGGCATTTCCGGCATTTTCAGCTACAGAGTTGGGAAATTCTACTATTCTTTGAGTACCCTCTATACTCAGCTCGTTAGCTACAACTGACAAACTACTGGTGAAAGGGTTTATGTCTGAAACAATGATGCTCTTATCATAAATTTGTGTGGCGTTTCCTACTGAAACTACGGACAGCCCAAGATTTTCCAAATTTCTGGAGACCAACGCCCCCACCCCAAAAATCCCGCTTCCGTTTAATATTTGAACTCTGTAACCCTCGTCAATTATCAGATTATTTGAAAATATAGGGGACAAAATCAAATCCAAACCGGACAGTACATTTACTTCAGTAGTATTAACCGCATGGTAGCTAATAAAATCTTTGGACAAACCCCTAAACCACTTAAGAAACCCTAAAATTTCCACAGAACTCAAATCCGTTTTGGCTTTGCCATAAACGGTTAATAAAATGTCCTTATACTTAAGCGCCGACTTAAGCTTGGCAATATTGGAAAGCTTAGAAAGCTTATCAATTTCCAAACTCTCCAAAACAGATGAATAAGCCTCAGCATCAATTACAATATATTTATCAGGCTTTTTGGCAAATAGCTTATACAAAGCTCTGTTCACAAAATCTACACCTTTATCTTCCTCTACAAGCTGTCCCAGAGCATAAACTTTATTAATTTCCCCCTCCCCCAGATTTTGAGGATAGGTAACAATAAGATTTGGTGCCACATCAAAAACGCTAAGAGTCTGATCCAAAGGATTTACAACTACAAGAGCAAGTCTTTCTATTTTAGATGATGACTCCTCAATATCTGAAAGAACAACAAAAGAAAGAGAAAAAGGCTCAGTAAAACTTAAACTCCCACCGCTAGTATTAACTGAGGAGGCAAAAGGGCTTCTAATAAATTTATGAAAGGCAAAACCCGTAAGGACAAGAAGAGCAGTCAAAACACAGAAAAAAGAAAGAATCAAAAGCTTAAAAATACCAACCACCCTTTTTTTACTTTTAGTATATCTTGAGTTTCTGGCTTTTTTTCTTCTTTTTGGGGGCAGAGTCATTGCTGTAAATTATAGGCATGCAAAAGCTTAAGGTAAAGGATTTACATTTTTGAATTCTTTTGGTATGGGTGAAGTAAATACAAGCTTTTCCCCAGTAACAGGGTGTTTAATCTCTATCTCATAGGCATGGAGCATAAGTCTTTTGAAAAAGTCTTCATTTCTTTGATGAAGAATTCTACCCTCATATACCCTATCCCCCGCAATGGGATTACCAAAAGCCGTCAGGTGCACCCTTATCTGATGAGTCCTGCCTGTAAGAGGGTAGGCTTTAAGTAAAGTATATGTAAAATCTTCACCGTCTCTAGTCCTATTAAACTGCCTGATCTTTTCAAAAGCCGTGATTGCCTGTTTTCCTCCGCTAACAACCGCAAATCTAAATCTATTTTTAGGATTTCTTGCAATGGGGGCATTAACAGTAAAACTGTGCTCTGGAACAGAACCGTTGACAACCGCCAAATAAGTTTTTTTGATAAGTCTTTCTTTAAAGGAGGCTTGCAAGATCTTAAGGATAGTATTGTTTTTTGCAATTATAAGCACCCCTGAAGTCTCTTTATCAAGCCTATGGACTATCCCCTTTCTTTCCGTATCCTCAGAAATTCCAAGGTTTTCAGCATGTTTGGCCAAATAATTTTCTAAAACCAGATCTTCCTCAGAAACAGTTTCAGAGTCATTCACAACCACCCCGCAAGGCTTATCTAAAACCAAGATGGCTTGATCTTCAAAAATGATTTTAATTTGTTTGAGCATTTAAAGAAAGCAGGTTATCAACGGTACTAACAACGTCTCCCGGATTTATTTCTGACTTAACAAGGTAAGAAGCAGCTCCATGGCTCATACCCTCTTTCATAATGGTATCTTTTCCAAGATTAGTTAATAGGACTATAGGTTTAGTTCTTAGCTTTTCATGATTTTTAACATCGGTTAGTAAGTCAAAACCGTCTTTTTTGGGAAGCATGATATCAAGAAGCATCAAGTCCCAGTCGGAAGAAAGGGCTTTTTCATAACCCTCCTGCCCATTTCCGGCTTGCAGCACTTCATATCCGGCATCTTTTAAAACTTCTGCATAAACTTCCCGGATATTTATTTCATCCTCTATTATAAGAATTTTCTTTTTTATCATATGTTTAAACTTGCTTGAATTTATTACTTAAGATACTGGCGAATCTCTTTCACAATCTGATCGGGAGTGATTTGAGATTTCACTAAGTAACCGTCCGCGCCTTCTTTAAAGGCTTGATTGACAATAGATTCATTACCAAGATTTGTCAAAAGGATAACGGGTTTGAACTTAAGCCTAATGTTTTCTTTTACCGACTTTAGAATCTGCAGCCCGTCTTCCCCCGGCAGCATAATATCAAGCAAAAGCACATCCCATTTGTCATTGAGCGCACTTTTAAGCCCTGTATCTCCATCCGCAGCTCCTACCACTTTAAAACCCTCTTCAATCAAAACCTCCGCGTAGACATTTCTAATATCCTCTTCATCCTCCACTAAAAGCACTGTATATAAATTGTCAGACATATCCTAAAAACCCCTTCCTTAAAATTATTACACTAAGCGGTTTTAATTGTAAACCAAAAAGTTGAGCCTTTGCCAACTCCCTCACTGTCTGCCCCAACCATACCGCCCATAGCTTCTACAATAGATTTTACTATATACAAGCCCAATCCAGTACCACCGGATTCCGCAATTGTCACATATGAGTTATCAAGCCTGCCAAATTTGTTGAAAAGCTTGGGAAGATCTTCTCTTGCAATCCCCTTCCCGGAGTCATTAACTGAAATTTTTACCTCATTAGCAGTTAGAGTTGCCGTTATAAACACATAGCCCTCTTCAGTGTATTTAAAAGAGTTACCCAAAAGATTCACAATTACTTCTCTTAGTTTATCCTCATCCGCTCGCACTTTTGGAAGCTCTGAAGGAAGGCTCACTCTTAACTCCAAGCCTTTTTCCTCAGTTTTAACCTTAAATTCTGAAACAATTTCATTAATGAGTGTCAAAAGATCCACTTCCTTAAACTTCAGATCAGGCTTCCCCTGCTCCATTCTTGAAATATCAAGCATGTCATGTATGAGCTTGATCATTCTTTCCGTCCCCTGGATTGCTTTTACTACATATTCCTCCTGTCTTTCAGAAAGCTGCCCGCCTTTTTTATTCTGAAGCATCCACAGATAGTTCTTAATTATGGTCATTGGGGTTCTAAGCTCATGCGAGGCAATTGAAATAAATTCTTCCCTTGCTTTCTCGGTCTTAATTTCTTCAGTAACATCAGATATAATCACCACCAAAAACATGTCTTCTTCTACTACAACTTTGGATGCGGTAAGATTTACATAGCTTTCCTTGCCGTCTGGTTTTTTTAGTGTAAAAGTGGAAAGTTTTACACCCTGCTGCCTTTCCAGCAGATTAAGAAGCAGCTCTTCCGTAATAGGCTCACCTTTCACATCAAAAATATGGGCTATTTCAAACATCTTTTTGCCAAGCGCATCAACCTCCGCAATTTGTGTCAGATTCTGCGCAGCTCTATTGAAAAGCATAATGCTTCCCTCTTTGTTGGACACAATAGCAGCCTCAGCAATGTTGTAGAGCAGTGCCTCGGCTTTTCTCTTTTCTTCTATCAGTTCAACATTTTTCTTATACATCTGTTGATTGATTCTTGAAAGCATCTGATCCCTCTCTTTGAGTTTTAGGTTTGCTTCATTTAGCTCTTCATCTCTTTGTCTTAAGAGTAAAGATTGAACTGTAACAGATTCTTCCTCTTCAGTAAGAGTATTAGCCCCAATTGTCAAAAGAGCCAAAGCCGTGGCAAACAACAGATCAACAAACCCGCCGTTATAGTAAGCCCCTATGGTAGTCTGATATGAAAACCCCAGATCCGCAAAAAAGATGAAAATAAACCCAAGACTTATGAATACAAAAGGAAGCCAGTATTTGCTACTCACATAGCCTATTGCAAGAGCATCCACCACAAGTATCAGAGAAAGGAGAATCACATCCCAAAGCGGGTATGACACATCAAAAAAAAGCTTCACCGGCCCGCTGGTTAAATCAAAACCCTGACCTCTTACAACCGCAAAAATCAAATAATAAGAAATAGCTATAACAAGTGAGGGTATGGTAACCAAAGTCATGGCAACCAATGGGTTTTTAAGTGTTACTTTTAAACCTATCCCTTTTACCAGGTAAATTATGCTTATTGACCAAAGCGGAAGGGCTAAAATGTAAGCTGCATCCGCAACTGAGGGGTAAGGCACAGAGATTTTAAAAACAAGGTTTATAAAAGACCAAATCATCTGTCCAATTGCCCAGCTTAAAAGTCCAAGACCCAAAAAAAGGGAGGCAAAAGCCATATCCCTGTTTTTTTCCCGCCATTTATCAAAGTGCAAAATTGCCCTCAGTCCCCCAAAAAGAGGTATCAACCCATAAGAAAAAGCAAACCAGTAATTAAGCCCGGATTCCTTGGTACCAAGAAGCTGGATATAAATGGACCACATGAACACAAAAACATAACAAAAGATAATTATCCTAGGGGCAAGATTAAGCTTAAATTCTTTAGTTTGACTCATTTGAGAATGTCCGGAAGATTGGTCTTTTCAAAGGACGGAGAAGCGCTCAGGACGGCCTCCTTGCATACTTCAATTGAAACTCGACCAAAGAGCGACGCGTATTGTTTGACCAAATTCCCAAGTATTTCCTTTCCGTCATTAGCAAGAGTTACTACTTCCCCATCCATAGATACGTTAAGCCCATCCACTTTGTTTGCCTCTTCAATTGCCACTGGACCTATTATCAGCTCCTGCTGGGATATTATTGATTTAACCAAAGATTCGTAGTCCATATTACTTAACTGTTCCTATCTTTAGGGGGAACCATCATATTTATAGAAAAGCTCATTAAAAAGAAAGCCGTGGTAAACACCATATCAACCCAATTACCATTAAAGTATGTCTGAGCAGTAGTTGTATACGAAAAAGCCACATCTCCAACATAATTAACAACAAAACTAAGCAAGAGAAGTATAATAGGAATATTATACTTTCCCCCTAGATATCCAAAAGACAGACCATAGGAAAGTAAGGATAAAGAAAGAATAACCACATCTCCAACTGGATAAGCAAAAACAAAAAAAGTAGCTAAGGGGCCTCCAGAAATATCTAAACTTCCATTATTAGCCAAAACCACAACCAAATAATAAGTAAGCCACAATGATACTGCAGGAATGACAAAAGACAACAATTTGCCATAAGACCTCTTCACAGAATACTTGGCACCTGTAGCCTTAGAAAGATAGATCATACCAACTGACCACAATGGCCAACTAAGAACAAAACCCACATCAGCTAACGACGGGTATGGAACCTCAACTCCTAGAAAAAGATTATAATAAGACCAAATTAACTCCCCAACTCCCCAAGTTATAAGACCAAGTGAAACAAAAAAGATTGCCCTCCCAAAATAACTTCTCAACAAACCCCAAGATTTAGACGTCATTATCCCAAGATATCCCCCAACAAGAGGTAAAATCCCAAAGGACACGCCAAACATATAATTTACCTTCAAATCAGTAATATCAGAAATAAGTATACCTATCCACCATATCAACAGAGCAAAGTAGAAGCCTAGTATGAAACTTGATTTTTTAGTCAATTGGAGCATATTCTATACAGTAATTATGAGAAGACTTATTGTACAAGTCAATAAGAAAGTTAAAATGAGAAAAATTAAAGTCGGGAGGGTAAGTTATTCTGGAAGACTCAATCAGGGAACAATAGCAAAGTCAGGTATTAAAAGAAGAGAGATAATTAGTGAACTCAAAGGCACCTTATCAAAAGTTCGAACAATTTACTCAATACAAGTGAGTCATAAAATACACTTAGAACCTATATTCCCAGGAAAATTTCTCAATCATTCATGCCAACCTAACTCTTATCTAAAAATGATAAAAGGAAAAGTTTTTCTCATAGCCAAGGAGACCATTAAAAATGGTGCCCATATAACTTTTGACTACGCAACAACTGAGTATGACTTAGTTAAAACTATTAAATGTCAATGTGGCAAAAAAACCTGCAGAAGACAAGTATGCGGCTTTAAAAGTATGTCCGAAGAATGGAAAACGTCACAACATAATTATTTGATAGACTACCTTAAAAGAATTAGCAAAGATAATAAATATTAGGAGGAAGAAACGAATGATAATTACTATATAAGGTATATGTATAAGCCCCTACCCCTTTTATTATCAACCTATCGTTATCTTGTACTCCCTTAGGCAGACTAATATTCAGTGCCAAATTGTCATCGGGATCCAAGGTCCAACCAGCAATATTAAATTTACTAGTTTCACCAGTTCTCCCAAGGACATCGATCTCATATTCAAGTCTTCCCCTACTTTCCAATATTTCTATTAGTCCATGATAAACCCCCATATCCACAAAAAGCCAATTACTATTACACCTTTCCAACCTTCTAATCACTGAACAGATCAACATAACCGTGTTTGCAACTAAAACCCTACCAGGTTCACACCATAATTCTGTACCCAAGGGCAATCTATCCGTATAGGATTTAATCTTATTTCTTATTTCTTTCAGTGTTGGACAAGCTTTAAACGAATACTCAAAAGGAAAACCACTTCCTATGTTTAAAACAGGTATAGCATACCCCTTTGAAGAATATTCATTATATAAATTAACAATGATCTTTAATACATCTTCCCATGGTTTAAGCGACATGTTTTGGGAGCCAACATGAAAAGAGAGTCCTTTAAGTAACAACCTTCTATCCATACAAAAGTTTATCATTTCAGAAACACTATCCTCGGAAACACCAAATTTATCACTATAGGGATAAAAATCCCCATCGGTGGGAGGTTTGACCCTCATGAAGTAAGCAGCCTTAGGTGCATTTTCGATTAGGAGAGTGAGTTCCTTCAAACTATCAAAAGTGAAATTGATTATACCCAAAGAATATGCCTTCTGTATATCTTTAACAAATTTAATGGGATGTGTATAAAGTATTTTTGATGGATTAATTCCTAATTGAACTAACTGAGATATTTCCCCAATTGAGGCTGCGTCAAAATTACTTGATAATGCATCTAATTCTTTTAAGATCTCAATGTTTGGATTCGTTTTAACTGAATAAAAAATCTTAAATTCATTAAATAAAGTGGCGAATTGCTCATAATTTCTTTTTAATTTTCCCAAGTCATAAATATATGATGGCGTGTCACAATAAGAAATGAATTTGTTTAAAGATTTTCTGTTGATCTGATCTGCTTTTACAAGCGTACTCTGCAGCTCATTAGACTTACTAAACATATTGGTTACCAAAAATCAATAAAAGCCCCAAGAAAAATATAAACCTTTTGAGAGGTATAGCACCTATTTTCAAGTTTGCCATTTTTGAAATTAAATTAAGTGAAAACTGCCTAATATAAGGAAATTGAATCAAATAACCTGATCCCGATTTATATGAGATTCCCCCAAAGGAGTTAGGAGAAAAGTGATTCAACACATTTAACAGAAATGCATTTAGGAAAAAAACAAAGGATAAAAACAACAAATCTGTATAACTCCCATTGAAATAGTTTCCTGACATAATACCAACAAAAAAAGTTAAATCAGCCATTGATTGAAAAAAAGTTGAGAGTATTAGTAACAGCAGAGGAAACAAAAGTTTAGAATGTGTATTTACAATTTTAAAAACGTCTAGAGAGATCCTGAAAACGCACAAAAGAATTAGAGTATCATAAGTAAGATAAATCAAATTCAGTACTTTTATAACATAGCTTGATAAAAAAACATTTGTCATCAAAAAACCTAGAAGACCAAGAAAAAGCATATGAAAAACTCCAACTATGATAGCGGTTCTCACTATCGAATTCCCATAATGTTTTTTTGAAGATAAGGATCTTTTAAATAACATTAAACCCAATAACAAAAGAGGATAATTAAAAATAAAAAATAAGTCTGGATACGAAGGAAACGGAATTTCAACTTTCAAGAAGATGTTATAAAAGACCCATAAAATGTTCCCCAAATTCCAACACACTAATGATAATGAAACAAAGAGTATAGGGAAAAAAACTCTTGATTCTATCGTGACCTTAGATTTACAAATTTCTTGAAAGACCAAGAAAGTTAAAAGAAATAAACTAAAGGACCAAAAAGCACTGAAGAGAATGTTCCCTAACCCTTCCCTACTCCCTGAAAAAAAGAGCGAGAGCCACCACATTACCACCACAAAATACAACCCACTTAAAAAAATGAGATTATTCCTTATATTCATTTACCTTTAAACCCCTACATCTAGGTATACAAGATATTTTTTAAGCTTGCAACACCCTGAACTAATTCACACCCTGTGCTGGACGCCTAGATCCCGTACACATTAGACCTTAACATAATTTAATACTTCATAAGCAGGTGTTTTATACCTTAATGCTCTGTGATACCTTTGATACTTGTATTTGTAATTGAATCTCGCACAACTCTCGTTAATTAAACTAAGTTCGTCAACCAAATCCTCTTCATAGTTAAAATGGTCATAAATTGCTGTCTAGAAAGTTCAATTGTAACAATGTTCACAGACCTGAAGGGTTATTATGAACCACAGAGGTGTTTTTGATTTTTTTGCGTCTTTGAAAGTTGCTGTATAGAATGAGGCTGCTTTCTTAGGTTCTTTGTCAAACCATAAATGAGTTGTGATTTTTGACATGTTAACTTATCCTTCCATGTACTTTTTGAAATTGTTTAAGATTGCTAGCCAGCCGGCGCGTTGCATTTCCTGGGAGTTTGTTTCTTCGGCGTCAAAAGTTTCTATTATTTGGACACCCTCCGGAAGCTTAGTGAACTCTACTTTCACATGTCGGTCGTCAGTCATGTCATATTCAAGGAGTTCGTGGATTTTTACATTCGTATATACCCCCTCAAACTCAAAGCTTGAGCTTTTATCCTTAGCAGACATTGTCACCCTAAATTTTCCTCCTGTACGTGCGTCGTTTTCCGCATAGGGGGCTTCCCAATCGTCAGAGGCAAAAGCCCAGTTTACAATATGAACTGGTTTAGTCCAGAATTCCCAAACCTTTTCTATAGAAGCGTGAACAAGGGTGGTAACAGTGATTGGTGTTCGTTGACCCATAGACATGTGTTTATGTTATCACGAGTTACTTAACAGCGTAAACTTGGCTCATTCCAACACCTGAAGTTCCGGCATTATGAGCCCAACTGGCTGGATCGGAATCAATAATTGTGTATGTGCCTACTGGAACATCCATCTTTGGATAAACTGTCCAATACGCATTTGTAACTCCACCCTGTCCGGGGGCACCTTCTGCGCTCCAAGGTCCGTACACCTCTCCGCTCGCGGCTTTAAGCCAAATAGTACCAGGAGTTTTACCGGTTGCGCTGTTCCAATGATAATCTTGAATAAGATATATTGTTCTGGTTTTTGCAAGTGTAAAGACTGTTGGCTTTGTAGGGCCGTTCCCTACGCCAGCGCTGTTGTAATTGGTGAAAACTAATTCTACCTCGGGTTGTTTCTCTTCCTCCTTTACTGTAGGAGCTGAAGAAGAGGTTGGCTGTTTGTCTTGTGGCTGGCCTTGTATTGTACTCGTTGGTTTGGGTGTTTCTAAAACGCTTTTTTGTTGATTATTATTAAGGGTGCACTCTTCTTGTTTTTGCCCTCGTACCATAAACCCCGCAAAAAACGCCCCGATTGCAACCATAACCACAAGAACTACAATTAGAAGATTTTTGTTCATGCTTCGAAGATACTACTATTTGAGTATTAGTGCAAAAACCTCTAGTTCATTAAACCATCTTTCTTCAAAACAAAGCCAAAGTATTTTCTGACAATTAAAAGTATTGACATTATTCTAATATATGTCTTAATAACATTAATAACTAGAAAATCGGTTGCAACCATTCTAGAATCCCAAAAGAAAGGAGCTAAATGCCATGTGCAGCAGGTGCGGTTGTGAAGATGAGGACTCTGAAGAAGATCAAGTCGAAGAAGACAACCTTCAACGGTTTGAAGAATTTGAAGAACAAGAGCAAGAACCTGAAGTGCCTCCGGAGATAGAAGAGTGGGCCAATGATCGCGGAATGCAGGCAGACCCAGAAGACTTGGACACGGACGGCATAGTTGAAGAAGATTACAGTGAAGAATCCCAAGCTTAATCGGTTCAACTAATGAGTAAGAGTATGGGCAGGGGTTGACAATGTTTAGTTGAATTCAACCCCTGCTTAAACTCATTGTATACAAAGTGCAGAGAAAGTTAAAATGTATGCTAAATAACGAATATATGAAAAGACCAATAATCAAATCGCTTTCAAATGGGCTCAAAGTTGTTTATGTTAAGTTTGATGGGATAGAAACTACCCGCTTTGAATTAATTGGAAGAGTAGGATGCAACTATGAAAACCCGGATGAGTTTGGTGTTGCTCACTTTCTGGAACACGTTTTATTTGATGGTAGTCAAAAATATCCAAGTCGAGACAAACTAAAAGGACTTTTATTAGATCTTGGGTATGGCGGAAATGGAAGTACGGGTAGGCAGTATTGTAACTTTGATGCCCACACTCTTAAAAAAGACATAGAAATAGGGTTTGAATATCTCTCTCAACTTATTTTAGAACCGCTCTTTTCGCCAGGTTCTGTAGTCAGGCATAAGAAAGTAATTGACCAAGAAATTAAAAAAAGAACCAATAATCCTTCAGCCTATCTTCATGAACTTTTGGATGACCTTCTTTTTGATGATGAAAACAGGTCAAGGTATATAGGTGGTACTGTAGAGGGTTTACAACAGATAACCACGGAAAAGATACATGATTACTGGGAAAAAAATTATGTGGGATCCAATTTTGTGTTAGGGGTATGTACTGATCTGCCTGAAAACAAGGTCTTTGATCTTGCAGAAAAGTTTTTTTCAAAAATGCCAGTCGGCTTACCAAATGACAGGATGAAAGCTTTTAAAAAAAGAGAAGATTTTGCCGCAGGAGCCTCAAATAGAACTGATTCAAAACAAGCAAAGGTTGTAGTTTCCTATTGGGCGTATGAATGGGACAATCCTAAAAGATATCCTTTTAGTTATGTAAGCCATGCGCTTGGAGGTTCCCCAATATCCAGAATTCCATTAAGAATCAGACAAGATCAGGCATTAGCATATTCTGTAGGCTCAAGTTACAAGGTGTCCTCTACCCACGGACTTATTTCAATTGACTGTTCTATGGATGAGTCAAAACTGATTGATGTTTTAAAAACATTCGATGAAGAAATTTCCAAATTAAAAACTTATAATGTCTCTGACACTGAATACAGTAGGGTAAGAAATTCAGTCATTGCCAATTTTGTCTTCAAGGCAGAAAGTCCCCGCGGCCTCATTGATTACTACACAAGCTGTACAATTAGAGGAGAACAAAATAAAACCATTGAAGATGTAATTAATTGTTATGAGAGAGTTGAGAAAGATCAGATTAGAGAAACTGCAAATGAAATTTTTTCTAAAGAGCCTAAAATTGCCGTTTTATCAAGATCAATTACAAAAGAAGATATTATAAATGCCTGGGGACTTAATAAAATCCCTCCCACCAAACCAAAAAACATTGTAAAATCTCCTCACAAATTGGATAATAATCTTCAGTAAAGAAAGATCAATTTAAAACTGCCCATGTCTGATACCAAACAAGTTAATACCGCCAAACCAAAACACAAAAAACTTGGCGAGTTTTTCTCCACCGCCATCTGCGGAAATGACATCTTAAGCTCCGCCCTTTACGTTTCAGGCATTGCAGCCCTTTTTGCCGGCGTTTATGCCCCGTTAGTACTGGCTGCGGTTTGCTTAGTCTTATACTTCTACAAATCGGTTTACAGAGAGGTTGTAGAGACACTTCCTATCAACGGAGGTGCCTATAACGCCCTTCTTAATGCAACCTCCAAATTCACGGCCTCCATTGCAGGAGTTATGACCGTTCTCTCATATGTGGCAACAGCAGTAATATCCTCAAAAACTGCCGTGGAGTACCTTTTTAAATTTCTCTCAGAGTTAACCGGCCAAAAACTTCTTCTTGATCAATTGGTAACCCCCACAATCATTCTTGTACTTCTGGGTTTTGCTCTTCTTGTAATAAGCGGCGTCAAGGATTCGGCAAAGGTTGCTGGAGGAATCTTTGTCATTCACATCCTCGCGCTCCTAAGCTTTATTACTGTAGGCCTTACTTATGCTGTCTTTAAGGGCAGTTTTTTTGCACAAAACATATTGGCCACAGCAACTCTTGTTCAAAGCAACGATGGCCTTTTAAGAACTCTATTTTTAGCTTTCTCAGCCTCTCTTCTGGGCGTTTCCGGTTTTGAAAGCTCTGCAAATTTTGTTGAAGAGCAGGAGCCGGGGGTTTTCAGAAAAACGCTTAAAAACATGCTTATTGGTGTCTTGATTTTTAATCCGCTCATTTCCTTTGTAACTCTTAGTGTCTTGCCCTTAGCAGAAGTCACGGCAGCAAAAGATTTTTTACTTGCAGATGCCTCATTCAAAATGCTTGGTCTCCCCTACCTTGGCCTTATTTCAGTAAACGCTTTTTTGGTGTTATGCGGAGCCGTTCTCACAAGTTTTATTGGCGTACACGGGTTGGCAACCAGAATGTCTTTGGATTCCGCACTTCCCTCAATTCTAATTAAAGAAAACAAAGCCAAGATCAACTCAAGAATCATTATCACTTTCTTTGTCCTCTGCTCCTCAATTCTTGTAATCACCAAAGGAGACCTTCTGTCTCTTGCAGGTGTGTACACCATAAGTTTCTTAGGAGTTATGACAATGTTTGCTTTTGGTAACCTACTACTAAGAAAAACAAGACCCCTTTTGAAAAGGCCTTATAAAGCCCCAATAATTTTAGTAATTTTAGCTTTGTCTTCAACGCTACTGGGAATGTTAGGAAACTCAAGTATAGACATTAAAAATGTCTTCTATTTTGGCATTTATTTTGTTCCGGCGCTGTTTTTAGTAATAGCAGTCTTAAATAAAAAGGAATTTCTGGAGGTTCTATTAAGAGCACTAAAACCCATTGAAGGCACATTCCTCCACTCACTTATCAAAAGAAAAAGAGATAAAGTTGCCTCAGAAACCCTGTATGTATTTATTCACCACACGGGAAGTCTTTTTGAAATTGTTGATTATATACACAAAAACGAAGTTGGCTTAAACATTGACTTCATTCACTGCCAAGGTGATGACTGGCAAAAGGAGGAGATAGAACAAGCCCTGCACTGGCTTCAACTAACAGGTGTCTATACAGAGTTTAATTTAAATTTTGAGTATATTGATGCGCAGTTTAACCCTGAAACTCTCCATGCATTTGCCAAGGCTAAAAATGTCCCAATGAATAAGATTTTTATAGGCTCAATTCACGACTTTCACGACTTTGACTATGAGGAATTAGGCGGGGTCAGAATAATAACCTAAAAGATTGTAGCCATAAACCAATACTCCTACAACCACATAAAAATCAGCCAAGTTAAAATATGACAAATTAAAAAAGGGAATGAAATCAACAACAGCCCCATATGCTAACCTGTCAATAACATTAGAAAAACCTCCTGCTAAAATAAATATACTGGAATTCAAAGCCACCCCACTTGTTTTTTTTGCAAAAAAGAGTAGGAAAGCCAAAAGAAAACAAAGGACAGTAAAAGCCACATAAAATACAGACTGCTCATCCCCAATCCCAAGGATAAAGCCTTTACCTGGGTAAACCAAATCAGGAAAAACCCGCACAAAGACAAATTTTAGACCTTGATCCAAAAGAATTAAAAAAAGAAACAAAAAAAAACTCTTATTCTTTCTTTTCAGCACATCTTGTACACATTGTAGCTTGAGGAAAAGCTCGCAAACGCGCCTCGTCAATCGGTTTGTGACAAACTTCACAAATACCATAAGTTCCAATATTTATTTTAGCAAGAGCCTTCTTAATCTGCATTCTCATCTCCCTTACCGATCTACTTAAAATATCAGTGGTTTCTTTTGCCTCATCCTCTTTAGCCTCATCAACATCTTCATTATTCATTACATCTCTATCGGGCTTAAGATAAGGATCCTCCTTAATCAAAAGGTTCTCCTCTTTTGCAAGTTCTTTGTCTTTGCTAAGTAGCAAATTCTTTACATTCTTCAAAAACTCGGTTGAAAACCCTCTGGAAACTTTCATTCGTGCACTCCTCAATCTGATAAACAATATACCCAATCCCAGTGTAATTAAAATCACGGAAAATATCAAACTTTCCATATTTAAAGCGTCCTTATTTGCAAAATTCAGAATAATAATTAACGGAAAGCTTGCAAGTATCAAACCTCCTGCAAGCCCAAAAACATATTTTTTCCTTCTTAAGAGAAGACACAAGGCCAGAACTAAAAGGGAAAGACCAAAAAAAAGAATAGACATATAATTCTTTGTCACAAGTGCAGTTAATGCTTCCCACATAGCAAGTCCAAACCCAAACCCAATGCTAAGAGCATCAAAAAGTCTATAAAAGGACCACTTTTTAAGCCTAATCCAAATTATGGCGCCCGCAAAAGAGCCACTAAAAAAACCGAGCCAGGAAAGCCCCACAATATTTAGATAAACCATCACTTTTAAGGCCTCCCAAAAGTCCGGATTGGAACTTAACGCAAAAACAAATCTGCCGGACAAAAAACCCACTATAAGAGTCAAAAAAATAAAATCAAATATCTGATCTTCATCAAACCCATCCAGCTTAGATTCGTACCACACAAAAAAAACAGCTATCAGTAAGCTTGCACAATAAATAAAACCGTTAATCAAAAATGGATTCATAAGGAAAGTCTAAACTAATTTGCAGATCTCACAAATCCTCTTTTTTTCCACTTCTCCAACAACAGACACACATAAAGTTTCATTTGTGAAATGGCATGTAAGAAGGTTAAAAACATCCGTAGTAGTAACTTGATTTATAGCCTCAACAGCGGATTCATAAGTTTTCACCTTATCATCAAGAAGAAGTGAAGAGCCATAAAATCTATTCAATCTGCCGTGATCTTCAAGACTGATGGCTAGAAGGCCCTTAAGGTGCTCCTTTGCAAGCCCAAGCTCTTCCTCAGTCACTCCCATTTTTTTCACTTCATTTAGTACTTTGAAAATTTCTATAAGGGCAAGCTCATACTTGTCAAGATTCACTCCACTTGACACAAAAAACCCGCCGGTATCCAAAAAGTTTATGGCATAGGCATTTATGTAATAACATAAGCTAAGTTCTGTCCTTACTTTTTTGAACAATCTGGAACTCATTCCCCCTCCAAGGACCATACCTAAAAGCCTTAGTGCCTCCCTATTTGAATTTAACCTTTCCACACCTCTTAAACCAAGTGCCACATAAGCCTGTTCGGTTTTTCTTGTTTCAACACTCACAAACGGCCCACCTAAAAGGCTTGCCACCTTTTCAATACTTTGAGCCTTACCTGCGCTTTTGAAAACTGAGACCAGAGTTCCTTCAAGACTTGCCAAAACATGCTCCTCATCAAAGTTTCCGGAAACGCTAACTACCAAATTCCAAGGCAAAAACATGCTCTTCCTAAATTTTTCCAAATCAGTTCTTGTAATAGCGGACACGCTTTGCTCATTTCCTGCAATGTCTCTCCCAAGCCCATGACCCTTAAACAAAAGCGCAAGCAGATTCTCCATACACTTGGAATCGGGCATGTCATTATATACTTTGATTTCTTCCAAAATTACCTTCTTTTCTTTCTTCATCTCTTCTTCCGGCAGAAAGCTCTCAAAAATAAGTTCTTTCAAAACGCTCAGAATCTTTTCAAAATGAGATTTTTCAGCTCGTACATAAAAACTGATAAGCTCATGATCAGTGGACGCATCATAACTTGCACCAAGCCCTTCCAAAAACTCAGATACTTCCGTCTCAGTTTTAAAGGAGGGAGATGCTTTAAATACCATGTGCTCAAGAAGATGTGCCAAACCGGCTTTTTCTTCCGTTTCAAAGCGTGCCCCGGCCTTAATATAAAAAGCCACTTCAACCGAATTTGATTCCTTGGAGGGAGTTAATATTACTCTTAAGCCGTTTTTTAGAGTATGGAGTTTAAACATAGCTCCTCAGCAATTCAAGACCGTTCAATATACTCGCCTGTCCTTGTATCCACTTTTATTTTATCTCCAATGTTAATAAAAAGCGGAACTTTTATTTGCGCTCCCGATTCAATTGTAGCCGGTTTTAAAGTGTTTGATGCTGTATCTCCCTTGTAGCCGGGCTCGGTATAAGTCACCTCAAAAATGCTATTTAGAGGAAGTTCCACGGCAATAGGCTTGTCCTCATAATATAAAACCTGAAGGGTGTCCCCCTCTTTTAAAAACTTTGCGCTATCCCCTATTAATCCTTCAGCTATATACTCCTGCTCATAATTTTTAGGGTCCATGAATACAAAGTTATTCCCGTCTTTATATAAATATTGGGCGTTTTTTTTAGAAATATCCGCTTCTTCAACCGCAAGGTTACTATGCCAGCTTCTTTCAATCACAGCCCCACTTAACAAATTCTTGGCTTTGACTTTAATATAAGCTCCCTGCCTTGCAAGCTTTATCAATTCATACCTTAGTACCAGATAGGGCGCCTTATCCTCTTTAAAAACTGTTCCGTTTTTTAAATCTGTAACATTAAGCATAACTTTAGATCCTGCCAATGCTAGATCAAATTTTTAAACTAAGCAAGTTTAAAATTCATTGAGTACAGGGATTACTCATTAATAAGCTCTTCTAAAAAGTTTTCGTGATTTCTTATAATCCAGTCCTCCGTATCAGTATTTTTGGGATTGACTAAAAGCTCATATTTGGTGCTTAATGCACACTCCAAAACCTTAAATCTAAAAATAAAATCGTTTTTACAAACTATATCGATTGTGGAAATTGGGCTAAACTGCTCCCAAAATGCCTCAAACTTCATGTGCCTTCCTACATAACCCAGTGTTTCTTTGTTTTGGTCAAAAATTCTCACCCTGTTTGTTCCTAAATTGGTAACTCTTGGACTACCCCTATCATCAAGCCTTAAAACAAAAGAAACAGGATCAAGAAGAGTTGCATTTTGGTCAGAGATTTTAATAAGTCTAAAAACGGCTTCAGGGTTATGAAAAAGTCCTCTATCAATTTGGGAAGGACTGGCGCCTACCACAACTTTTATTGAGTAATTGTGCTCTACATCAAAGCCCCAGTTATTTTTAAGTGATTCTATTGATTCACCTTTTGGGTTGATCATATGCATCAGACTCTTCACAACCTTATACAAACCCTGGTGCCGTGGGAGAGAGTCGAACTCTCACAGGGTTACCCCCAGTGGTTTTTGAGACCACCGCGTATGCCATTCCGCCACCACGGCAATATACAAAAATTTTAACATCTATTAAACAAAGGGGGAAATATAAAAAGACTAAGACGCCCGATTCAGTAGAAAATCGAGCGTCTAGAAATCACGCGGCAGGGAGGGTATTGGGGTGCCGCATTCTTGCGATCCATCTCACTAGCTTTACCCCATAAAAAACCGCAAGCATAATCAGCTGTCCCATGAAGTATGGCCCAATATTCCACTGCCAATCCATTCTAGAGCTCAAGACGATGGAAAATATAAACACTGCCATCCCCTCGAAAACTCCAAACAGTGAATAGATAGCTATGAATGGAAGCTCATTGGGTTGACCAGCAATCTTGGGCGCAACATGATACAAAAGCGCTACACACAAGAAAGACACCACTCCTATGAACCAAGGGTTCAAACCAAAGGCCAGGGAAAGCATAACCAATGCGGCCTTAACCAAAAAGACAGCTAGGGTAATGTGATCCACTGGTTGCAGCGAATCCTGTGTGTGCACCTCAAACTCACCTTCCCCCACATCAGCAACAGTAGTCATTTTTCTCTCACCTCTCTTTCATATTTGGAATGACTTAAATTTACACTGAAAGTCAAAAAAAATCCACTAAGGACTATATTAAAAATAAAAAGAAAAACAAGCTGGCTACGCGCTTTTTAGTATAGCTTTTATACGCTAGGTTTGTTGGTGGTATCCGCCTCATAAAAACGAGTCCTATCCCCTTTGAAGTACAAGTCAATCTCCCCAGTTGGTCCGTTCCTGTGTTTTGAAATAATCAACTTTAAGTTCTCCCTATCCTCATCAATAGGCCTGTATAAAAACATTACCACATCTGCATCCTGTTCTATGCTGCCCGATTCACGCAAATCGGAAAGTTGCGGGCGCTTATCCCCTCCTCTTTGCTCAACCGCACGGGACAGCTGAGAGGCTGCAACAACCGGCACTTTAAGCTCGCGGGCCAGGTTTTTCAAAGCCTGAGAGATTTCTGACACTTCCTGTACTCTATTTTCCAAATTACGCCCTCTAACAAGCTGTAAGTAGTCAACCACAAGCATTTTAATACCGTGTTCCATCTGAAGACGCCTTGCCTTGGTTCTCATTTCCATAATATTTATTCCGGGCGTGTCATCTACATATATTGGGGCCTCGGCCAATTCCCCTGCTGCAATTGTGTATTTTTCAAAATCCTCTTCCTCAAGATTGCCCGTTGTAATCCTCCAGGCATCAATATCCCCCTGAGCGGAAATCATTCTATCCACAACCTGTTCCCTACTCATTTCGAGTGAAAAAATTCCAACGGGGACTTTATATCTGACTGAAGCAAACTGGGCAAAGTTACTCATAATTGAGGAGTTATGAACAAAAACATCATTGGCTACAAAATTCCCAAACCCATTCACTTCCAAATCATAAACTCTCTTCTCAGAAGCGGCCGTTATTGATACAATCCTGTCCCAAAAAATATCAGATGTAGCTAGGTTTTCTAAAAAAGTGTCATTAAACACCTTGGCCAATTTAAGTACTGTTTCTCTCCTTGGATTTCTTCTTGAAACATGAATATTATGGGACAAAGGCAAACCTAACTTCTGATACACACCTCTCCAAGATCTGTCCCCCTTTATTTTCTTAATATAGTCCCAAACCTCAATTGGAAGAGTATCTTTTGTCCACCCCTTTTTCTTACCCTTTGCAAGTTTATAAACTTGTTCAATTTGTTTCTCCTTACCTAAAATTCCTATCTCTTCTATGAACTTAATAACATCCTCTGACCCAAGCACCTCAACCTCAAAGGAAGTAAATGTTCTTCCTTCTTTTTTGTATCTCACCTTTTTCTCTCTTATTCTGGAAATTATCCCAAATCTCAAGAGCAAATGAGACACCTGTTTAACAAGCTTTTTAGAATTTGATGTATATGAAATCACTGGAGAACTGCCATTTTTCACATAAGCACTGCCATCACAGGCAAACAGTCTGTTCAAAAACAAAGCTATAAGAGGTTTGTTAAGCCTAAAAAAAGCATCTGGTATGGTCTTGTTATATGAATTCTTACCCATCAAATCAAAACTAATCATCAAATTTGTAACAGGGTTTTTTGGAGAGGAACCGCTAAACCCTTCAAGACCTAACTCCTGCTCATCTACTTGTAAAGCATTTTTTAGGAGTTTTAGGCTGCTCATATCAGGAAGGTTTTGCCCGTGATACCAACCATGAATAGTAGTGGGACTAAGACTACAAGAAAGAGCCAACCTTTTTTGAGTAAGATTAAAGTCCCTCATTAAAAATTGAAGCCTTTGTGAAAACTTCCTGCAAAACACATTTAAAGGACTTACAGCGTTTGATACAACATATGTAGAAGCTTTGTTACCAACCTTTTTATGAACTGCAATTTTAATATTACCAAGCTTTTTAGCGCAGGCTATAAAGTCTTCAACTACCTTTTCATTTGCATTAGTAAATGAAGGGGAAAGTCCAGTTAAACAGCCATCAGAAATCAAGTAGGCTACAAGACTTACTTTCTCCTCCTCAATAACACACTCCCCAAAATAAGGAAGCATCCTTGGAACACCCACCCTCTCTCCCACATTTAGCAAAGCAAGAGATACCCAACCTTTAGGAGTCAAAAAAGGATGGGATGCTGTAGTTTCAATTTCTCTCCCCAAGGCAGTCTTTACAAGGAAAACGGGCTTAATGCCATCATCTAGAAATCCAGAAGCCTCTGCTCTAAGGGATTTCATAATCTTCATGTCCAAAGAAACAAGACTGTTTTCTTTTTTCTCATACCTTTGCTTAACGGTAGTAACAATACCCGTTAAAGGATCAATCACTTCGGACTCCCCACTAACACATTTACCAATTGAAGGCCTGGCTGCAATGATAATGAGATTGCTATCCTGCAAACCTGAAAGCATATTATCAATAGTCTTAAAACCCGTAGGCACTCCTCTGACAGAGCCTTTCTTCTTGTGAAGCTCATCAAGTCTTTCAAAAGTTACTTCTAGAGTCTCTTTTATTGGGACAAAATCTCTCTTAAGCTGATCTTTTGAAACATCGTACAAAGCCTGCTCCGCCTGATCCAAAAGCTCATTAACCCCCACTTCTTCTTTAAATCCTAATTCGCCAACTTTAGAGGATACGGAAATCAGAGCCCGCCTAATTGCGTGGTCTTTTATAATATGCGCATAAAAATCAACGTTTGCAGAGGTTGGGACACTATTTACAAGCTCTGTCAGGTAGGTAGCCCCTCCAATATCCTTCAAAACTTTCAATTTTCTAAGCTCGTCAGGCACAGTAACCAAATCAGCAGGCTCTCTTTTTTCATACAAACTCAAAATAGCTTTGTAAATAAGGGCGTGCGCCTCTTTATAAAAATGCTCAGAGCGCAAAAATTCAGCCACTTTTATAATTGCGTCTTTATCAATCAGCAATGAGCCAAGCACAGACATTTCCGCTTCTATATTATGTGGTGGAATTTTGGCTTCAGTCATATCTTACATATCTATTTAATTACTCAAGGAAAAAAAGTAAAGAGCAAAGTCCCTAAAGCTATAACTGTTCAATCACAACTATCTGCGTTTCCTCAGGAAGATCGGATTTTTGGAAAATTTTAAGTTTGTCAACCTTTTTTACCCCATCACTTCCCCATTCATTTGTAAATTTTTCCAAAGGATTCATTTCAGAAGCTTTTGGAACTAATAACTTTTCAGTCCTAAAATGCATTGGAACAACAATTGACGGTTCCAACTGAGAAATTATCTCATCTACTTCTTCAGTACCAATAGTATAAATTCCACCAATAGGAACAAATAACACGTCCACAACTTCAAGCTCAGATACAATATCATCAGGAAGCACATGTCCCAAATCTCCAAGATGAAGCATAAAAATCCCATCCACCTCAACATAATAGATAGTGTTTAAACCGCGCTCTTTCCCCTCTTTATCATCATGAAAGCTCTTAAACCCTCTGACATAAACACCTTTCAAATCGTATTCCCCCGGAGCATTGATAACAAACGGAACGGAACCGTCAGACCCCTTAACACCTTCAACAAAATTGTGATCAAAATGGTTATGAGAAACACAAACAACATCAGCCTCAAGCTTTGGCAGTTTGTAACCAATCTCAGAAGAATACGGATCAAAAACAATACTTGAAGTTTTGCCTTTTACTTTAAAACAGGAATGACCTGCAAAAGAGATTTCCATAGCCTTGACTATACCATATTTGCTATACTGGTAAATATACTTATAGAAGTTTTTTATGCCTGAAGATATAGTAGCCCAAGAGGCTGTGAAAGTTGAAAAGAAAAGACCTTTTAAAAAACTCACTCTTATACTTCTTGTAGGCTTTGTAATACTAATCCTGCTGGTTGGCGGAGTTTTGTTACTGGCATCTTCTATTTTTCGCCCTCCTGAAAAAAAAGAAGAAATAAAAGAAGAAATAAAAAAAGACGTTACAACCATAAACCCAACCAAAATAATAACTTACAGAATTAAATCTCTGCCTATTGACTCTGTTTTTTCATTCATTCATATCGGCCAGGCAACAGCCAGGTATTCTCCACTAACCGCTTACAATTTAACAAATGAGAATAAAATTTTTACTCAAGCACTTTCTCTTTTAGCGTCTTCACAGGAATCAAGGGGAACCTGCTTTGCAGACGGGGAAAACCCTCTCACTTTTTCACAAGACAGGCTTGCAACTTATTGTTTAGAAGCAAGAACTCCAAAAGAGCTGATTATCAAAAAAATTGATCTCAAAACAAAAGACTATAAAGAATTTATTTTTGAAACAGACTTTGAACTTTTTTCACTTTCCCCGTCCTCAAGAGTAATTTCATCAAGAGATGGCGACCAAGCGCTAATCTACAGCAGTTTTGGCACCTATATTCTGGAGTCTTCAAGCGGAAATCTTTACAAAATGGATTTTCCTTCAAATCTTTCAATAACCAAAACTATAAATATTAGCAATGTGGAAGCTGCGTTTATAACGGATATTAATAAAATTTACAGAGTAAACTTCAGCAATCACAAAGGCGGAATCTTTGATGTTAACTTTATTGGACTGACTCAAGAGAATTTGAGGAAGGGTCTTGAAACCACAAGACTGGCAAAAGATGGGAGGAGGCTTGTGTTTACAATATCGGATAAAATTGAAGAACTGCCACCTGACAAAAACCCAAATTATCAGGCCGTAGTTGCCTACAATATTGACCTTGCTACCGCCAAGATATCAGATGAATTAAATTATGAAGAAAAGTTTCTAGTAAGTTGCAAAAACCTTATGGGGTCAAAATACTGCGTTTATAAGTCACTTGAGCTTAACAAAGATAGCGGAAGGTATATAGAAAGTTATGTGCTAAAGGAATTTGATCTCCCTTTTGTTGAGATTGCAAAATTCCTAAATAGAAGTGATAAATACACAAGTCATCTTCAAACTTTTGACTACAATCAGGATTTTATGTTTCTGGAAACCCTTATTTATGAGGACCCAAATAGGCTGGATGAAACTCTGGCAAAACAAACCGTTTTTGTGTACAAAACAGCAGCAAAGAAACTGCAGGCGCTTTCCTACTATTAAATTGGTATGACTGAGAATTACAACAAATTAGCTAAAATTCTTGTCAACTACTCTACAAAAGTCAAAAAGGGAGAAAAGGTAATGATTCATATGATAGAACCTGAATCCCTTCCGCTTATCTCAGAAATTTACAAAGAAGTAGTTAAGGCAGGAGGTTTTGCTGAAGTCTATTTTTCTTCAGTTTATTTTACCCGCTCTTTGTTACAGTTTGGCAACCTGGCACAAATTTCTTATCAAACTCCAGTTGAAAACTTTGGCATTGAGCAGGCTGATGTATGGATCGGTATTCGCGCAATCAGAAACCCCTATGAACTTAAAGACTCCAATACCAAAAAGCTTAATTTATACAACAAAGTTGTAGGAGATACGGCACACAAAAGAGTTGAAGGCACCCGTTGGGTCATTGCCCGGGTCCCAACAGAGGCTTTTGCCCAGCAGGCGGAGATGAGCTTAGAACAAGCTATGCAGTTTTACTTCTCCTCTACCCTTGTTGACTGGGCCAAAGAAGCTTTAAAGTGGAAAAAGTGGATGGCAGCTTTCCAACAGGCAGAAACTGTAAGAATTATTGGCCATGAAACAGACCTGTCATTGTCCACCAAAGGCCGCAAGTACGTTTTGGCAGGCGGTCAGTACAACATGCCGGATGGCGAGTTTTTTACAGCTCCGGTTGAAACAAGCGTGGAAGGCAAAATCTTCTACGAGTTCCCTTCTCAAAAATCAGGTAAAGTAGTGAGAAACATCCGATTGGAGTTTAAAAAAGGTGCCATTGTTAAAGCAACCGCCACTGAAAATGAAGATGTCCTCTTAGAAACAATCGCAACAGATAAAGGCTCCAAATATCTTGGCGAGCTTGGAATTGGCACAAACTACGGTATAGACCGTTTTGTTATGGAAACCCTCTTTGATGAAAAAATCGGGGGCACCATTCACACAGCAATAGGCCGCGCTTACACAGAAAATAAAGGCACCAACCAATCTGCAGTCCACTGGGATCTTGTGAAAGACCTAAGAAGTGAGGGTCAAATTCTCCTAGACGGTAAAAAAATATTTGAAAACGGAAAATTCCTGATCTAATCTAATACAGAAAACAGGTAGCCCCCAAAGCACAAGCGCACTTTAGGGGCATGAGTCGTTACATGGTAACCACCCTTATGATAAGAGCCAAGCCGAACAGAAGAAAACCCACTCCAACATCAACTTTGTCCCCTCTAATGGAGCCAAATAGCATGGCAAACACCCCAATAAATCCCACAATCACAAGGATCAAGGGGTTAAAGCCGAGTTGCCCTCTGGATCCAGATGAGATAGTAAAGGCAAGTACAGCAGCCAACACCAATCTCAGGAGGATACCCATCAGAAACCTCTTCACAGGTGTTTTTTTCATTTTCAACAACTCCCTTCTTAGCAAGAATCTTCTCAAGTACCAACGGTTGCTGTCAAATCTCCTTCCCCGTGCTACCATAAGTCCATGGACAAACCAACTCTTCAAAACTCAGCCAACAACGCAATCGTAAACTGCATGGAGCTTGTGCCAACCGACAGACTTGTCATAATCACAGACCAAGAAACTTTAGAAATCGGCCAAGCCCTACTCACAGAAGCACAAAAGATTACTTCCTCTACCCTCCTTCTTAAAATAGAAGACTATGGCACTCGCCCCATGCAAAGCTTTCCCAACAAGTTAGAGCAAGACATAAAAACCTTCAACCCAAACTGCTCAATCTATGCAGCACAAGGCAAAGAAGGAGAATTACCCAAATTCCGTTCAAAGCTTATTGATCTTTTGGCCTATCAGCTAAACTGCGCCCACGCCCACATGATAGCAATCACAAAGGAAATTATGCTTGACGGCATGGATACAGACTACGGCAAACTCTATGACATCACACAAAAAATCTACAACATTTGCAAAACCGCTAAAGAAATCAAGGTAACAAACAATAAAGGCACAGACGTCACCGCAAAACTCTCCCCAAAGCTCAACTGGGTCTCAAGTCACGGTAAAATCAAGCTTTCAGAAGGCAAATCCTGGCAAAACCTTCCGGGAACAGAAACGTTCACAAGCCCAGAAAGCGTTGATGGTACAGTTGTTGCAGAAATACTGGGCGACTACTTTTCAGAAAAGTATGGTCAACTCACACATCCCGTTACTTTCAAATTAAAAGATGGCTTCTGCTACAACTTAACCTGCCAAGACAAAAACTTAGAGCAAGAATTAAAACTGTATATGTTCACCTCTCCTCTTGGCAACAGAGTCGGCGAATTTGCAATTGGCACAAACATAGGTCTTAAAAAGTTTATAGGAAATCTCTTGCAAGATGAAAAATATCCCGGAATGCACATGGCATTTGGCCACCCTTATCCCAAAGAAACCGGCGCAGACTGGGACTCCCCAACCCACCTTGACGTTATCCCAACAGGAGTAGACATTTTTATAGACGGCAAACAAATAATGAAAAAAGGGAAATTTGACATGACTTCTTTAGCTTAATAAATCAAAATCCCGAACAAAAGTATTGCCTTTTGCCCGGGATCAAAGACTCTAAAGTCACAGAGAAAATTGGCGTTTGACAAAAGGTTGCACCAGCACATAACCTGCAAAAAACATTGCCACAGTGGCTACAACTCCTGAAAAACTGCGTGGGAAGTCTTTTTTTCCATTCTCCATAGCCACTTTCCCCGGAGCCTCCAAAAACCTTACCCTGGCACTCGCATCACAACTTAAAGAAAACTTCCTAATCTCCCCTCCCAGCTTGTTCTCACCCGGATCAAGTTGGACTTTCTCAGAGTCTGTTGTAAGCGCGCAGTAAGTTTCTGAGTGAATGGAAAGCTCAATTGGACCATCCCCCTCAATAGTCACAATGTAACCGTCATAAACTTGAAGGTTAATTGTATCTTCAGGACCCATCACCCAAGGTCTGGTGAGGTAGTCAAAACTCACAGCATACAAACCGAATGACAGAATGGCACTTACCACCCAAAGGGCAAGCCAAACAACTCTTTTAAAAATCATTTCAAGTCTCCTTTTTTCTTTCTTTGGAATTGAACCTATGTTACTACAAACAAAAAATTCTTCAAAATCCAATTTGTGCTTTATCTACACAGGAGTTAGTATTCTATTATTAAAAAGGTCTTCTAATTCTAAGACCTCTAAGTCAAGGAAAATTCCATGGTTTACTATATTAAAAACAAGAAATATGTTTATTCCTCAGCTACTACCCAGGGTATTGAAGTAAAATATCTTGGCAGAGACAATTCCACAGGAAAGCACATTTTCAGACACCAATTTGAAAGTGGGTATGAAAGAATCCTTCTCACAGAGGAAGAAGCAGAAAAGCAAATTTCGGAAATTCCACAAAGTTAAAAACGTTCCGGATAGTAAGGCCAAAAGCTTATATTATCCGGAATATATCACCTCTTCAGCCTTTCATAATCCAAAACACCACAAAGGAGCCAATCAACAGAAGGGCGCCCATCAACGCACCTCCCGGTTGGTTAGCAAACGCAGCAAAGAGAAGCTGAAATGTCCCAATCAGCCCAAGGCCTAGTGAAGTATCCCAAAACTTCCTCTTTTTATCCAATTCGGCATTGCCCCACAAATCCCGCAGTGATAATATAAATCCATGCTTTCAGTAGACTCTTATAAAGGTGTCAGGGATTTTTTCCCGGAAGACATTAAACTTAGAAACTACATTTTCTCAACCTGGCGTAAGGTTTGTGAATCCTTTGGCTTTGAAGAATACGATGGCCCCTTTCTTGAGCCCTTTGAGCTTTTTGCAAGTAAGTCTGGAGAGGAATTGGTTAACCAGCAGCTCTATTCATTTGAAGATAGAGCAAATAGAAAAGTTGCAATCAGGCCTGAAATGACCCCAACGGTCTCAAGAATGGCAGCAAAAAAAATGCAGGAAGGCTACCCTATCCCAATCAAGTGGTTCTCAATTGCCAACTTTTACCGCTATGAAAAGCCTCAAAAGGGCAGAGGAAGAGAGTTTTACCAACTTAATGTAGATATTTTTGGTGAGAATAGCGTTGAAGCGGATCTTGAAAATCTTCTCCTTAATAACGCCCTAATGAAAGCATTTAATGCAAAGCCTGAGATGTATAAAATAAGAGTTAATAACAGATACCTTCTAAACTACCTTTTTGATGAAGTGGTCAAAGCCTCAGAGGAGCAAAAACTTCCACTTGCAAAAGCAATAGACACAAAAGAAAAGGTTTCTGATGAAGACTTCAATAAAGTGCTTTTAAAGCTTAACTTTTCACAGGCACAGGTTGCAAAAATAATTGAACTACTAACTTACAAAATTGAAGACATTAAAAGCCTTAAAAACCTTCCGGAGCAACCTAAGCAATTATTAAAACTTTTTGAGTTAATAGAAAAAGCAGGTCTTAAAAGCATAGTTTTTGATCCCACCATTGTCAGGGGACTAGATTACTATGACGGCAATGTGTTTGAACAGTTTGACATGACCCCTGGAAATAATAGATCCATGTTTGGCGGGGGAAGATATGATGGGCTAATTTCCCTTTTCATAAATAAAAAGGTTCCCGCCGTAGGCTTTGCACAGGGAGACATAACTCTTACCCAGTTTCTCAAAGACTGGAATCTTATTCCAAACTTTACCTCTTCAATAAATGTACTGGTAACGGTTTTCCCAAACAACCCAAACTGTTATCTAAAATCCTTAGAACTTGCTCAAAAGCTAAGAGGTGAAAATATTACTTCAGAGCTTTTCCTTGATCCAAAAGCGGAGCTTAACAAACAAATCAAGTATGCGGACAAGAAAAAAATTCCTTTTGTTTTAATCATAGGACCGGACGAACTTGCAAAAAACTCAATTACAGTTAAAAATATGCTATCAGGAGCGCAAAATACCACAAGCACCAAAGATATTAGAAATTTTATAAACTCACTGCCTCCAAAATCTTTATGATAACTGTAAATTCTGATCTGGAACCTAAAAAAATAATTAAACCCAGGAAAAAAGGTCCTGTGATTAAGGCCCCTGAAATAAAGCGCCTTCATGAAAGCCCTGAACTACCTCAAGTTAAAAAAGTTGTGTTACTAAGCATACCCATTGCACTACTTTTATTTTTGCTATCATCTTACACACCCAAAATCAAGCAAAGATTGTATGGAATTACTCAGCCCACTCAACCTTTTAAAAACAACAGTCAAATCAAACCTCAACCGGAAGTTAAGCAAACTACAACACAACCCCCTCAACCAACTCCTCAAACCTCAAGTGTGAAAAAACTCCAAAGTATCACTGAGCAAGAGCTAAATGAACTAATCAATAAGCGGCTTCAGGAACAAGATCCCAACAACAAAACTACTGCCACCGTAAAAATTGAGACGGACAAAATTTCCTACACCATAACAGATGCATCTAATATCTCTGGCACAATCTTTCTTGGACTTGCTCAGAATAAAAAGGTCCTGGAGGTCAAAAGCTATGACTTTTCTAAACTTCCCCAAACAAACAAAGACACAACAGATAAATTTGCCGCTCTTTTAGGGGCTAGCATTTCACTCATCCTAGATCAGGCAAAAAACGGCGAAATTGTTGAACTTAAAATCCTTGATAAAAAAATTGAGATTGTCTATATATAACAAACCCATTACAATTCTAAGAGTATGAATGATCTGCCCAAACTTGAAAGAAAGCACAAACTTGCCATTTTGTATTTAATGGTCGTTTCTCTCATTTGGGGCGCAGCCGGTCCAATCATCAAGTTAACTCTTGAATACCTCCCTCCTTTCACTTTTCTTTTTTTAAGATTTCTTGTTGCAACTGTTTTTGTTCTTCCCTTTTTGATTGCAGAAGATCACAAACATCCGGTAAGCCGTAAAGATTGGGTAAATCTAATACTTTTAAGCTTTCTTGGTGGGACAATGACTTTGGCATTTGTTTTTTTGGGCTTTTCCTATACAAGTTCCCTCGATGGCTCCATTATTTCAGCTATGTCCCCAATTATCATTTTGGTAGCTTCTTCAAAACTACTTGGGGAAAAGATCTCTCCCAATGAAAAAAAGGGCGCCATAATTTCCCTTGCAGGTACTTTCATCATCATAATTCAGCCCATTCTTGAAGTAGGTCTTCAGGGAAATACGGCAAGTTCACTCTATCGCCTCCTTGGAAACATTTTGATTTTAGCCTCCCTTATAACCTGGACAGCCTACACCATATGGTCTAAAAAGCTTTTTGACCACAGACCCTCCAAGCTTGGCTCCTTTCTTCATTATTTCCACCTAAGAAGCTCACTCAAAGAATACTCTCCTTTTTTTGTAACCGGTGTTTTATGTCTTGTGTCTTTGATATCATTCACGCCTCTGGCAGCATTTGAGCTTGCCACCCATTCTGGCTTCAGAACCCCTTCTCTTCAAAACTTCCAGGACGCAATAGAAGAAACATATGAATTTCCCCAAATTTCCTCAGACATGGTTAAACCCATATTTGGAGTTTTTTATATGGGCATTATGTCAACTCTTGTTGCATACGGGCTATACGAATGGGCAATAAAGCAAATCCCCGTGGCAGAAACCGCCATTTTTTCATACCTTGCCCCAATCTTTGCAATCCCAGTAGCTTATATTCTTCTGGGAGAAAAAATAAGTTTTTGGTTTATAGTCGGCTGCGTCATAATTGGGTACGGGGTGTATATAAGTGAAAAAAATCGAGATAAAATTCAGTAGTAGAACAATTTTACCTATTCACCTACCAATACGGCGGGAGCTCTATGCATTTGGTTATGTTTGTAGGGACCAAAAGTCTTGAATTCTCCCAAGTCAGAAGTCCTCTCTATTATAGATGCTCCATTTGAAGCATCCATTAAGGCTATCTTAAGATTGTTTCCCTGCGTTAACTCAAAACAAGTATGCACAAAATCATCAAGAGTAATCATTTCAGAGGAGCCGCCGGCAACAAGATAAGACATGAAATCCTCCTCCCCTATTTTATAGCTTACATAAGCTCCCCAAGTATAAGCGGACCTGCCTATCTCTTCTTCAGAACCGTTAAAGGTCCATTTCTGTTTTGATAGCTCCTTCCAGTTGTCTTGTTCTATTGTATAAACCGCCTGTAAAAAGGCTTTACCATCCTCTTGGGCCTCTACCAAACCCATTTTGTCCACAATCACCAACAATCCATTTTTAATTACAACTCCCCCTGAGGATAAATTATGTAAAGTTTCACCTACATCAATTCCTTCAAATCGGGATTTAATTTCAGAAGCTCCAAGGGAAACACCATCTGAGGAAACTGCAGGTAAACTAAACTTTATTTCTCCTCTTTTTACAGGTTCTTCCTCAGGATTTTTTGAGCTGGCTCTGAGATGAACATAATCTCCTTCAACATAAGAAACAGGGCCAATTATGGCGCCTTCAAAATGCTCATCTGACATTAGCTCCTCTCTAAAACCAGTATTAAGCCTTTGAAGTTTAAAGTTTAAGTTAGGGTCAAATGTTGAAAAGTAACATGTTTTTCTTTTCTCTTTAGCTTCTTTTCTTTCAATTATCACAACCTTTTCAGTCACAAATTTTGGATCTTCCAAAACAGCTTGTCTCTCAATTCTAAAAGTATCTCCCTCAAATGCATCCAGTGTTTCTAATTTGGAGGCTACCCTACCTTTTGCACTATCTGCTTTATCAGCAACCCAAGCTACAGCGTTTAGTACCTGATTTGCCTTACTAAGTTCCTCAAAAAACTTGAGTCCAGCCCCAGAAGCTAAAGCACCTCCTCCCAATTTCAAAAAGTCTCTCCGGGTTAACTTTCTTGCACCTGAATTTCTTGCCCCTGAAGCAGAATCATCTGTAGCAAGTGAATCCTCCTGGATTGCCTTTTCAGGCAGTGAGTCTCCTTTAGGATGGTCGCTAAATGCTCTCATTGAGTTATGATTACACAAATCTTTACCTAGAAAAAGGGCGTAAGTAAAGCATTTATAAACCTATAGTATTGACTTTTTCCCCTTGTTTGACTTATAATGAGGGTCGGTTCCCAAGGTTTTGTCTTTTCCAACATAAGTATTTCGGAAAACACGTGATAGGTGTTACCGATATGTTGGGAATAAAGTAAGCTGGAAAATCCAGCTTGCTATCCAGTCGTTTTCCCTAGACTCTAGGACACCCTTGAAATAGCAGCACTATTGCTAAGCACTTTTCAAGAACGAACTAGACCTGAGGAAAAAACGTAGGATAATCTGAACGGCAAAACCATCCGGAACCCCCAACGCGCCAATTGAAATGTCTAACAGGACAAATCAACTGGCGCTTTCTTTTTTGCCCATAAACTTCCCAGCAGCCTCAAAACCTCACCCAACTCACCGGCTTGCTAGCTCACCCCAACCCCTGCTATAATCCAATTCGCTTATGAAAGATACCATTCACCCAAAATTTTACACTGACTGCGCTGTAACTTGCGCTTGCGGCAATACTTTTACTACAGGATCAACAGTACCAAAAATCAGCGTAGACATTTGCAGTAACTGCCACCCCTTTTATACAGGCACTGAAAGACTTGTTGATACAGAAGGAAGAGTAGATAAATTTGCCAAAAGGCAAGCTCAAGCCAAGGAAAACCTCAAAGAAAAAAAGCAGAAAGACGATGAGAAAATCAGAAAAGCCTCTCAAGTTAACCCCAAAACCCTCAAAGAACTCAAATCAGAAGTAGAAGCCCAAAATTAGATTTCCCCGCAGCTTATGGATTTACCAACAAAACATCTTGAAGAAGAGTTGATCGCTATCACCATCAAACTCAAAGACGCTCAAAAGCTTTTACAAACTGCCTCAGACGCGGAAATGCAAAAGCTGGCAACTGATGAAATATCAATACTCCAATCTGAAAAAGATGCACTCCAACTAAGCCTTTCAGCACTCAAAGGTGAGACCCTCCAAGTCAACCCGCCCACAGAATCCCTTGAAATAAATCCGGACGCTGCAATTTTAGAAATAAGAGCAGGCGCGGGCGGTGATGAAGCGGGTCTTTTTGCAGGTGACTTACTCACTATGTACTTAAGATATGCTGAAAAAAAAGGCTGGAAAGTATCCTTTATTTCAAAAGCGGAGGGCATGACGGGAGAAATCAGAAACGCTTCAGTTGAGCTCAAAGGGGTTGGAGTGTTTAGCTTACTTAAAAATGAATCGGGGGTCCATAGAGTCCAGCGAGTACCCACAACAGAAGCGGGCGGAAGAATACATACATCAACCGCTACGGTTGCCGTTATGCCGGAAGTAACACCCGTTCAGGTTGATATTAACCCTAAAGATATTGAAATGGACTATTTTCATGCGTCAGGCCACGGAGGCCAAAATGTGAATAAAGTTGAAACCGCTGTCAGATTAAAGCATGTGCCTACGGGAATTGTTGTTGAGTCCCAAGAACAGAGGCACCAGGCACAAAACAGAGATAAAGCAATGCAACTTTTAAGGTCTCGGCTCTATGATTTGATGGTCAAACAACAAAAGTCTAAAGTCGATGAGCTAAGAGCAGACAAGATTGGCACAGGAGACAGAAGTGAGAAAATAAGAACCTATAATTTCCCTCAAGACAGAATTACTGATCACAGAATAAAACAGTCTTTTCACAACATCCCGGCAATTCTAAATGGAGAAATTGAAGAAATGCTAGCCAAAACAGCTCAAACAAACTCTCCCACCGCTCTTTCTTAAAACACTTCCCCATTCCCAAAGACCTAAACAAATTTTACTCTTGCGGAGCCTCTCCAAGAGTAGCATCTAAACTCAAGATCTCACCTTTTCTGTCTATTTTAAGATTGACCTTGTCCCCTACTTGGTGCTTTTGCTGAATTTCAACATCTAAAGGATTTTTATCATTTATTTTGGAGCCGTCCATTTCAATAATTATATCCCCTCTTTGTAAACCGGCCTTATCTGCTGGAGTATCAACCCCAACCCTGGAAATAAACGCTCCTTCAGGAAATCTTCTTAACGCTGCTATGTCTTTGGTAATAAGACTAAAATTCACCCCAAGAAAAGGTCTTATGATTCTCCCTTTTTCCTCAAAAGTCTTAAGTACGGGAACTACATGACTTGAAGGGATGGCAAAACCAATGTTTTCTGCCCCACGCGTAGTTGCAACGTTTACTCCTACTACTTGCCCATAAAGATTAAGTAGCGGACCTCCTGAGTTTCCGGGATTTAACGCAGCATCAGTTTGAATAACATCATTATAAGCTTTTGTGTCTCCGCCAAATGGGCTGGAAGAAGCAGTGACCTGTCTTGAAACTCCTGAGATAACGCCAACTGTAACAGTATTTGAAAACTGTCCCAAAGCGTTTCCTATGGCTATTGCTTTCTGACCGACCTTCAAGTTAGACGAATCCCCAAGATCCACCGTTGGCAAATCGGAAGCATTAAGTTCCAGTAAAGCCAAATCATCAACAGGATCTCTGTGAATCTTTTTAACATCAAAAGATTTGCCGTCTTTCAAAACTACAGAATATTCAGAGGAAGTGTCTGACACAACATGACTGTTTGTAACAACCAAGCCATTTGTTTTGACAATAAAGCCCGTTCCTATTCCCTGCTCGCTTGAAACAGGTCCGGAAAAAGGATCAAAATCAACGCTTTTTTCAACAATGGAAACAACTGCCGGAGACACCTGATCAACAACTCCAATTATTGCAGATTCTTCCTCAACAACCGATTGTTTAAGTACAACACTGTCTCTCTTATCAGCTTTCCCAAAATTCAAAATACTTTTTACAGAAGACTTAACAGAAGAAACCATATCTTTGAGTGGATTTGTAGAACTGCTTTTGCCAATCAAAAACCAAAGAAAAAAAACAAACACTAAAGTATAAATGACACCGGTCAGTACATTTCTATTTTTTGGCATTATTAAGTTCTCCTTTTAAAACCTCTACTGCTTTTTCCTCTTGAGGGTCTTTACCCGCCTTAACATCTTCCTCCGTCACTTCAACTTCAAAATCAGGCTTTAACCCAACTTTGTGAACCCATGTTTTATTTGGCGTTAGCCACTTTGCAATAGTCACATGGAGGGAAGAGCCATCATCAAAATCATTTGACGCCTGAACAGTCCCCTTGCCAAAAGACGTAAGCCCAACAAGTTTGGCTCTTTTGTTATCATACAAAGCACCAGAAACAATCTCTGATGCTGAAGCGCTTCCTTTGTCAATCAAAATAACTACAGGTTTGTCCAACAAAAGCCCTTTTCTATCAGCTTTCTGTTCAGTCTTAAGACCTTCTGCTGTTTCTTCAAATAAAACTGTCTTTCCTATAGGCAAAAACTCTGAGGCTATATAAGTTGCGGCTGACAAATAACCCCCCGGGTTTCCTCTGACATCAAGAACCACTCCTTTAAGGTTTGGCATTTGGGCAAGCATCTCACCAACAGACTCAGTCCACTGCTTAGTGGTGCTGTCCCCAAACCTGGCAAGTCTCAAGTACCCAATCCCCTCACCCAAATCTTTCCATGAAACGCTCTTGGCAACTATCTGCCCTCGGGTTATCTTAAGATCAAAAGGCTCGCTATCAGCTCTTTGAAATTTAAGCGTGGAAACGGTACCTGAAGGTCCTCTGATCTTTGACACCGCATCACTCATGGATAATCCAAGTGTAGTGGCCCCTTCAATCTCAAGTATTTTATCCCCGGGTTTAACCCCTGCACTTTTAGCAGGAGAGCCTTCAATTGGAGAAATTACAATAAGCTGCTTATCTTTAAACCCAAGTTCAGCCCCAATGCCTTCATACACCCCATTCAAAGAACTGGTTGCAAGTTTATTTTGTTCGGGTGTGAAAAAAGCTGTGTAGTCATCTCCCGCGGAATTGACCATGCCTGAAATCGCCCCATATAAAAGTTTTCTGGCATCAAGCGGCCTCTCAAGGTAATTTTTATTTAAAGCGTCCCAAACTTCCCAAAATATCTTAAAATCAACATTCTGATCCTGAGGCTCCTTATTTATAATGTTAATAACTGGAGGGGTTCTCTTAAGCTGAACGTCATAGCCTTTCTTGCCAACGTTTAACCCCCCAATAAAAGAGCCAACTAGTAACAGGGAGACAAATATATAATTAAAAGTTCTAGAAGAGCTCATAAACTTAACAACTGGGATCTTAAAAGTCCAACACCAGAATATTTGTAGGCTTAGCGTAAATTATCTTTCCGCCTTGATGAAGTCTTACCCTAAATCTATCCTTTTCTTCATCCTCAAGTGTGCCCATCCATCCAAAGTATGGTCTTTCAAGAACTTGAACAATCATACCACTTTTAGGTTCTGAAAATAAACTAAGTTTTTCTTTGTTTACCAGTTTGCTAAACTTCCTATCGCTTGGAATAAAGATTTCCCCTTTCTTTCCTCTGATAAAAATGTATCTGTTGGCAACACTGTTAAATAAATCGAATATCTCCTGCGGTGTTGGAATTCTCCCAAACCCGCTTATAGCGCCCAAAGCAAAATTGTTGGCCTTGGCAAATTCAAGCGTTGTCTTATCGCACCCGCCAGCTATCAAGCCTTTAACTCCAAGATTCATAGCTTTTTTAACATTATTGAGTTTTACAAAATAGCCTGTATAAATGACTTTCCCTGCAATTTCTTTGGTGAAGTTATTAAAGTAAGGGTCTTCAAGAATTTCCGAAGGATTGGGAAATACAATCAGTTCTCCTTCTGCATCATGAGGAGTAGAAGCGGCAAAATAAACAATTGTGGCAGAGCCCTGAATCAGCACGGATTTATTTGCAAGAACTTCTTTTACCTCCCCCCAAAGACCGGATAATAGTGAAAAGTTAACCTTGTCCTGTTCAAAATAATAACCGTTAGCATCTTTTCTAATAAAACCGTTAAAGGAAGCATAAAGTCTCACAATTCTTATAGCGTTTTTTTTATACTCCCCTATCTCTATACCTTTTTCAATAAATGTATCGATTGGCTTTTTAAGTACAAATTCTTGAGGAATTTTTACCTTGAAATAACTTACTTTGGTTCCACCTATTTTGGTAAAAGGCTCTACATTTTCTCCTGTTTTAACAAAAATTTCACCCTCTTCAGGCAAAGTTCTTTCAACCAAAAACGAATTAGTGGTAAAAACTTTTTGGACTAAGGGTAGTTTTTTCTTCATAAAAACCTAAAATGCTCTTGAAACTGAAACAAGCTGATCCTCCCAGCTCTTAACAAACAATTTCTTCTGGGCTAAAGGATAGTCCTTCTCTTTGTCTTTATCTCTTGTATCTAAAACAATGCCAAACACCCCACCCGGTACTACTTTTTCAAACGCCCCAAACCTCTTTGAGCCAACTTTTAATACTACACTTTCACCCGATGTTAGAGGCCTGGTAAATAGTTCTCCTTTTTCAACCCTAAAATCTTCAATTGTCCCTGTTCCCGAATCAATCTCGCAGGTAAGATCATCCGCCAGATTTACAACAGACCCAAGTGAAATAAATTTAGGCATAGAGATTTTTTGAAAAAGCTCATTTTCAAAAAAGCTGAGCGCGCTGGAAGAGCCAAGAAAGTTTGAAAAATCAAATTTAAAATTATAAAACCCAAAACTGCAAAGCGAATCAAGAGCCAAAAGCATAAATCTTGCCAAGAGCCTTTCTTCATCTACAGTTCTTGTAGTAGAAAAAATAATAGTTTTGGGTTCCATTACATTTCCCTGAGGAATAAGCGGACAATTTGTCCTGGCTATTTCTTTAAGATAGTAGAGCTCCTCATAAATATCTCTGTCTGAACTTGCTTCAATATACGGATACAAATTTAGATTTTCAAAATAGTTTTTAAGCGTTTCCTCTTTTTCATCAAAGAACAACTCCTTTTTCACCGCCGCAAAGTTTTTATCTTCAAAAAAGACTCCCGCAGAGGAACCTACATGCAGATGGCTAAAATACCTAAAATCAATAGGATAAAGAGACCTAAAAGCCTCATCTTTACTGCAAAATCTGCAATTTTTAACGCTCACGCCAAGATCGGTTGTTGTGGCAGCATATATTAGAAGCTTGTCCTGAATTTTGATATCAAGTTCCTCTTCAAGTTCAGAAAGAAGCCTTAAAAACTCCTGTGTCTTGCTTGGCCTATTAGCATAGAAAATATTTGGAGACATCAATGGGAGACGACTCACCTTATAAGATAAATCATCATTTACAAGAAGAGCCGTAGCTGATCCTCTGGAATAGTCAATTGATAAGACAGGCATATGTCACAATAATAATTCAAAAAAAGCATTCCTTAAAGGGCGTGGTTTTCAGTGTAGGCAATTAAGGCCATCAGCCTTGCCCTCTTTACCTCAGTTGTAAGGGATCTTTGGTGCTTACTACAAAGACCTGATCTTGATTTTGGAATAATCTTTCCTCTATCCGTAATAAATCTTTTGATTTTCAGAACTTCCTTAAAAGAAGGCTCCTCTTTTGCTTTACAAAAATAACACTCCGGTACAATCTGTTCCAGCCTTCTTCTTCTTTTTCTTGATTCAAATGCCATAGTACATATCCTTTAAATTAAAACGGTATTTCATCTGAGGAAATATCCTCATCTACCGCGCTGTCTTTTTTACTCTTGGTCTTTTTTTCCGGTTTTTCAGCTTTAACTTCCTCAAACTCAGTCTTTGTATCAGCTGCATATTCAAAATCCTGTTCGTTCTCTCTTCTCCCACCCAAAACCACCATATCCTCAGCAACTATTTCAGTTTTATAATGTTTTACACCTTTATCATCAACCCAGTCCCTGGTTTGCAACCGTCCTTCAATGAAAACCTTAGTCCCCTTTTTAAGAAGCTGCGTGCAAAGCTCTGCAAGCTTATTCCACGCAACAATATTATGAAATTCAGTTTCTTCTTTTCTATCCCCTTCAACTTTCCAAGCTCTGTTTGTGGCTAAACCAAAAGTTGTTACTGCATGACCTTGAGGGGTATAGCGCATTTCGGGATCTCTTGTAAGGTTACCAACAAGAATTACTTTGTTTACACTTCTTGACATAAGATTACTTTCCCTCCCCTTTGATAACCAAATACCTTACAACTTCAGGGAGTAAGTTGAATTTGGAGGTTACCTTTTTAAGTGAGGTTGGAGTGAGAGTAAAATCAAAAGATGCATAGTAACACTCTTGCATACCTTTTATTTCATAGGCAAGCTTTCTTTTTCCCCAGAGGTCCTCTTTCTCAATTTTGCCGTCTGAACTTTTAATTAAGTCTTTGACAGAGTCAAGAACTTTTTTGTTCTGCTCTTCTGTCAAACTTGGCTTTGTCATCAAAACTACTTCATATTTCATATTCTAACCTGCATTGTATCAAATTATTTTTCTGTTGTAAACACCTTAAATTTTAAACTCAACCAATGTTACACCAAAGAAGATGCACCCGCAAGCCAAAAATGGTAGAATGGCCACCAATAAATCTAGAAGTAATAAGGAGAGGAAGACAATGTTTATTCCAGCAAAGCTGGGGTGGGCAATCATTGGCGGGCTGATAGCTTCTTTAGTCCTATGTGCTTCGGCAGGCCTTACTTCCCTTTCAGACAGTATCAAGGACACGCAAATGGCCATGAACTGTCAGACATCTAGCCCTCAGGAAGCCTTTGGGACGGTTCGCCAGAACAACGGCGCATCTATAACCATTGATTATTCCATTGAGGTCTCAGATGATTTTGGGAAACATAGCCGCACTGTCACAAGGACCTTCACTCCCTGCAAAGAGAGTGGAATCACAAGAGACTGGCCAGGAACCGACTATCAGGTTCGCCTGTTATTCTCAGGTGACTACCTCACAAACATAGTCTGGGTTGGGGGTCCCTAGTTGCCTACGCCTACACCCATCCCAAAAGGAGGCGTGAAGACTTCAAAAATCTTTACGCCTCAAAGCCCTAAACACTAAACCTAAACTCCACCACATCTCCGTCTCTCATTACGTACTCTTTGCCTTCAAGTCTCATCTTCCCCCCAAGCTTAGCTTTTTCAAAACTTCTGCTCTCAATCAAAGCAGAAAAACTTACAATTTCAGCACTTATAAACCCTCTCTCAAAATCAGAATGGATAGCACCTGCAGCCTGGGGAGCCTTAGAACCCTTCTTTATTGTCCACGCTCTTACTTCCTTTGGTCCGGCTGTCAAAAAAGTCTGCAAGCCCAAAACCTCAAAGCCTTTTTTTATCAAAACATCAAGTCCCGACTCAGTTATTCCATACTCAGCCATAAAAAGCCCCCTGTCATCATCAGCTAAAACAGCCATTTCGGCTTCAATCTTGGCGCAAATTGCTATCCCATCCTCATATTTAGTACCAACTGAGGACTCCCCAACGTTATAACAATAGACTACAGGCTTCATGGTAAGCAAACTAAGCTCCCAGGCAACAACTTTTTCCTCATCAGTCAGGGCAACTTCCTTAGCAGCTTTGCCACTCCCCAACCCTTCCTTTAACTTTTTAACAGTAGAAACTCTCACTTCTTCCTCTTTTGATACCTTGCCTTTTGTTTCTGTTTTTTGTTTTTCCAAAGTCTGAAGATCTGCAAGAATAAGCTCAGTAGTAACAACTTCAATATCTGATTTTGGGTTGGTTGAACCCGCCCTGATTACGTTTTCATCCTCAAAAGCCCTAACAACCTGAACAATGGCATCAACCTGTCTTATATGAGCTAAAAACTGATTCCCAAGCCCTTCCCCTTTATACGCCCCGGCCACAAGCCCCGCAATATCTACAAATTTAACCGTTGCAAAAGTCACTTTTTCAGGTATTTCTCTACTCCCCGCCTTTGCCCCAAATTCGTTTTTCACAAGCTTAGCAAGCTCCCCCAACTTCCAGTCAGGCACTTCCACCACACCCACATTTGGCTCGATAGTTGCAAAAGGATAATTTGCAGCCAAAGCCACCTGCCGTCTCAAAAGCGCATTAAACAAAGTAGACTTTCCCACATTAGGAAGCCCAACAATGCCAATTTCTAAATTCATATACCCCTAATTAAACAACAAAGGGCATCGACTTGGCTAATCAATGCCCTTTTATCTACAACAGCCCACGTTTCCCTACTGCGAAAGCTGTGATCCTACTTTCTTCAAGAAAGTCATCAAGCCTCCAATTAAAAACAAAGCTTTTGGCTCAAATTCATAACACTCTTCCTCACTTGTCTTAAACTCCGTCCCCTTGTAAACAATCTGCAGGCGCACTGGAAGCTTCTTCTTGTTGGCAAGCCTCTGGCACGCCTCCAAAACAAAAACCCTGGCATCAGAAAAATTGCCGGGAATCTTAATCCCGTTTGCAGAAAGTTCATCTTCCAATGTTACATCAGAGAACCGGTATTCAGGGGGATAGCAAACCTGCAATTTCCCTGCCAAGTAACCTTCCCTCTCATCCTGCCTTTTCCAATGCACAAAAACATGGTCTGAATCTAGCATGTTCATCTCCTTTTTTTTATTAAGTCTTACCACAAAAACCACTCTTTTCAAAACACTCCCCAAAGAATCAGTACTCACGTTATTAACAAGCACAAGCTTAAAGCCTTTATCACTTTGAGCAAAAAACAGAAGACAAAAGATCAGGAAGATATCTCTCCTCGTTAAAATAAGGCGCCACAAGAAACAAGTTCATAGGGACAGAGGATTATCTTCGCTCCTTACAATCAAATTAAGAATGCTTATGCGCCTCACCTTCTTTATACAAAGCCCCGCACTCCTCACACTTTAGCCGCTTCTCAAACTCATGCCCTTTCATACTACACACATTTGCACCACACTTTGTTAATCCGTTTTTGTATTGTTCTTCCGTAACTTCAGCCTGACAAGTCCCTGAACACACATAAACAATCTTAGCCATAACAAAAGTATGGAACAAAACAAATCGCTTTACAACCATTAACTCCCTTAAACTCGCCTAAATAAAACTAAAAAGAGGCTTCCGTGAAAATCACAAAAGCCTCTTAGCTTCAACTTGGTGAATGCCAGGTATCGTCAATCCTAATTAGAATAACCTCATACGCGTAGCTGATTCCAGATTGCGCATCGACTGCCTTCCCCCAGATATAACGTTTGACTTCATCGTCAAATGGATCAGCTCCGGGCTCAACCTCACTAACACTCACCTTGTACCTTACAGTTCTGAATGTAAGACCCCAAAAGTGAAAAGCCAGCACCCTGTATTCAACTGTGCGAAAGCCTCCCCCAAGATTAAGGAGTTCTCGCACCTGCTGCCTCAAATCGTTTTTGATACCAAACGGTAACATTTCTCCCTCCAAATTTTAGATTTTCTTAAGGCAACTTAACCACTACAGGACTAATTTTGCAAATAAGCCATAAGGAGTGCAAAACGGGCAACCCCGACAATCACAACTCAAGGCTCTTCCAAAGAATCATTGAAGCATAAGTTTTAAACGGGCTCCACTTGACCGCGATCTTCTCAATTTCGGCTGCCGTCGGTTCATACTCCTCAAAAGGGTCGCCCCTGCGCCCGCTCTTTTTACCCGCGCTTCCGCCGGAAAAATAAAGTTTTTTAATCGCCTTTCGAAGGCCCAAATCCCCGTGTGAAAACACATCCTCACGCGCCAATGAAAACATCAAAAACATCTCCGCCGTCCACGGCCCAATTCCTTTGACTTGTGTCAACAGCCCAACAATTTCGGCCTCGTCCACACCCTCAAAAGCATCAAGGCTCAACTCAAGTTCTCCCTTCAAAACTCTTTGCGCAAGATCTTTCACAAACGACACCTTCGAACTAGACATACCACACGCGCGCATCTCCTCAGACGGCAGTTCCAAAACCCGCTTGGGAGTTATCCGCCCAGCCCTAAACAGCTCTCTAAATCTGCCAAAAATTGTCGCAGCCGCCTTGCCGGAGAGTTGCTGCCCAACAATCGCCTCGCATAAATCAGAAAACAAATCCCCAGACACACAAAGCTTAATCTCCCCGTGTTTTTTGAAAACTTCCTCAGCAACCGCATGAAGCTTGGGGTCAACTTTTTTAAAATGATGCATGGCAATTTTATGCATGTTCTACCTTCTCAACATCTTTAATCATAGCCCCTACAGATTCATACCTCTCACCAGGCTCCTCCATACAGGCTACCTCCGTTATACTTCTTAAACCTTCAACTAATTTAAGATCCTCCTCCCTTTTACTTTGTTCTATTGATGCTCTGACATACGCAGCCAGCCTTCCCAGACTATAAATTTCACTTTTCTCAGTATGCCGCTTAACAGAACCCCCATAAAATATTTCAGGAGCAGCTGTCTCTATGGTAGTGTATTGAGCAAACTTACCAAGCGACGATGCATTCCCAAAATCAACTAGCCTTGGCTCTCCGCCTCTGTTCTGATCAAGAATTATGTTTTGGGGTTTTATATCCCCATGAAACACCTTATGCTCGGCAAGTACTTTTACCCCCTCGCAAACCTTTTTTAGTACTTCAACTTTTGCAACCCCATCAAGGCCTCCCCTAACAAGTTCCTCATAAAAGCTTTTTCCCTCAATCTTTTCCATAATGATATAAACTTTACCATCCAACGTTTTAGTGTAGTCATAAACCTCAGGCACAATTCTAGAAAAATGGGAAAGCCTTTCCATTGTCAAAGCTTCAAGTTCAAGGACCTCATCCGGTTCAACAGAAGGATAATCTATATCAGAACCCGTATGCGGATTTATTGGAACTCTTAACCTCTTTGCAACAAGGATTTTGTCAAGCTTTGTGTCATAAACCTCAAAAACCTGGGCCAGCCCTCCTTCATCCATAGGCAGTGCCTTCTTCAACCACCTGGGACCCTCAGAAGCATACACCCAATCTTTCTTGTTAAACTTTGGTTCAAGGCTTGTCACAGGATTTGGAAAGCTTCTCGATCCCACAAACTCAGGCTTAATCTGCCACAAAGGCGTAGGATCACCCCACCCGGCCTTCCCCCTCAGACTCTCAGGCAACAAATGCAAAAAATCCTCTTCCTCCTTAGCCTCATTAAGGCCTTCAGGCAAAGCTTCCTCTTCAGGCTTTTCCGGCGGTGTATCAAAGTTGTGTGTTTTCATAACTTTCTTATAGCTATAACTAAACGGTATTCACAGAAGTATTTCGTGTTAGGCTGGATTCCAAAGTTCACATTGTTATTATATCTTTGAACACTATATAAACAACCTTCGGTTTGGTATTATTGCCATATGAGTTCAAATGAAGCTTATGAGTACCGGATAAAAAGCTCCGAAAAAAATATTGAAATAGCAAAAGACATGTATAAGCTCGGTCATTACGATTGGTCTTTGTTTCTGTGGCATCTTGCACTAGAGAAAATTCTCAAGGCTCAAATATCCTTAAAAGATAAAGAAATACCTTTATATGGGTTAAGAACTGCGAGGACCTTTACACATGGATAAAGACATCAACAAAATAAAAACCGTTAAAAGAGAATATCTTGAGGCCGCCAACGCTTTTTCCAAAGCCTTCTTAGAGCTTGGCTTGCCTCTCGATCAATTAATCCTTTTTGGCTCCAGGATTAAAGGATCAGAAACAAAATACAGCGACCTTGATCTCTGCGTAGTCTCCCCTGTCTTTGGCACAAACAGGCAGGCAGAAAGAGTACTCCTTATGAGGCTCAAAAAGGGCGTTAGCGATCTTATTGAACCACATCCATACTCACCAAAAGATCTTGGTAACAAATATGATCCCTTAGCCTCACAAATACTAAAAACCGGTATTAGGGTTTATTGAGCCTCTCAATACAGTCTGCAAAATTTCACAACTTGCACACCCTTATTCAGCCCCTCAGGCAACAAATGCGAAAAATCCTCCCCTTCCTTAGCCTCATTCATTCCTCACCTAAGCCAAAAGACCGGTTTTGTGCCTATTTTTAACATTTTAGGTAAGCAAACCTAGAATGAAGTCATTAAAGCAAGGGCAAACTCGCCCAAGCTTAATAGAATTTGGGTTTGTTTAGGCAATCGAGGGTAATTGGCTAAAACCACTTACTTAAGAAAGCTTAAACCGACCTTGTCCATGGAGGACAAAATGAAAAAGTTTAAGTTATCCTTTAAGGGAAGTGAAGAAAAAGGAGAGGCGGCGGACGTAATCGCCTTCCTGGTCTTCATGATGGCGTTGTGTGTAATAGCTATTTTCGGGGCAGCACTGTTTGGCCCCGGTAAAGCAGCACCGTCCACCCCCACGGAGGTCCCTTTCATCGAAGTGGACCAAAACGTCGTGGCAACGACTCGGTCGCAAATCCAGACCGAGCAGGCACCCACGACAACACCCATCCCCGCCATGGAAAACAAAACCCAGAAGTGTAATATCACCGGGAAGGCGGCAAATGGGTTTGTTGGAGCAGCGCTGTATGAGGATGCAGCCTTCTCCAAAAAAACACAAAACATCCTTTATCCCGATGGCTGCGCTGAGGTGATAGACCTTACAAAGGCCTACCAAACAGAAGCGGGCTGGAGGGGATTTGCCAAGATCGTGTACCATGGTTTTGACGGTCGCGAGTATTGGCTCGACCTCACTTACGCTGAAATTCAACCGTAAGTGAGTAAAGGCCCAAAGCACAAGCTAAACGAGTAACAACGTTTAAGCAGTGCGGCGGGCCTTTTTTTTGCCTCAAAATCTCAAACTTCAATTTTTCAACATCACTTGAACACAAAACCCACTCAACTTAGCCTTAAAACCCTTCCGCCCAAGCTTTAACAATCCCACCAAGCAGAGCCATACTCATCTCATGGATAGAACCCACCATCTTTAAATTCCAGGGTATCTATTCAAATTTTAAAGAAAGGAGGAAACCAGTACATGGGAAAAGACGATATTAAGTACTGGTTGGTCGCGGCCGCCGGAGTAGCAGTCATGGTATTATGGGCGGTTGCGGTCATGGTCTGGGCATGGTTTTTCCTTTAATGCCCAGGCCTAAAACCCCTAAACCTCCACCCCAATCCTTGCCAAGTACTCCACAAACTCCTCAAACCCTTTGTATAAAAACGTATTAATCCCAAGCTCTCTGGCGCCCTTAAGCTTTGAATCGTCATCATCAGCCATTACTATCTCATGAGGCAGAACCTGGGATTTTAGCACAAGCCTTTCAAATATTTTTCTTTCAGGCTTTAGGGCTTTTGCCTCATAAGAGGTCACAACGCAGTCAAAATCGTTCAAAAAATGAAATTTGTCATTTAAACCAAGTATTCTGGCGGGAAAATTGTTGGTGCAGGCAAGGGCTTTGTACCCAATCTTTTTGGCCCGTCTTATGTACTCAACCGCTGGCAAATTCACCTGGTATCCGGAAATCAGCAGTTTAATCAGTTCATCGGGACTTTTGTTTAGGCGCCACTGCCTTGCTGCCCACGTCCAAAAAGCAATGTCGGAGATTTTGCCAAGCTTGTACTCCCCCATCTTCTCACTCCTCAAAAAAATCTCTTTAGTGTTATCTTCAGAAATACCAAGATCCCGCAGAGCAAAAATAAAATTTTCTTTCCCGTTTAAAAAATAAACCCCGTCAAGGTCAAAGCAAATGGCTCTAATCATAAAATCTAACTTAGAATTTCCCCTTTAAGCTCAAGAACAAGACTATCAAAAAATTTGCCAAACGCAAGCTTGTCAAAAGGGTTTAGCAATTTGGGAAATTCATTTCAAATCTATCCCCTGTTTTCATTACTTTAATAAATCTTGGTTCCATCTTTTGTGTCTTCAACCGTATATCCCTCTTTTTCTAACTGCTGTCTTAGGTCATCGGCTTTAGAGTACTCTTTGTGTGCACGCAGTTGGTCCCGATTCTTAGCAAGGAGCAAAATACTCTCCGGAATTTGTCTTACTTTTCCTCCATTAGTCTTAACTGCCTCTTCTAACCCCAACCCCAAAACTTTGTCCATTTCAAAAAGGCTCTGTTGAGATACATCAGCTTTTAAAGCTTTCCACACCACAGCTAAAGCTTTGGGTATATTTAAATCATCACTAATAGCCCTCCTAAAAACCTCCGGATAACTTCTGTTGTCTCCTGTGGCTTTTAGCCGTCCTGTCTTCATCACAAGACTCTCTCTGGCACTTCTTGCCCCCTCCAAAGCCTGCCAAGTAAAATTCAACTTCTGCCTGTAATGCGCCGTTAAAAATAAATATCTCAGATCCAACGGACTAAACCCCTTTTTTTTAACATCCTCAAGTGTATAAAAATTCTGTAAAGATTTGCTCATTTTAGCTCCTTCCACAACCAGGAACTCATGATGTACCCAAAAGTTTACAAAATGTTTTCCTGTAGCTGCCTCAGCTTGTGCAATCTCATTTTCATGATGAACAGGTATATGATCAACCCCACCCGTATGAATATCAATTTGCTCCCCAAGATACTGCATAGCCATTGCAGAACACTCAATATGCCACCCCGGAAAACCATCTCCCCACGGTGCCTCCCAATGCATAACATGCTCTTTAAAAGAGCCTACCCTTTTAAACCACAACACAAAATCGGCTGCATTTTTCTTTTTAGGATCAACTACAACCTCCTCCCTAGCCCCGGCAATTTTATCAGCTAATATCTGTCCTGAAAGAGCTCCATACCCTTCAAATTTTGATACATCAAAGTAAACGGCTTCATCCGTCTGATATGTGTACCCTTTTTGTTCAAGTTTCTCAATTAGCTTAATTTGAGCTTCAATATGCTCAGTTGCCCTACAGGACACATCCGGAAGTTGTATATTTAGCTGATTAATAGACTCAAAAAAGTGCTTTTCATAAAATTTTGCCACCTCCCAAACCGACTTCCCCTCTCTGACAGCTCCTTTTTCAAGCTTATCCTGACCGGTATCAGAATCAGATGTTAAGTGACCTACATCCGTAACGTTTTGCACATGTTTAACTGTATAACCCATAAATGTAAGAGCTCGCTTTAGAAGATCATCATTTGTGTATTTTCTGAGGGAACCAAGATGAGTAAAGTCATACACCGTCTGACCGCAAGTATAGAGACTAACACAAGGAGGATTGATGGGTTCAAAATCCTCAATCCTGCGTGATAAAGTATTGTAAAGACTAAAGGACATGGTACTAAGTTATCATAAAATTTAACAAACCACCTCAACTTGCCACTGCCTGTTAATCCAAAGCCCTACAACCGTTGCTTCATACCCCCATGACTTTACTTTCTCCACAGAACCTCTAATTTGCTCAAAGTGCTCCTCTTTTAGTACAGGATCTGCAGCACAGCCATAATGCCCAACTACTACAATGACTTTTGAGCCATGTGCCTTAACAGAGATTCCAACAAACCTCTTAAGCTCATTTACAAAGTCTCTATCTCCATGTGAAATGATTTTATCAATCCCGGGTTCTGTTATAGTGTCCACAAAGTCTGCATTGAACCTATTTTTTATCCACTCAGTCACAGGTTTTTGGACTCTGCCATCTATACAATTTAATGCGGTTGCAAATGTATGTTTTTCAGTCATTTTTAAAAACTCACCTTAAACCCAAAGCCAAAACACCCACGAATCTTTTAAGCTACCAACCTCTAACACTCTAAAAATCTAAAACTCGTGCCTGCCTTCCAAAGCTCTTCTCAAAGTTATATCATCAGCATACTCAATATCTCCCCCAACGGGAAGCCCCCTGGCAATTCTGGTTATTTTAATTTCCCCAACTTCCTCTTTTGCATCATTCACAAGCTTTGAAATATATAAAGACGTAGATTCCCCCTCCATGTTGGTATTAGTAGCAAGTATGAGCTCTCCCACACCTCCATACAAAGACTCATTAGCTTTCTTCAGTCTTGAAATAAGCTCATTTATATAAACATCATCAGGCCCAATGTTATTTAAAGGGCTTATAACGCCATGCAGCACATGATACAGCCCTTTAAACCCTGTTCTCTCAAGGGCCATCACATCAAGCGGACTTTCAACAACCGCAATCACACTTTTATCTCTAAAATCATCTGTACACACTTCGCACGGATCATCCTCCCCAACGTTCTTACAAATTTTGCAAACTTTAGTTTGGGCTTTTAAGCCCGCCACTGCTGAAGAAAGCATCTCAAGCTCATCCTGCGGAACATGCAGCAAGTAAAAGGTTAACCTCTGAGCGGTTTTGGGCCCAATTCCGGGCAATCTTTCAAACGCTTCGGTCAAAGCCTTTATAGCTTTTGGTATTCTCATATATCAATTTAAACATTCAAGTCAACCCCCCCGTTAAATACTTCCAGGGCACTTTTTGATACTTCTTTATTTTTAGGTTCTTCCACATTTTTATCAGTAAGGGAGGCTCCTTCTTTAGACTTGAGCACACATTTTACCTTTAAGGGTGTTCCAAACTTTTCCTGTAGTACTTTCTCTATTATCTCTCTTGATTTGGGGGATTCCAGCCGTTCTTTATGAAATGCGTAAAAAACTTCAAGTATAAGCGTGTGTTCTTTAAGTTCTCTGGGCTTACAAGAGCGTAGCAGAGCTTCAACCGAGTGATTAAAAGGCTTAACCTCCCTCAAGATATCTCCCCATAAATCCGTAATAGCAGTCAAAGACACAGCCGAATCATCTGCATTAAACTTTGCGGCTTTCGATTCCTCCAAAGGACCAGAAGAATCAGAAACTGTCCTGCCTTTTGATAGGTCTTTCTTACCTGCATCTTCAACTTCCCCCTCTACTGCTACCTCAGCCTCCAAAATGCCCTTTTCTTTAATTCTCTCCTCACAAACCTCAACAACTGAAATCTCAAGCGGAAGTTCTTGAATGCTTGCAGTCTTAATTTCACCGGAAGCTCTCAAAAACCGCTCTATTATAAAAACTAGCTCTTTGGAGGATAGCTTAAAAGCCTGTTCTTCCATTTTGGCATACACATCTTCAGGCACATCTCTTACCCCTTTTGCAAACCCCGCTTGAATGTATAGAAGGTCTCTCAAATATCTTAAATACTCCCCTGTCCAACTTGTTAAATCCACTCCCTCACTAAACACGTCACTCACAAGACCCATGGCACTCTGAGCTTTGCCTTCTATCACAAAAGAAGTAAGTTTAACAAAAGTCTCAATGGTTCCTGCACCTAAAAGCGCATCCACTGATAATGAGCCCTCAATTACCTGCTGAAGCATTGTGTCTGCGTCTCTAAAGCCCCCAAAGGAAGCAACAGCAATTTTTTCAAGATCCGCTTTTTTAATTTCAAACTTTTCTTTTTGAGCCAGTTCCTCAAGTCTTACCACAAGTTCATAAACTGAAGCTCTTTTGAATTTAAACACCTGGCAACGGGATTTTATGGTTTCAGGCACTTTATGCCCCTCAGTAGTGCAAAGTATGAACACAACGTGTTTTGGAGGTTCTTCCAGTGTCTTTAGAAGCGCATTGAAGGCCTCCATAGTGAGCATGTGCACCTCATCAATAATGTATATTTTGTATTTTGAAGAAAAAGAGGAGAGATTTATATTTTCTTTAAGCGTTCTGATGTCATCAATACCCCTATTACTTGCAGCGTCAATTTCTATCAAATCCAAAAATTTGCCGTCGGAAATTTCCTTGCACGGAGAGCACTCGTTACAAACGTCCCCGTTTTTGGCAGGCTTCTTGCAATTTAGAGCTTTTGCCAAAAGTCTTGCTGTTGTTGTTTTACCACAACCCCTGGGACCTATAAAAAGGTAAGCATGGGAAGTCTTTTTGGCAACCACTTGGGAAAGGATTGCCATTGGTACATCATTAGGTTTTGAAACTTCACTAAATTTTTGAGGTCTATACTTCCTATAAAACATAAGTTTTCCTCAGATTAATTAATTTTATCTTACTAAAGTTTAGAATCTAAATACCTGGCGCTAAAAGTATAAAGTGCGCGACTGAAAGAAACAATAGAGTTTAAATGCATAAGTCGGGCAGCAAAACTTCTTTTACAAAAGTGCTACCGCCCGACTACGGGAAGAAAGTGGCCCACAAAATTATCTATAAGCACAAGAACTTCTTTTTCAAACAACTCCTTCAAGGCAGTCAAATCGGCCTCTGAAAACCCCTGCAGCACATAATCCTCAACATCAAACCTTGCATCTTCAGGCCTTCCAACCCCCACCCTCAAACGCCAAAAATCATTACTTCCAAGCCTTGAAATAGTATCTTCCACTCCGTGGTGTCCGGCACTTCCACTGCCTTTCTTAAGCTTAACCTCACCAAATTTCAAATCAACATCGTCATGCACAACCAAAATGTCATTGAACTCAATCTTATAAAACGAAGAAAGTTTGGAAAGGGCCTCCCCCGAGCGATTCATAAAAGTCTGCGGTTTAACAAGCAATACCTCACCAAAACGAATCACATGCGAGGAAAACTTGTTCTCCTCAAGCCATACTACTCCATCAGCAAACTTAACCGCAGCATAAGCATTAAGGAGCATAAACCCAACATTATGCCTTGTATGTTCATATTTAACTCCTGGATTCCCAAGCCCAACGACAAGTTTCATTACAACTCCCTCCACACAAAAAAAGTTCTGCGGTTTTCTTCTTTTGCTAAAATTTCAAGCTGCCCTTTTTCAATCGCTTCCATGATCTAATGATCATCCCCTTCATGATGAACTCCCTGTAAATGAAGCATCCCATGAGCAACAAGCTTTGAAACCTCCTCTTCTAAAGTTAGACTGTTCTCCAAAGCCTGTCTTTTTGCAGCATCAAGGTTAACTACAATATCCCCAACATAAAACTTCCCATCAGGGACTTCTTCATCATAGCTAAAAGAAAGCACATCAGTAGGATAGTCCTTACCTCTGTACTTTTTATTAATCCCCTGCATCTCTTTATCATCTGTAAAGTAAAGATTCACAAAACTCTTAGTTTTCACAAGATAAATTTTACCATCAATGAGGCTTTAACGCTTTACTGACCAAGAATTTTTAAAAGGAGTGTAGGAAGAGCAGAAGCTGCAAATAAAATCAAAAAAAGATGCCCAATATCAGTAAACTTTCTTTTGGCATTATCGGAATCAAATTCGTGCGTTCTTGAATAATACATAGCAGCAATACCAATGGGCAAACAGATCAAAATTCCAAGAGTGAGTAAAAACGAAGCAATTTTTGAAAAAGCCGAGGCTGCATCTACCATAAACCACCTTTCAAAACTAACTGACTAACTTGGATTTTACCAGATTACTAACTTTTGCCATATCGGCTCTGCCTTTGAGTTTTGGAGTAATTAGTCCCATAACTTTCCCCATATCAGAAACGCTTTTAGCGCCACTTTGTGAGACAGCCTCATCCACTACTAAAACAATTTCCTCATCAGATAGTTGCTTTGGCAGATAGGTTTCAAGAATAGCAAGTTCGCTCTTCTCCTTATCCACCAAATTCTGCCTTCCGCCCTTTTGAAACTCCTCAATTGACTCTCGTCTTTGCTTTATCTGTTTAGCAATAACGGACACAACCTCATCATCAGTAAGCTCTTTGTTTAAAGGTCTAAGTTCAATCTCTCTGTTCTTAACAAAAGACAGCAAGTACCTCAAAGTGGATACCAAAAGACCATCCCTCTTTTTTTGGGCTTCCAGCAGATCTACTTTTAATTTTTCCAAAAGTGGACTCATTACGACCTTCCTCTGTTTTCGTTGTAAATGCGCTTAGCACGCTCCTCCAATTTTTTTCTTTTCACAAGGCTAGGCTTTTCATAAAATTCTCTTTTTTTGACCTCCTGAAGGATACCTTCTTTCTGCACTTCCCGCTGAAATCTTCGCAACGCCTGTTCAAGGGATTCGTCGTTTCTGACTTTAATTTTTGCCATGAGTAATAATTAGCGTAAACACCTCCAAACAAAAGAAAAATCAATTACAAATAACTATTAATGACATGAGACCAAAACCAAGATTATATTAAAACAATTTTCGGCAATTTACAATTGAAACCAATTTCAGCTCTCCCCACCGGGCTCAGTTTTACTTCCTCCCATAATATGTAAATGTTGATGTTCAAAATGGTTGTATCCGGCTCCGTTGTTAATAATTTTATAACCGGTTTTATCAAGCCCCAGCTTAACTAGTGTCTGCCAGGCTGCAGACATCAATTTGTCCCAATAAAGATCCGCGGCAAAATCACCCTTCATGCTTTGTTCCTTTTCTCTGTGCTTTTTATCAATAACAAGCACATGTATTGGAGCTTTAGGATACTTATTTTTAATAACTATAAACTCATCCACCTCCAAAACTTTTTTTGAAGGCTCCAACCCTTCAACAATCTTACAAAACAGACAATTCTTATCTTTCATTTCCTTATCCTTTCGGACACAAAAGCATAAAACTCATCAAGTCTGTATTTAGTAACTTCCGCATCTTTTCTATACTTTATCTCTATAAAATTATCCTTTTTGTAGGAAGAGCCCACAATAATCTGAACTGGAATACCAATAAGATCGGCGTCAAAAAACTTCTCCCCTGCGGTTGCATCCTGCCTATCATCAAACAAAACAGATGCACCCAAACTTTTAAGCTTTGCATATATTTCCCCGCAAACCTCATTTTGTGAAAGGCTTATCAAATGATAAGTAAAGGGTGCCACGGATTCAGGCCACAGCAAGCCTTTAGAATCAGCAAATTTTTCAACCAGTACTCCCATCAATCTTGAAATACCAATCCCATAACAACCCATGAAAGGAAATTGCTTTTTTCCCTCTTTGTCCGTGTATCCCAAATCAAAGTCTTTGCCATACTTCTGCCCCAAATCAAATACATTCCCAACTTCTGAAGCTTTAGCCAGACTTAATTTCCCAAGCCCGCACTTACAAGTCTCCCCGGCTTTGACCTTGGCTATCTCACAATTTACGCAGTAATCACACTGATCACAGTACAAAATATCATCCTCTCCTGCATCAGTTAATACCATAAACTCGTAAGATATTTTTTCGGTAAAAGCCCCGCCTGAAGCCTCCGTTACCTTAGCCGTTAAGCTCAGTCTGGAATAAATCTTTAAGTAGGAGGCTTTAACTACTTCGTAAAAACGTAAAAAATCTTCATTTGATTCATGAAAGCTATACATATCTTTCATCAAAAATTCTCTTCCCCTCATAATTCCAGACTTTGACCTAAGCTCATCTCTATACTTCCAGTTGATCTGATATGGCGCTATTGGCAAATCTTTATAGGATCTTATTGAATTTAATGTAAGCGGAGTCACAACTTCTTCTTCGCTTTGCCCAAGGGCATACTCTTTTTCAGTCCTGCTTTTAAGTTTGAACAGCACATCTATCTTGTCCCAACCCCCCGTTGTCTCCCAGATGGATTTGGGGTGAAGAATAGGCATCAACACTTCCTGCCCGCCTATTGCATCCATCTCTTCTCTCACAACCTGCCCAATATTATTAAGCACTCTAAGACCCAAAGGATAGTAGCTATAAACTCCGGCCATCAACTGATCTACAAAACCAGCCTGAGTTAAAAGCTTATGATTTAGCGTATCCGCATCTTTTGGAGCCATTCTCTTTGTTTTTCCCAAAATTTTTGAGTAATACATAAAATGTTTCTTTCTGATTAAGTTTAGCTAAGTTTGTCGCCAAGCTCAATCAAACCGTTATCTTCTATACAAAACGCCTGATACCCCCCGCGGGGATGCTTAAAGCCAAGGGTCAAAACTTCAGACACAAACGGACCAATCTGTTTAGGCGCAAAGTTAACAACGCAAATTACTAACTTTCCTATAAGCTCTTCTTTACTATGACCGTTTGTGATCTGAGCACTGGACTTTTTGACCCCAATCTCCGGACCAAAATCAACTTTTAGCTTGTATGCACTGTTACGAGCCTGCGGAAAATCTTCAACGGCAAGAACCTTTCCAACCCTGATCTCAACTTTTTCAAATTCTTTATATTCTATTTGTTCAGTTTTCATAATTAAAAACCCCATGGGTCCCTTTCATTTCAACAAAAAACCCGCCCCCCCACACACCAAGAACTCAGTGTAAAGAACGGACTTCTAAACTTCCGTGGTACCATCTTTATTTTTACTTAATTGACAGCTATTACGGGCATTCCCGGCTCCAATTACTTTTGCTTTTACTTCCAAGTCCAGCAATTTCCTCAAAGCAGCTAAAGGGTGGGTTCCCCTCATCAAAGCCTTTATAAGTTAACTGGATTATACATTTTGGAAAAAGCCAGTCAATAACCGTATTTAACGGGTTTGCTCATTGAAAAAACTTTCAAAAACAGCTAATCTCAGAGAAAATATAACCTTGTCTTGAAAGGAGACATCAAAGTTATGACCCCCTACTTATTGTTGATTGGGCTTCCCGGATCAGGAAAAGGAACTCAAGCCAAACTAATGACTGAGCGTTTTAGGCTGACTCATGTTTCATCCGGAGATTTGTTCAGAGAAAATATCAAGGCAGGGACAGCACTGGGCAAGCAAGTTGAAGCTTTTCTAAAGGCCGGAAAGCTTGTTCCTGACCAATTGACTATAGATATGATCAGAGAAAGGCTCTCCCAACCCGATTGCAAAAGTGGCGCCGTCCTTGACGGGTTCCCAAGAACTGTTGCACAGGCAGTAGCACTTTCTCAAATGCTTCAGTCAATTGGAGGGGAGCTTGTCAAAGTCCTTTTCATCAAGGTTGGGCGGGACATCCTACTTGAGAGGCTTCTTGGCAGATGGACTTGCCCCAAGTGCAGCGCCATCTATCACACCACATTCAGCCCCCCACAGGAGGAGGGTGTGTGTGATCAATGCCAAACAAAACTTGTCCAAAGGGCTGATGATCAGGAAAGTGCAATTCTGGCAAGAGTTAGCGAATATGAAAAGTGGACAGCTGCGGTTCTAGCGCATTATGAAAAACTTGGACTCCTTGTAGTGGTCAACGGTGTCCAAAGTATTGAGAAAGTCTGGCAAGAAATTGAAACCGCACTCTCTCAAGTCATTCCCACACCTCAATCTGCCTGAGACATGTCAAATAATGAGCAAAGTTCAATCTTTTGAATTTTGCTCTTTTTTGTCACCCAAAATTAAAACTATTCACAAGTTAAACTTCTAAAGTTATCATGTTTCTAAATTACAACCCAACAAAATCTGAAGAAAAGGGAGACTTTATGGATAAGCCTGTTTTGAAGAAGAAAGACAGACCATCCAAACCAACAAGAGGAACTGGAGGGAAACCCGGTCACTAAGCTTCAAATTTTCTAAACAGGTGTGATTTGGTTTTGGTGCAGCGCATTCTTTATTAAGTGCTGCACCTTCTTTTTAAGCTCTTCCCATTACCCCATAGATTCTGCTATAAACAAGGTGTGACAGATCAAAAAATAATACTTATAACAGGCTGTTCCTCTGGAATTGGCTACTTAACCGCTCTAAGATACGCAAGAGGTGGACACAAAGTTTACGCAGGTGTTAGAGACCTACAAAGCCAGGGAATTAAAGGCTTAATGGCAGCAAAAAAGAAAGGAAAACTCCCTCTCGAGCTGATTCAACTGGACATTAGAGAGAATGAAAGTGTGAAGAATGCCATTACACAAGTCCTTAAAAAGTCAAAAAGAATTGACATTTTGATAAATAATGCGGGTTTTGGTTACTTAGGACCTATAGAAAACTTTTCTCTTGATGAAATTAGAGATCAGTATGAAACCAACATCTTTGGTGTTTTGCGAATGGTCAATGAAGTTTCCCCAATTATGAGAAGGCAGGAAGAAGGGCTAATCATAAACTTAAGCTCAATTGCAGGTCTTATTCCTTTTCCCCTGTTTTCAGTTTATTCATCCTCCAAGTTTGCGCTAGAAACTCTTTCTGAAGGTATGCGGTTTGAACTTGCTCATTTTGGCATCAAAGTTGTCATTGTTGAACCGGGCTCATTCTTAACCAAATTCTCAGACAACAGAAAACACCCGCAGGAGTTCTACTCAGAAGCAAATCCTTACAAAAAACTAGTTAAAAACTTCTTTTCCAGATATCAAAATACACATGACAAAGCCAAAGTGGGTTTCTTAAGTAAGATTGCCTCCCCTGATAAGGTTGCCCAGCTTTTGTATCAAATTTCAAAGGAAAAACACCCCAAACCCAGGTATATGATAGGTTATGACGCCTATCTCTTCTACACTTTGAAACGGCTCTTGCCATGGCAGGTGTGGGAGTGGCTTCTTCACAGAGCCTACAACTGGTAAAAATTAGTAAGGCCTCCTCAAATTCAGGTTTTTGAGTACTCTTTTCCCCCAGAGAATTTAACAATTCCAATATTCAGGACTATTCTGAGAAGGTACCTAGTAACAGCAAGTGCGCTATTACTTGAGTACAAAACATTTAGCCAAGGAGGCTAAAATGCCCAATATCAAGAATAAGATCTATGCGGCCGCCCGCGGGCCCATGGACATGGTAAGTTTTTACGCGGGCGTGATGGTGGGGATCGGTTTTACCATAATCTCCATCGTCATTTACAAGGCTGGCATTTTGATTTACATTGCCGGCCAAAGTGGGGAGGGTCTCACCCTTTCCACTTTCGTTAACTCATACATCCAAAGCGCACTCGCGTTTTGGAACTTTGTAGTGGTTATGGAACTCGTCCGGCTAGGCTGGATGGTGGTTCCGTAACTTATGCTGCGGTTGGGTGCATTGTACTTATCTTCATTGATTAAGTGCACCCGCCGCAGGTCTTTCTTTTAACAGCCCACTTACTTGAAATACTAACCCCACCGCAAAAATGCTAGACTTAAGATCAAGCACTTATGATCATACTTACTGTTCTATTCTACTTTGCTCTATTCCTTCTGTTACCACTAATTGCACCATTTTTCTACTTCTTTGTTGCACTCCATGACTTGACCCTCTGGGACCTTACAAATTCTGACATATTGATTGCCCTTCTTGGACCACTCATAATTGCAGCTCTCATTTATTTAAAAACTCATAACAAAATCAACTTCCTAAAAAGCACTAAGTATTTTATTATAAGCCTGTATACAAGCCTTCTGATTTTCTATACACTAATCCTTTTTGGCTCAGTGCCATTAACAGCCCTGACTATCTTTATTTCCCCAATTCACACTTTTTTAACAATAGCATTTGTGCTCCTCAAATCACTCATCATAGGCAGAACTGACTACACCTTTGCCCAGCTAGTAACATTTATTGTTATGCTTTTTCTTCTTCTAGTACTCGCAATTCTTAGAATTAAGCTTAAATTTCTTAAACAGAAAAAATTCTTTTTCCTGATTTTGTATTTGCTATGGTTTATGTGGGTTCTGTTTTTTAATACAATAGTAAACGCCACTATATGAGTTCAAGACTTATCTCCAAACAATCACAACCTCTTTGGCTTACCCTATAAACAGTGGGTTTTAGACACTCGGCTTGCACGGGGTTCTACATTCAAAACAGGTTTCTTAAATCCTTAAAAGTGACCAAAATCATCAAAGCCAACAAAAGCGCCATACCAACTCTATGAATTAAGGCTTCCTTGGCAGGGTGGATCTTTTTACCGGTTGTCATCTCAATAAGAACAAAAAGCAGCCTTCCTCCATCTAAAGCCGGAATTGGTAAAAGATTCATCACCCCAAGTGATAAAGAAAGCAACGCCGTCAAATCTAGTAAATTAAACAAAGCATCCGCTCCTGTGCTCTCAACAATCTCACCAACAACATTAAACACTCCAACAGGGCCTGAAACACCGCTTGAAACCGGAGCTAAATCTTTAGCTTCAAAAGAGGCAGAAATAAGTTTTGAAAACATAAAAAAGGTATAGGTGGTCATATTATACGCGTGCATAGGTCCTGCAAATAACCTGTTTGCTCCCTGATCATAATAAATATTGGCAGCAGAGCCTAACAAAACTCCAAGCACCACTTTCCCTTCAGCATTCTTGACAGGCGTAACATTCACACTTCTGGTTTCTTTTTTGGAGCCTCTCACATCAACCAAAACCAAATTGGTGTTCAAATTTTCCCTAGATTGAATAACCTCCCTAACTTCCGTAACAGAATAAACAGGCTTTCCTTCTATCTCAACAATGGACTCTCCAGGCTTAAACCCCCCCTTATCCGCGGGCGAATCCTTCTCAAACCCGGTAATAACTGTGTTAATTCTTCTCACATCTCCAAACTTAAAGCTGTAATCAAAAAACAAAGGGATAGTTGCGGATTTAAAAGAATTTGCGGAAAGCAAAATATAATACAAGGTAAAGGAGGCCAAAAAGTTCATGAAAATTCCGGCAACAAGAATAATTGCTCTAACAATTGGTTTTTTAATGGCAAAGCTTCTCTGATCGGGAGAAGCGGATTTGGTTGTGTCCTCATCCTCCCCTGCAAGCCTCACAAAACCCCCAAAAGGCAAGAGGTTTAGAGTGTATTCTGTCTCCCCCCGCTTGAATCCAAACAGCTTTGGCGGAATCCCAAGCCCAAACTCCTCTACTCTTACCCCCGATTTCTTGGCAGCAATAAAATGTCCAAACTCATGGATCATGACAAGAAAAGAAAGGATAAAAATAAAAACAAGAAGTGTCAACATCAGATGCAAGCTTACAATAAAACTAATCAAAAGAAAACAAAAAGCCTCAAACGGTCATCAACTCTTTTTTCTTGAGATCCCCCATCTCCTCCACCTTATCAGTCATCTCTCTCACAATCTTCTCAACCTCATCCCGCTGTGTAAATTTTTCATCTTCAGTAGCTAATTTTTCTGCAAATAGCTTATCAATTGCTTTCATTGCCTCTTGTCTTACATTCCTCATTGAGTTTTTAGCTTCTTCAACGCGCTCAGTAGCAAGCTTTGTAAACTCTTTTCTTCTATCCTCTGTAAGCGGCGGAACGGGAACTTTAACCACAAGACTATCCGGAACGGGATTTAACCCAAGATTAGCAGCTCTGATAGCTTTATCTATCTCTTTAATTTGTCCTTTGTCCCAGGGAGTTATGATAATAAGATTGGCATCAGGAGTTGTAATTGACCCAAGCTCTTTAATCATCATTTTTGAGTCATACGCTTCAACAAAGATCTCCTCTACCAAAGAGGTGGTTGCCCTACCAACCCTGATTCCTGACAAAGCAGATTTCAAATGTTCAAGAGACGCGTTTAGTTTAGTTTTGAGTTCAACAGTAGTCATTGGCCTATTTTAAATCTTGACGCTCTTGCCACTTTAATATTTTCTCCAAGTTTGGCAACAGCCTCCTTTATAAGATCACTTACTTTCTTTGATCCATCTCTAATATAATCCTGATTCACAAGCTCTTCAACACTTTCAAAAGGCATGGCACAGGCCTGCATACAAATTTCATGGCAAAGTTTCTTAAAATCCTCTGTTTTAGCAACAAAATCAGTCTCGCAATTAATTTCAACAAGACTGCCTACCTTTCCGGTTGTGTGAATATAGGAGTAAATCAACCCCTCTTTAGCAATCCTATCGGCTTTTTTTTCAGCTTTTGCGCCTGCCAGCTTTATAAGCTCTCCCTTGGCCTTTTCAAAAGAGCCATGCTGTTCCAAAGCTTTCTTGGCTTCCATAACTCCGGCACCTGTTTCAGCTCTTAACTTTTTAAGCTCCTCCATTGATATGTTCATGCTTGCCTTTCTATAACTAAAGCTTACTTATTTTGCCTTTGGTTTAGTTTTTTTGGCAACTACTTTCTTTTTAGTTTTAGCTGCTTTTTCAGCCAATTTTGGCGCCTCCTGTACATCGGGAACAATCGGAACAACAGGCTTAAGCTCCTCTTCAACTTCTGCTATTAGTTTTTCTTCCAAATCAGCTGCTACCTCCAAAAGCTCTGAACTCTGGGTCCCTGTCACAATAGGCTCCAACGTTTTGTCCTCTTCTTCCTCTTCTGGCTTTTCCTCAGTTTTATCAGAAAGCTGTGCAAATTTCTTGTAGCCTGCTTCAACACTGTCTGCAACCGCTTTAACCATAAGAGCAATGGATCTTATAGCATCATCGTTTCCGGGAATCACAAAACTCACACCTGCCGGATCAGAATTGGTATCAACCAATGCCACAACCGGAACGGAAAGCCTTTTAGCCTCCCTTACTGCTGTCTTTTCTTTTCTAACATCAACCATAAAAAGAGCATCGGGAACACCGGCTAAGTTTACAAGACCTCCAAACATTACTCTCAACTTTTCAATCTCCCTGTCAATTAAAAGTCTTTCTTTTTTAGTGTATTTGGAAAGCTCTCCTGCATCCCTTTTTTTCATGTAATCTTTGAGCTTATCTATATTTTTCTTAAGAGTTTGAAAATTTGTAAGAGTCCCACCAACCCATCTCTCAGTTACATACATTACTCCGGCTCTTTTTGCTTCAAGCTCAACAATATCTCTTGCCTGCCTTTTAGTCCCAACAAAGATAATGTTTCCGCCTTTGGACGCAACATCATACATATATTTACACGCGTTCTCTAAAAGCTCATGAGATTTATATAAATCAAGAATATGAATATCTTTCCTCTTATCAAAGATGAACTCTTCCATTTTAGGATGCCACCTTCTTGCCTGATGACCAAAGTGTACCCCTGCCTCAAGCAGCTCATCAACTGTTGGCAACTTCACTTTAAAGCCCTTAACTGCTTTAGCCGTTTCCTTGTCTTTTAGATTTTTTACATTAGCCAAAGCTTCTGATTTCTTAGTCACAAAAAAACCTCCTTAACGGAGGAACATTAAGAGGCTCATCAGTACTTAAATATTATTAGCATCAATGCCGGACTGGAGCCAAAAGTGTTCCTCTTTTAAAATCCTGATTCCGTACCCTTCAAATGATCAAGTCCCTTAATGACACATTTCCATTTATAAAAAGGGAGAGAAACCGGAACCATCAATAAACTTTGGAAAGAGTAGCACACTAAAGTAAATGCTTCAACAGTAAGTTTTTGACAATGACCCTAGCATAGCAACTTGTCAGAATGTCCTATAAGTATTAGAATCCCGGTATCTCAAAAAAAGGAGGACATATAAAAATGTCCACTGATAAAAACGACCCTGCGGAGACCATAAAACCCCGCGAACTGTTTGTAAGCTATACTGCCCTGTTAGCCGGACTCTTGGCTATAGCGTTTATGATTTTCTGGGGGTGGTTCACCAATTTTGAACCTCTTCAGATGTTTGTACAGGCTACCATTCAGCCCTCCAGGTGGTCCTGGCTTTCGTTCTTAGGATGGGCTGTTCCTTGCGCCATCTTCTGGTTCGGGGTTGACTGGGTTCTGAGTTCTCTTAAAACGGAGACTCAGGTATATGACAAAATACAAACCAGAAATGTTTTTGGAACTGGTTATGTTTTTTTGTTCTCTCTTATCAGCACCCTCATCTTTTGGTACGTCTTTTTTATTGCTTAAAAGGCTACCTTCTCACCCAAAATCGGCTTTTTGATTCATCAAGAAGCCGATTTTCATTTCCAACCTATTTTCAAAACTCTCATAACAGTTTTATGATCCACAAAAAAAACCCCAACTGCTCGGAACAATTGGGGTTTAAAGGTTCGCCTTACGTACTTTTTTACTTACATGGAAAATGCCCAGGCGTGGGGAGCATTAACCATTCCATGTTCCAGTCGCACCGCCACATTTCAAAGTGAACGATTGGAACAAAATACAGACTAACAGGGAAATAACTCTCATTCCCTTGTCCGTCCACTTTTCTGCCAGCTACCACAACCGCGTAGAACTGGTGGAAAAGCTTGTTCCCGTTGAGCTTCTTGATAAGATCCGCGGGAAATTCTTTCTCAAGAACCTCAAGGGTCATTTCTGAGCACCCCCCCAACTTACCGGCGCTAAAAAGCGCGTCGTAGCCCTCTCCAAGGTTACGAATGAGCGCGTAAGCGGGAAACTTTGGACTCTTTGTGGGCAACTTAGCGTAATACCC
>JBBTST010000015.1:0-10749 GCA_038064575.1 Patescibacteria group bacterium
GTTTGTTTTTGGGGATATTTTTAAGCTGTTTGGCGGAAAAATTAAATACCTTGCTTGTGGAGGAGCGCCACTTGAGGAGGAAGTTGCAAGAAATTTTAAGAGAGTAGGCATACCTGTAATAGAAGGCTATGGCGCCACGGAGGTAACGGCGGTGGCTACAATAAATCCTTTGAACAAAGTTAAACCGGGAAGTGCAGGAACTCCAATAGAAAATGTGGAAATAACATTCAGTGATGATAAAGAAATAATAATCCAAAGCCCAAGCATCTCAGAAGGCTATTTTAACAATGAGGCAGCAACAAACAAGGTCTTTACCAAAGGCGGGTATGTTACGGGAGATATTGGGGAGATGGATAAGGAAGGTTACATACATATAATAGGCAGGTCTGCTTTCAAAATAGTTTTGCCCTCTGGTGAGAAGGTTTTTGTTGAAGATTTGGAAAGAAAGTTATTCACAGATAAACGAATCAAAGATGCTTGTTGCATAGGAATAAAAGAACAAAACGGAGACAAGATCTTTGCTTATGTAATTTTAAAAGAGGGGATAAAAGCTACTTTAGACAGCATATTTAAAGATGTGAACCAAAAACTAGAATCAAAACAACAAATAACAAGCTATGATATTTGGCCCTCAAATGACTTTCCCAGAACACCAACTTTAAAAATAGACAGGAAAAAAGTCTTTGAATTTGCAAACAGTAAAGACAAAACACACGAACCGGAAGAGCTTGCAAATACTGAAATCAAAACACTCGACCAGATTCTAAGTTCTGTCATTGGCAAACCCGCTTTCCAAATCTCCGACTCTCACATACTTGCGCAAGATTTAAAAGTCAGTTCTCTTGCAAGAACTGAAATAATTGCAATGATTGAGGAATATTTAGGAAAAGTTGTGGACGAAGCAAAAATAAACGAACAAACAACTGTTTCAGAGTTAAAATCCTATATCAATGAAGCGGAGACAATTGGGGATGTTGACTTTGCAACCTGGCACTTTACATGGCTAGGCCAGCTTTTGCACAGGCTTGTAACAAGATCTCTGTTATTTCCAGTTCATTCAAACATCATCAAAATAAACTATCCCCAAAAGGAATTCCCAAAAATAAAACCTGGGAGCATTATAATTTGCAACCACCCCGGAATGCTTGATGCTGTATGCACACTAAGAACAGCTTTTAAGCTGGGAATAACTAAAGTTGTCACCAACTCTTATGAGAACAACTGGGTCCCACGAGACATTTTAACTTTTGCAATAGAGCTTTTCTTTGGAGGACTACCCATGTATCTATCAGGACATAAGTTTGAGGCAGTGCTGAGAAAAAATTCGGATCTTTTGGACAACGGATACACCATGCTTTTATTTCCTCAAGGCAGGATGGAACCGTTTGAACAAATAGAAGAAGATGGGTTCAGACCGGGCACCGGGCATTTCATTAAGTTATTACAAAGGCCTGTTTATATCATGAAGATAATTGGTTATAAGAAAATATGGCCTCTGCCCAGAGGTGGTTGGGAGGGAGTTCCTTTTACAAATTTGTTACCCCCCAGACGGGGTAGCGTTCAAATACTAATTTCTGATGAGATTAAATATGACACATCTTTGAACACTGAAGAGTTGTCTAAAAAAGTTGAGGAGGACTACAAAAACTTTGCCAAAGAGTACTTTACGGACAGACCCTAACTACATTATGACTCAATATGAATTCAAAGAGATTTTGGACAATTCTAAAAAACCTGTTTGCTTTGCACACAGAGGTGCCTCAAGCCTAGCTTTTGACAACAGTATCCAAGCACTTGAAAAAGCGTTAGCTCTGGAAAACGTAAGAGGAATAGAATTTGACGTCCAACAAACTAGTGATGGTTTTTTGGTTGTCCACCACAATTTCGCGCTCAAAATTAATGGACACGAAGAGTGGCTATATAACCTGACCCTCGCTGACATAAGGCGTGTTTACGATAATAAACAACTCCCATTATTTGAGGATGTGCTTAATCTACTCAAATCACACAATAAAATTATCGATATTGAATTAAAATGCAAAGGTATTGCCAGGAAAGTGATAGATAAGTGCAAAACGATAAACGTTTATTCAAGCTGCATACTTACTTCAATATATGAAGAAATAAATAGGGAGATTAAAGAGGAGGACTCTCAAGTTGCAAGAATTTATGGATACCCAAGAGATCGAGGAAAAAACTTAGCCATGAAAAAATGGACACAACCACTAGTAAAAGCCATCGTGGTCTATATGAAGTTCAACCTTATAAATAAAGTACCAATGATTTTAAAGATGGCGGAAACTCCTTTTATTAGTCTTTATCACAAAATAATTTCAAAAGAAGTAGTAAATTTTTTGCATGACAAGGGAGCGTACTGTATTACGGCAATAATTGATCTTGAAAAAAATATAACTGATAGAGGAGCTTCTAACGCAATAGAAAAACTCAAGGATTTAAATGTAGATTTGATAAAAACTGACCACCCCCAGCTCATGTAAAAATTAATATCTTGTTTCAAGCCACTCAAGTATTTTATCCAGGGCTTCTTTTTTTATTTCCTTTTCAAAATATTTCTCTGAAATATCTTTTGGAAAGTGATCTAGTTCTGTTTGAACGATTAGCAGATCTTTTACATTCTTAACAAACATTTTCTTTGTAAAGTCTGTGGACAATCTCTTGTCATTGTCACTTGTAATCAGAAGTGTTGGCTTATCAAGCCACGCAGATTGATTATAAGAAAAAAGTAGATTGGCCGTATCAACAAACGTCTTTGGATCCATTTCAGTAAAAATTGTTTCGAGGATTAGCGGATTTCGAAATTTAAAAAAATTTGTCAGAATGCTTTTTTTCCACAACAGATCATAAACATTTAAAAGCTTTATCAGCTCAGTAAAACTGAACAGCTTCAAAGAGGTAGTGGTATCCATCAAAAAAGAGTTCTTATTTATAAACGGGGTTATGGCAAGAATGGCTCTGCAACTCTCATCAACTTTCATTTTGCAAACAACGCAAAAACTAAAGCTAATACAGCCGAGAATATATTTTTCAAGCTTTAGCTTTTGAATTTCTTTTGCAAGATACTCTGAAAAGCCATTAACAGAAATTGTTTCTAAAGGAGGAACTTTTCTGACAAAACCTGGCAGGTCTATGAAATATACGGCGAAGAATTTTGACAAGAAGGCAGTTAGTCCACCCAGAATTAAACTGTTCGTTGGAAATGAGTGAATCAAAATTAAATTGTACTTTTTCATAAGTTTGCTTAACTTAATATGCTTCTAGACCTTTTACAATTACGTTGGGAAAGTGCTTTGGTATACAGTGGTTACAGTTAACTGCAAAGATTCTTTTTTTCTTAAAGGTTTTATAGAGCCCTGTTCCCCCAATATTTATTAGATGCTTATCTGAACGGCCGTAATACAAGGTCACAGGAATCTTTACATTCTTAATTATCTCTGAAAAGTCATGGGTAAAAAGCTCGTTATAACATTTACAAACTGACCAAGTACTACTCTCTTTTAAGAACTCCCCAATATCAAAGTATCCGCTTAACCCATAGGAGGTTGGGAAAACATCCTCAAAAGACAATAGGGTTTTTACCAAGGAATCGGCAAAATAAAACTTACTACCAAGGCCGGCAAGCAGTCTATAAATCAGCGGTATTTTAAAGTCTCTAACTTTTAAAGGCGTAGAGATTAAAGTTAATGAATCAACTTCAGAAGGATAACGTGCGGCGTATTTCAAAGAAATAAGCCCTCCAAGAGAATGTCCAACTAAACCGAACGGTTTTGGAATACCAAGACGCGCAATTAAATCCTTTAGATAAGCCGGGTAGGTGTCAAAATTAAGCCGTGTATCCTTGTAGAGGGAGTCAAACTCTGCAATATCCAAGGATGCACTTGAGAAATTCCCAGATAGAGACCTTTGAACCTCATTCCAAAGAGAACTTTTGTAACCAAGCCCAGGAATAAAGACGAAAGTTTTTTCAGAATTCGGCATATCAGAAACTATATTATCAAAGCTCAATACCCGGTAGAATGTTATACTTTTTGCTATGGGAACAACAAGGCACATAGTCCAGACCAAAGAGTGGGCAGAAGCAAAAGTCAAATTTGGAACGCAGGCTGTTGAGGCCGGTGGGACGGTTTTCACCAAACATAAAATTCCCTTCACAAACTTTCATTACGGCTACTGTCCTAAAGTTAATCCATTTGAAATTGTATGGGAAGAGTTAAGAACCAAAGCTGTCGCAGAAAACGTGATCGCTATCAACTTTGATTGCCCAAACGTTCTTAAAAGAGGCGAAGATGCTGAAAAAGCCAAAACAATCTTAGAAAAAAAAGCCGTTAAAGCCAAAAAAGAAACTTTTGCAAAGTTTAATGTGCTTTTAGATTTAACTTCCAATGAAGAGGAACTTCTCACCAAGATGCATCACAAAACCCGCTACAACATTAAGTACGCAGAAAAAAACGGGGTGACTGTGCAGGAAGCTAATTCTGACGAATTTGAAAAGTTTTCTGAACTTCACAAACAAACAGCAGAAAGGCAGAAATTTTATATACATTCCGAAAAGTACTACAAAACAATCTGGGAAACTCTTTTTCCAAAAAACATGGCTAAAATACTTTTTGCACAACATGAGGGCAAAATACTCTCGGCATGGATGCTTTTTATTTATGATGGGGTTTTGTACTATCCCTACGGGGGTTGGAGCGGAACACATAGAGAGTTATTCCCAAACAACGCATTATGCTGGGAGGCAATAAAACTTGGTAAAAGCCTGGGGCTTCACACTTTTGATATGTGGGGGGCGAGCAAGGACCCCAATGACACAACCGACCCCTGGGGCGGATTCACAAAATTTAAACTTGGCTTTGGCGGAAGACACGTTGAGTATCTGGATTCATATGATCTTGTTCTAAACGCGCCGATGTATCATTCGTTTAATATAGTCAATGAGGTAAGGTGGAAAGTCTTGAGGATGCTAAAATGAAGGACCTTAGACAAAGCCAGGAGTGGGCCGGGTTCTTGAAGTCTTTAGGCTGGATTAGTGAAAAAATCTCAAACAACTTTATTTACATTAAAGTTTTACCTTTTGGCAGTCTTATAAAAATACAAAGAGCGCAAAGTCTAACTGCGCAGTTTTTAAGCGGTGTAGATGAGATTGCAAAAAAATACCACGCACTTTTTGTTAAGATAGAGCCCGCCATAATACTTTCTGACGCAAAAGCAGAAGAAGCGCTCAAAATACTAAAAGAATGGGGTTATATAAAAAACAACTTTCCACTCACTTCACCCGCAACAGTAAGAATTGACCTTACTCAATCAACGGATAAGCTGTGGCATGAACTCTCAAAAGATGCAAAATACGCAGTGAAAAGGGCTGAAAAGGAAGCGGTTATTATTGAGAAGCACAAAAATCCGCAAAGAGATGTTATTGGGCTCTGTCAAAAGATTATTGAGCAGGCAGGAAAAGAAAGAAAATACCACTATCCAAGTCTGGGCGAGTTTATAAAAAGAATGAGCGCTTTTGGAGACAGGGCAATTTTGTACTTTGCAAAAATAGATGATCAAATAATTTCTATAAATGAAGTACTTACTACAAACAAAAGCGGCTTTTACACCCAGTCTGCAACAACTAAGATTGGCCGAAGAACATACTCAAATTACTTTCTACTCTGGAAAATTATTGAAGACCTTGCTCAAAATGGGCTTGACTGTCTGGACCTTGATGGGGTAAATGATGAGCGTTTTCCAAAATACACTGATGCATGGGCCGGGTTTTCATATTTTAAACGGAAGTTCGGCGGAGAGGAGATTAAGTTCTTGCCCCCTTTCCTCAAGTATTATAATCCTACTCTGGAAAAGATGGGAAAGCTGCTTGGACAATTGCCTCTCTGAATCTCTGAAAGTGTAAGAGCCGTCAGGTAGATTTGACGGCTCTGTTAAATCTTAATTCCCTTCTTCCGCAAGATACCTAAAGTGCCCCATGGAAAAGATGCAAAGTACACCAAACAGGGTGAAGAGGACCGGCCAATCTTGGTAAGGTTTTGTGCCAAAGAAACCAAACAGAACTATAATCGGGCACAAAATTGCTGAAATGGTTGCAGTCATGGCAAGACACACTTTTCCTGCACTCTGAGTCATTGGAAGACTAAGTAGAAGTGTCTTCCCAATGAAATAGATGGTACCCAGATAGAATACTGGTCCAATAGCCTCACCATAAATGGAGAGGATAAGATTGTGCAGAAAAAACACAACCCCCAAAAATCCCCATACAGCAACAAAAAGCGTGGAGGCCCTAACCGGCCTAGGCTGTTCATTTTTCATTATTTTGTCAATCTCCTTTGAACTACTGTATATCACAAAACCCAATGCTAGTAAAAAGTGGTAATATTTTCTTAAAGCTATGCTTCAAAAGCACAAAAAATATCTGCAGGTAGCCCTAAACAGCACTCTAGCTGACGCTGAGAGAATAATTAGAACACTCCCGGCAAGCGACAGGATAATAATGGAGGCCGGGACCCCGCTTATTAAAAGTTTTGGTTACAATGCAATAAGTAAAATAAGGCAGGTTTGGTCCTACTCAAACAGCTTCAGCAGACTTGAGCCTTACGTTGTTGCTGATCTTAAGACTATGGATAGAGGCGAGACTGAAGCAAAGATTGCCTGGGAAGCAGGGGCCGGCGGGGCGATTGTTCTTGGCTTAGCCCCTCTTGAAACATTGAATGCTTTTATTGGGGCTTGTGAAAAATTTAAAATAGACAGTATGGTGGACATGATGAATGTTGAGCAGCCTATAAAGATCCTTAGAAAACTTAAGAAGCCTCCCAATGTTGTAATTTTGCACAGAGGGGTTGATGAAGAAACTTTTAATAAAACAAAACCTATCCCCTATCTTCAAATAAACAAAATTAGGGCAACAACCCAAACGCTGATAGCAATAGCCGGCGGCGATACATTAAGAGAAGTGCAGCGGGCAATTTTTAACGACGCGGACATAGTTGTTGTGTGGAAAGATTTTTACAGCTCTAGCTTGCAAACCGGAGCGCTCGCAGCAGAGTTTTTGAAAGAAATAAAGTGAAAGAAAAGCCCCTTTCATTAAAATGCGGGTGCAAAAATCAAATTTATGCAACTCCCGGGCATTATGGCGTGGGAAGATGTCCCTACTGCCAAAAGAAGTGGTATTTTGTAGAGTGCCCTGAATGTAAAACTATCGAGGTTTTGAATTTTGTTAAGGAGTACACAGAAAAAAGTTTCTTTTGCGTTTCTTGTGAAAACTCATATCAGATACCAAATGACATAGAAACAAGTGAAGTCAAAATATTTAAAAAAGAGGAATTATCAACCGAACAAATCAAGAAAGTTAGAAGTGATGAGCTTGTAACAAAATTGATTGCCCTAGGCACATTAATAATAGCAACTGCACTACTTTGGCTTTATTTTAGCTTAAAATGATTGTTGAAAGCGGACAAATTGATGATTGAAAAGCATAAAGATACTGATTTTATAAATCCTCTTTGTTCCTGCCTTTATGAAGGCATATATATTCTAACTTCCATGCCACCTGAAGAAGGTTTTACTTTTTGTCCACAGTGCAAAAAGAGGATGTTTATAACAGTGTGCAAGAACTGTCAGGAAATTTTTGGTTACAGCGAGGATGACAAGTTTTTGAACAAATCTGATATGTCTTGGAAATGCCAAAAATGTAAAAAGATTAATAAAGTTGGGGACGCCTGGACAGAAAATTTTATGAAAGCTTTAACTCATGAAGAATTGCCAAAAGAAATAACTGACAGAACAAAAGAAAAGTATAAATGGGTTGTTGTAGTTTTTAAAGTTTTGATTGTTTTGTACCTTGCCAAGTTCTTTTATTATTTAATCGCAACCTTACTTGCTTACTCAAAGTACAAGTTTGGGTTTGGAATCATATTACCTAAGATATGACCCGTGAATAACAAACTCCATTAAGGGGTTAATTTTTCCCGGTTAGTTTTTTAAAACCTTCCAAGACTTCAATTGGCAGAGCAAAGATTATAGTATTTGCGGGATTTGAGGTTGTTGCCTCAATTGTTTGCAAAGTTCTTAAAGAAACAGCTCCTGAGCTGGCAAGGTTTTCCATAGCCTTTCTTAGGTTTTCAGATGCGGACAACTCTCCTTGCGCTCTAATGATAGTTGCCCTTCTTTCTCTCTCAGCTTCCGCCTGCTTTGCCATTGAGCGTTTCATGTCTGCCGGAAGCTCAATATCCTGCATTTTAATAGAAACAACGTTTATCCCCCAACCACCGGTCTCTTTATCTACTATGTTTTTTATTTCCTCCGCCAGCTTTTCTCGCTCTGTCAAAAGAGTATCCAACTCGACCCCTCCAACAACATCCCTAAGAGCAGTTTGCGCATACTGTGTAACCGCATAAGAAAAATCCTTAATCTTCAAAATTGCATCCTCTGCTTTTTCTACTTGAAAATAAACAACTGCATTAATACCAACAGGCACATTGTCTCTTGTTATAACTTCCTGCGAGGGAATATCCATGGTAGTAATACGCATATCAACTTTGATTGTGCGCTGAATAATTGGAATAACAAACTTTAAACCAGGTTGAAGAGTATAGGAATAAGTTCCAAGAGTTAAAACAATAGCTCTTTCATATTGATCAATAATAACAATGCTCTTAAAAGCTATGTAAAGCCCAACAATCAATAGAATCGGGAAAAATGAAAATAATGCAAAGAACCCTTCCATATCTGAATTATGTAACCGGAAAAAATCAAAGTCAATGTGTTTGGTTGCCTCTAAGGAAGTATTAACCTTTTGGGGCAACCATGCTTCAACTAGCCTCGTTTCCCATAAACAAGACCAAAAGGTGAAAACTCCCCGCCGTGCAAACCACAACATAACTCTCAAAACTGAAAATTGGGGTTGCAAGCCCGGAAAGCATAGAGGCAAACACAATTAGGTAAGAGAGTGCACAGAGCAGGAAGTTTACCGTGATAAGCATCCATTTGATCTTTAACGCATGCAGCACCAAGAACAGCAATAACGCGACCAAAACCACAAGCGTTACGCCATTTGGAGGAACCTTCTTAGTGAAACTTAGTATCAAGTCCAGTAAGGCCAGAACACCAAAAGCCACCCAAAACGAAGGTAGTCCCCAACTGTACCAAATACGAATGTCCCCCAACTTCTCACCATCGGTTGATACTCTGTTAGTCATTTTTATCAGTCTCCTTATATCTGAAAAGTTTAACCAGATATAACCACAAAACTTCCTGGTTGTAAAACCCACTTGGTTCTTCTAAACTGTCAAACTATGGAACTAACATCAATCCAAAAAAGAATACAAATAATAGAAGGTTTACAAAAAGAACTTCAAGTCCTTTCAAATATGCTAAAAGAAACTTATGAGAATGATCCTCAGTTTCAGAAAGCTGAAGAAGAAAACTCAAAAGTCAGGGAAGAAACAAAAGTGGCAAAAAACAAAGTGGAAGAAAAAGAATCGGTCAAAAAAATCCTAACCGATATGAAAGAAAAAAGAGATGACATAAAAGAAGCACAGGAAACACTGTCTTTAGAGCTTATTGAGTATTACAGGAAAAACAGCGTTTTAACGGTAGAAGATGGCGACGGTAAAGTTAGAGAAATGAAAATTTCAGTAAAACTATCTAATCCTAAGTAATCACTCCTTTTTTAAAGCTTTCTTTACTTGCTCGGCATTTGTGGTATAGACAGAGACAGATCTTTGTGTTCCTTGAGGTGAAGAAGAGTCTGTTAAGACTGCCACTAACTCTGGGTTAGAAATGCTGATTCTTGTCCCAGATAGCCAATCTTCTGGTCCTTCATACGCACTCTTTGAACCAGGTGCTTGTTTAACCTCACCACCTTTGCAAAATATCACTTTCACTGCGGTACCGGTTCTATAATGAGTGCTTGAGGTAATCCTTTCATCTATGACCAATTCATCTTCTTTCTTGATGGGTTTTATCCACCTCACTTGTGCACTCTCTAATTCTAACGTTTGCATCTGAGCTAGGAAATTGTTCAAAACCACTTCATCAAGCTTAGGAGTTTCAAGTGTCTTTTCTTCTAGAGCTGAGGGAACAGGCTCATTATTTCCCTGCATTGCAGTTATGTTATTAAATGACATGACTACATTAAACTTTCTTTATAAACAACTTGCAACAAGAATTTATACTTCTAACTCTAATTGATTACCCACCGGCAACCCCTCCGGCCAGCAATGAGCTTTATACTCACAATTGGTACATGCTTTGTAATCCGTGGTTCTTGGGAATTCAAGGCTTCTGATTTTTGCCATTACTTCTTTTATAAGACTTTTCAATTCAAGGATTTCTTCATCTGAAATGCTAAAGGAGTGCCTTACAAATCCCCCATTTTTTTCAGGCTCAACAAAATCAAGTTGTGCTTCAACAACAGTAAAGTTAAAAGTCCTATCAAGATCTGCCAGTAGTTTATAAAACGCTAATTGCCTTTTATATGCCCCGGTTGAATATTTTGTTTTCCCTTCTATTTCATTTCTTGATTTTGGTTTTCCTGTTTTGTAATCAACCACCCTAATACTTTTGGTTTTAGGGTCAATAAGATCAATTCGATCAACTTTTCCGTTTAACGCAATATCATCAAGATAAATTCTTCCATTAGAATAACCAAAAAATTTCTCAGTAAATAGAGGCTTTATAAACTCATCTTTATAGGCATCAAAATAAGCTTTTAGTATAACTCTTCCTTTTTCA
>JBBTST010000016.1:0-1626 GCA_038064575.1 Patescibacteria group bacterium
TTCCCGACTTCCGCAAATTAGTGCCCCAAAATATGATTTAGGATTTGGTTTGTTTCAGGAGTCAGGTCTGACTCAATCGGCATGGTAATCTTTCCCAGCCTCATCTCACCTTGTCCAATCTTTCCTAGTAGTTCAATTGATCTTGCTAGTGAAATGTTGATTTCTTTTAGTAACCTTTCGGTTTCTTTCATGACCAGAAGACTACTAAAACAAATCAAGAGGTGTCCAGCAATTCTTTTCTCCTTACGATGAAAGATGGGTCTTTCCAAAAGATCAGATTTGGACATGCGGAAAGCTTTCTCTACTTTCCAGAGATTGTGATATTGGTCGATGATTTCAGTGGGTTTTGTTTCTGCTTTGAGATTGGTCCAGTAACCCTTGAGACCATCATGTCTTTGGTCAAGATCGATCTTGGTTTGATCAATTCCCAAAACTTGATCTTTACCCTGGACGAGCAAATATTTGCTTCTTTTGGTGAGTGGTTTCTTAGAGGTAATCTTTGCCTCCAGTGCCTTGACCAGTTTTTCTCGATGGAACTTGTTTTTCCTGGCTCGTTTCTCGGAGTAATCGATGATTAGTCTTTTGGTGGTAGAGTCTACTTGGTAAGCGGCGTTGCCGCTTACCAACACTTCTTGAAGGTTGTTTTTGGTAAAGTTGTGGTTAAAGATTTGTTGTTTAAACTTCTCCGACATTCCCTTGAGCCGAGCTCCAACAATGTAGGTAAGTTTTTGTGTTTCCAAGAAACTGATGTTTTGCTCTGAGAGCATACCTGCATCAGCCACTACTACCAGATTGGGAAGCTGGTATTTCTTGATCAAGTTTTCTACAGCCACGGAGAAAGTGTGTCCCTCGAAAGTTTTACCATCGTAGAAATCAAAGTCAAAAGGGTAACCATCTTTGTCGACAAACAAGCCGATGACAATTTGAGGGAGGTCGTTCTTGTGATCCTTGGAGTAACCCTTTTTACGTAAATCATCTTCGCCATTAGTCTCAAAGTAGAGCGTGGTGACATCGTAGAAGACAAGTGCCATACTGTTACCGTTTTTCTTTTTGACAAAGTTGAAGGCAATTTTAGTTAACTCGTCTTTGTCCAGAGTATCAAGAAAGCGGTAGATCCTGTCCTCGGACAACGAGATCCCCAAGTATTGTTCGAGATATCTAGCAGTTGCCAACTTGCTTCTGGGGTAAGCAATGCGAGCAATCGCTAAATCTCGAAGGTGGTTTGAGGGGAAACCAATTCTATTGTAAACAGATCCAAATACTTGATGGAAGCCAGTGATTCGCCAGTTGACTAGTTTTGCCTTCTCTCTTTCCGGTGTCAGAGGAAACAGGGTTGGTCTTACCTCTAACTTCAATCTTTCACACTCCGCTAATGCTTTTTGGTGGAGAAGCTCGACTTGTTCTGGGGATGAAGCACTACCAATATGTTTTACCAAGACAAATTTTTTGTTTACCTTGTTACCGATTTGGAAAAATATTTTTTTACCTGCTCTAACTTTTCTGACATACATAGTTAAGAGTAATGGTATCAAGTTTCTAGTGCCCCAAAACTCAATCTTTTTCTTAACTTTCGTGCCTAGTTTTCAAGAAAGTTACCAAAAACTCAAATTCTTGCGGAAGTCAGGA
>JBBTST010000017.1:0-29738 GCA_038064575.1 Patescibacteria group bacterium
GTCCACTAGCATAGTCATTTTCTGCTAGTGGGGAAATTCATTTAGAACTCACAAAGAGCGAGTTGGAAAAAAGTTAAAGCCCAGTCAATTGTTTGCTTTTGACCAGGCTTTGTAGTTAGTTAACCGTAGCTTACAAGATAGCACCAACCTCCTTGAACATACCTTAAGCTAAGGATGGAGTAGCCATCCCAGAGAGCTACAGTCCCATCAGAAAGAACTGTTGCGTCTGAGTACCTGATTAGTGGAATAGGAAAGACCACGGTCCCGTCTTGGTAAACTGTTGCTTGAACCTGTCCGTATTGGCTAACTATTTCCACCCCTGCACCATGCATTGCGTCAGAGGTTGACCTTGTGCTTGCACCGCCTTCAATTTTAAAGAGATGGTAGAGCGGCTTGCCTGGTTTGCACAGTTGGGTTCTCTGATATGCCCAATAACCAAGCGTTGAGGTGGAACAAAGAACCAAGAGTGAAAACAGAATGACTGTGGCTGCGGATACTTTTTGCAATCTGCTCATTTTGAGCCTCCTTGGAGATTTTTAAGAATTGTACCATAGTACCTATAAAAAACAGACCGCGGTAAATGAAGGTTAAATGCCTTTAGATTTCTCCTTTCTAAAGGCATTTTGTGTTACACAGCTCCTGATTCATCTACTTTTTTTGCAGTAGAGATCTTTGGTGTGAACATGATCTCAAGAAAAGTCCCAGCTATATAAAGTAGAATCAGGACTGGAGACAAGACCCAGGCGATGATTGTTTTGATGATCCCTCCTAGACTGCTGGGTCCACTGCTCGTGGAAATAGAAAGCAGTGTTAGAATTGCAAACACTACCCAGATAACCGCGCAGTAAATCATCAAAGTTGCAAACAGTATGTCCCAGAGTACGTTCATTGCTTTCTCTCCTTTTTTGAAATTTTTAGCCCAAGGCTAAATATTCCATTGACAACCTTGGATTTAAATTTGCCGTTGCCAAATCATTTTGCACCTTTATCACTTTTTTTGACAGGCTTAATGTGTTTTTTGTCACTTTGTTTCTTAGGGAGTACGCCAAATGATCTAAAAATTTAAGAGCGGTAGCTTTGTCAGTAAAAAGTTCTTTGTATTCTTCAATAATTGCAAGCCTCTCCCCTACCCCACTCTGAATGAACTTTTCCGCAAGGCCCAAAAAAACCTCATCAGGGGAGAAGGTGTCTTTGATAAGCACTTTCTCGCATCTTGATGCTATTGTTTCTAAAACGTCATTTTGAGAATCCGCCAGAATGAGGATGATTGTTGTTCTGTTTGGTTCTTCCAAAGTTTTTAAAAGGGAGTTTTGAGCCTCAACGGTGAGCTTTTTTGCCTCTTTTATAAGAAGCAATTTAAACATGGATCTTGCCGGCTTTTTGGATAGGAATTTAATAGCCTTTCTGATCTCATCTATGCCTATGGAACGCTCTTCATCTCCAAGCTGAAGGTAATCAGGGCTGTTAGTTGCTCCAACGCCTGTTTCTTTTAAGTAATCATTGATTATTTCTCTTTGTTTTTGGGGGTCTCTGCCTACTACCAATACGGATTTAGCATACATTCCCTGATTCTAGCCTAACTTGAAAACAGTTAAAAGCACTTAAAGAGCGAATAAGGCTTAAATTCCACTTACATTGACACTCCCAAATGGTAATGAGATACTTTTAACTAGGTAAATTTGATTCTGCCCATGCAAAAAGTTGATACTGAAAGAGGAATAGAAGACATACTATATGAGAAAAAGTTGATCACATCAGATCAGCTTTCTGCTCTTAAGTTTGAACATGTTAACACTGGAAAGCCGGTTTTTCAGATTTTGAGGGAAAGAAATTATATCTCAAGTGAAGATTTTGCCAAAGCTTATGGTGATGCCTTTAATATTCCCTTTGTAACTCTTGTAGGCAAACAAATAGACCCAAAACTGCTGGATTACTTTCCCCAGTCGGTTGCCAAGAAATACGGCATTTTACCTTTTGAACAAAACGACAATATTTTAAGCGTTGCAATGCTTGATCCTTTGGATTTACAGGCAGTTGAATTTATGGAAAGGCGAACAGGTTTGAGGGTAAGGCCATATGTAGCAACAGAAAAAGACTTAATGCTAACTGTTGAAGAGCAGTACAGCAGAACCATAGGCGAGCACGTTTCCGCAGCTCTAGAGGAAGTTACTCAGGAAACTCTCAAAATTGATGAAAAGATCAAAGATATTGGTGAGGGGGATGAGGTTTTAAAGGATGCTCCTGTGTCAAGAATTGTGGGAAGAATTTTAGAGTATGCGGTAAAACTTAAAGCTTCGGATGTGCATATAGAGCCAACAGAAGAAAAAACAAGAGTTAGATATAGAGTGGATGGTATTTTGCAGGAGAAAATAACACTGCCTAAAAAAGTGCACGACTCAATTGTTGCCCGTATCAAAGTTTTATCCATGCTGAAAATTGATGAAAAACGAATTCCTCAGGACGGTAGATTTAAGATCCAGGTTGGAAACACGAAAACTGATTTAAGAGTCTCTACTTTGCCAACGCTTCTTGGTGAAAAAGTAGTTATCAGACTTTTGAAAGAGGAAGGCATCACTTTTACTTTCAAAGATTTAGGCTTGAGAGGAAACGCTCTAAGATCCTTTGAGAATGGCCTTCTTAAACCAAACGGTATTATTCTTGTAACTGGTCCTACCGGATCTGGCAAAACTGTCACTTTAGCAACTTCCCTCTCCAAGTTAAACACAATTAGAGTAAATATAATAACTCTTGAAGACCCTGTTGAAATAAGAGTGCCGGGAGTGAATCAGGTTCAAGTAAATCCTCAGGCCGGGCTTACTTTTGCCTCCGGTCTAAGATCAATTTTAAGGCAGGATCCAAATATTATTATGGTTGGGGAAATTAGGGACGGAGAGACCGCTTCTCTTGCAATCCAGTCGGCTCTTACGGGACATTTGGTTTTGGCAACTTTGCACACAAATTCCTCCGCAGCCTCCATTGCAAGGCTTTTGGATATGGGTGTTGAAACTTTTCTTTTAGCTTCCACTGTTAATGCGATTTTAGCGCAAAGACTTGTAAGAAGACTGTGTCCTTCTTGTAGAAGCCTCTATGAAGCAAGTGAAGAACTTGTAAAAGATATGAAAAGGGTGCTTGGGCCTTTGATGGACAGGCATCTTATTGTGTCTACCAAAGAGGAAGGTGAAGAATTGATAGAAGATGATATTAAAAAAATTAAAAAAGACAAAATCAGTTTATACAAGCCAAATGGTTGTGATAAATGTAACGCCGGTTATACAGGTAGAATTGGCATCTACGAAGTCCTGACAATGAATGAGAAGGTCTCCAGGATGGTTTTGGAGCATAAGCCATCTTCTGAAATTGAAACTCAGGCGGTAAGTGATGGGATGCTCACTTTGATTCAGGATGGGTATCTTAAAGTGTTAGAAGGAGTTACAACTATTGAAGAAGTTTTGAGAGTAGCAAAAGATTAGTTTTAAAGGAGATTTTATATGAAATTTGCAGCAAATGAACTGTTAGAAAATGTAATAGCAAAGAAAGCTTCCGATTTGCATGTGGTTGTTGGTGTTCCTCCCGTGATGAGAGTCAATTCCAGACTTATAAGAATGGAGGAGTATTCTTCCTTTACTCCTGAGGATGTGGAGTACTTTTTAGAGCAGTTATTAAGCCAGGAACAAAAAGAGATTTTTAGCGTTAACAAAGATTTAGATTTTTCCTTCTCTTTAGGACGGGCGTCCCGTTTTAGAGTCAATGCGTTTTTTCAAAGAGGTTATCCAAGCGTAGCCTTAAGAACAATCCCGTTCAGAATTCCCACTCTGTCAGAGCTTAACATGCCGGATATTTTGGCAAACCTTGCAGCTCTTAATCAAGGCATGATACTAATTGTTGGTCCAACCGGTTCGGGCAAGTCAACAACCATAGCAGCCATGATAGATAGAATTAACTCTGAAAGAGATGCTCATATTTTGTCTATTGAAGATCCAATTGAGTATGTTTTTGTAAATAACAAGGCGCTTATTGAACAGCGGGAAATGTATTTGGATACGCATTCCTGGGAAGTGGCTCTGCGCTCTGTCTTAAGGCAGGATCCAAATGTTGTGATGGTTGGTGAAATGCGGGATTTTGAGACAATTTCTTCAGCTATTACCATAGCGGAAACCGGACACTTGGTCTTGGCAACCCTGCATACAAACTCCGCAGCGCAAACAATTGACAGAATAATTGATGTTTTTCCTGAAGTGCAGCAGCAACAGGTTAGGGTTCAGCTTTCCTCTATTTTGGAAGCCATTGTTTCCCAAAGACTGGTTCCGTCAGTGAATGGTTCTTTGGTTCCCTCAGTTGAAGTGCTTCTGTCAAGCCCCGCTGTCAGAAACCTTATCAGAGAAGGTAAAACTCACCAGATTGATAATGTTGTGTCAACAAGCTTTGATTTGGGAATGGTTTCTTTGGAGAGAAGCCTTGCAGGACTTGTTGCGGCGGGGACGGTTTCAATAGAACAGGCCTTAAGATTTACCATCAAGCCAGACGAGCTTTCAAGGCTAGTAAAAAGATTATAAGGGTTTTATAACAAGCTGATTTATGGCTTTATTTAACTACTATGCCAGAGGTGGAGACGGCAAACAAGTTGCAGGAATAGTTGAAGCTGCTAATGAACAAGCTGCTATTTCTCTTGTCAAGTCAAAAGGTCTTTACATTATTAATATTCAAAGGAAGGATAGAGAGTCTTTACTTGAAAGTATTAGAAACATTCGAGGCGTTTCCGGTAAAGATAAGGTTGTATTTACAAGACAGCTTGCAACAATGGTAGCTGCAGGTCTTCCCCTGCCTAAATCTCTTGAGGTTTTGTCACAGCAGATGACTAATCTTCAACTTAAAAAAATTATTTCTGAAGCCTTGCATGATGTTGAGGGAGGAGCGCCCTTGTCAGTCAGTTTCAGTAAGTACTCGCACGTTTTTTCTCCAACTTATATTGCCCTTCTAAAAGCCGGAGAAGCTTCCGGTAAGATGCAGGAGATTTTGTTGAAACTTTCTGAAACTATGGAATCCCAACAGGAATTTAAGTCAAAGGTAGCAGCCGCAATGATTTATCCTTTAATAGTACTGGTTGCTATGGGTGGCGTTATGGTTGTCATGATGGTTTTTGTAATTCCAAAGCTGTCAACTATGTATGAAAGTTTGAAAGCAGAGTTGCCACTTTCAACTAAGATACTCATAGGTGTATCAGATTTTATTATCTCCTACTGGTGGTTTGTAATTATTATGTGTATTGGATTGGTAATAGCCTTTAGGTACTTTTCAAAAACCGAAAGCGGTGCCATTTTACTTTCAAGAATTGCCTTTTCTCTGCCCATTTTTGGTGTAATTAATAAAGAAAAAGATCTTACTGAATTTACTCAAACCTTCAGCCTTCTTATAGCCTCCGGTATTCCTATTGTGGAGTCTCTGTCAATAGTGTCCGACGCGGTTGGCAACGTTTTACTTAAAGAATCGATTGTTAATGCTGCTAAAAATGTGTCAAAAGGTTACGCGCTGTCCCGGTATATGAGGGGGGACCCTAACTTTCCGCCTGTAATTTCACAAATGGTGGCTGTAGGAGAGGAAACCGGAGCTTTGGATACGGTTTTGGAAAGACTTTCCACTTATTTTGCAAGTAACGCTGAAAACGCAATTAAAAGTTTGTCCACAGCTCTTGAACCTATAATTTTAATTATGCTAGGTGGTATGGTGCTACTCTTGATACTTTCCATAATTACACCGATTTATCAGATTACAAGTTCGTTATGATTTTACTTATGAAAGGGGGTGAAAGATGAATATGAGAATGAATGAAAAAGGTTTTACGCTTGTTGAGCTTCTTGTTGTTATTGCTATTATTGCAGTTTTAGCCGGAGTTGTTCTTGTTGCCATAAACCCGACTGCCCTTCTTGCTAAAAGCAGGGATTCTGCAAGACTTCAGGATATTGACAACGTAAACAAAGCTATCACTCTTGCGCTTGCTGATACTGAGCTTACTTTATCCAGTACCACCGGTTGTACTACTTGTACAAGCCTTTCCGGTACACAAGCTGTTGAAGGAGTAAACGGTTGGGTGAAATTTACTATTCCAACCGGAAAGACAGGTCTTTCCAAATACCTTCCAACGCTTCCAAGAGACCCAACTAACACGGGGACCAGTGTTTATACCTACGCTTCAGATGCCGCGGGTTTTGAATTGAATGCAGTTTTAGAATCTGCTGACAATACAGCCAGGATGACTACTGATGGTGGGGATAACGCTGCTGCGTTTGAGCTTGGCACATCTCTTACTATCATTAACTAGGAAGCAGCTTAAAGCTTTAAGTCACAAGAAAACCCCGATTGCAAGGTCGGGGTTTTGTGTTTAAGAAAAATAACAAAGCTAATTATTGGCCAGTTTGATTTAAGATTGCTGAGACTGGAACTGGTTGTAGGGAATGCTCATAGGCGCATATAGAGGTGTTGAATTAGTTCAGTGTTACTTGCCGCTTTCTTCCTGTGCTAAACTAAGATGATGAATTTTCTTGCGTTATTTGGTCCTTCCATAAGTTTTGTGGGCGGTGTGTTTGTTGGCTCTTTTCTAAACGTAATTTCTGACAGACTTGAGAGTGGAAAAAACATATTTTTTGGAAGAAGCGAGTGCGAAGCCTGTAAAAAGCCCCTCTCCCCTCTTGAGCTTATTCCTGTACTTTCTTATTTTATACAAAAAGGCAGATGTAAAAGCTGCAGAGAAAAAATTAGTGCAGTTTATCCTTTCTCAGAAATTCTAACGGGCCTTTCTTTTATGGGGGTTTTTATGTGGCTTAAGCTCTTTGACGCCCTGACTCTTGAGAAAATGCTACTTTTTTCAGTTTACATAGTCATAACTTCTCTGCTTTTGATCATTCTTTTTTCAGACATGAAGTTTATGCTTGTTCCGGATAAAATAGTCATTCCAGCCATACTTTTTGTATTGGCTTTTAGGCTTTTGGATCTGGGATATTATGCCTGGAATTTGTATTACAGACTTACCAATGACTCTTTTGGCAAATACCTTCTTAAAGCGGGCTTTTGGCAAAGTCATGTTGCTATAGAGTCCTGGGAGCTTTTATATACACTTATTGCTTCCTTAGTGATAGCAGTGTTTTTTTTGCTTTTGATAGTTTTAACTAAAGGGAGAGGTATGGGGGGCGGAGACGTAAAACTTGGGTTTTTGATAGGGCTTGTGGTTGGATTTCCTGCAAGCATTGTGGCTATTTTTCTGGCTTTTGTATTAGGGGCCTTGTACAGCGTTGGATTGGTTTTGCTCAAGAAGAAAAGTGTAAAAGATGCAATCCCCTTTGGACCTTTTTTGATTCTTGGGTGTTTTATAGCTTTGTTTTTTGGTCAGAGCCTAATACAATGGTATTTGAAACTTTCCTAAGTTGTTATGAACCTGCCTTTTTACAAACCCTTAACACCAAACTTTATTGAACAGGGTGTCACTTTTGGTCAAACCCTGTTATCCACAGTATTCATTTTTATATTAGTTGCTGCCGTGCTTTTTTTGGTTAAGCCTGAAATTTTTGCTCAGGTGGTAAAAGATGTTACTTTAAGAGTTGCTATGAATAGAATGATTTCAGATTTTAAAAGCTTTGCCATTTCAAATAATGGCAGATTTCCAACATGTGTTGAAGTGGTGGGCGTTGGAAAAACGTGTAAAAACTCGCTTATTAAGAACATTTCTTATTGTAAATGCCCTTATTTTACAGTTAAAGATGTCTATACCCCAGCAGAGCCTTTTGAGGGTTTTAAGTATTTGGCTAAAGACAATGCGTCGTTTTGTTTGATTGCTCCGGCCAACAATTCTAAAAAGGGAAGGTTTTTAAGGTATAAGCACGGAGTGGATTCCGGGGCAACGCAAACGGATTCTACGTGTGACTGAAAAAGTATTGCTATTTTTTGTTAGTTTAAAGTATCATCTAGTAAAGGAGGTGAATCATGAATAAAAAACTTGCCCAATTCAAATCTCAAAAAGGATTTACGCTTATAGAGCTTCTTATAGTCATTGTTATCATTGGTATTTTGGCAGGAATAGTTATTACCATTCTTAACCCTGCAAGACAGCAGGCAAGAGCTAGAGATGGCGTTATTGTTGCAACTATGAATAAGATTGCTGCGGATGTGAAAGCTCAGGCAGCAGCCGATATTTCAGGTATAGGTAATCTTCCTACTTGTGCGACTTTGGCGGGTACTGTTGCCGGTGGTTGTACAAATGGTTCACTCCAAAATGTCACCGCAGCTACATGTACATGTACCGGGGGTACTGCTGTTGGTCTAGCCGACAACAATAATAACGATAACGAATCCTTTGCAATTACGGGTGTCACAGTTGGAACCCTTCCTGCAACAATGATAGGTTTCCAATACAGAAAATCTGCAGCAGCAGCCAACGCATTTTGCCTGTCCGCTCCTGCAAATGACACAAGCACCGGAAGTAACTACATTACATATGACCCAAATAACTTAAGTGGTATAGCAGGTCTTCTAACTCCTCAAAGGAGTACTAACGACTGTTGGTAATGTGTTTTGTTTGAACTGTTTTATTAGGATGGGGGCTTAACAAGGCCCCTGTCTTTTGTTCCTTTTATCTTAGTGGAGTTGTGGTGTTCCAACTTGTAGGATTTTCTTATATCATTTTATGATGAGCAGAATTTTGAAAAACTCTCAGGGATTTACATTAATTGAACTACTTGTTGTCATAGTCATAATAGGTATTTTGGCTGGTGTTTTGATTTCAGTTTTAAATCCGGCAAAACAACAAGCAAGAGCTAGGGATGGTGTTATTGTGGCCACTATGAATAAAGTGCTAGGCCAAGTAAAAGCTCACGCGTCTGCAGACATTGATGGTGCAGGGGCCTTTCCCGACTGTTCTACCCTTGTTGCTAATCTTAATAGTCTGGATATGGCAAACACTAGTTGTGATGCCCTAAATGAAAGTGGAACCTTGAACTTTTTGGGAGTTACTGTTGGGGACTCTCCGCCGCAACCTAAAGGTTTTAGATATGTAAGAAACGGAATTAATTTTTGTATTTCTGTCCCCGGAAATGAAACCTCTATTGCAAGTTTCATTAGAGTTGATACGGACAGCAGTGTTATGGGAGGTCCTTATATAGTTCCAACAAGGACTAATCTGCCTTGCTAAACTTTTCTTAAAGCTTTTTAGGACTTTGGTTTGATTGACACATGCTCATAATAAAAATAACATTAAGGTATGTTTTCTTCTGCCCGTTCTTTTGCTAAATCCGCCAGAGGTTTTACATTAGTTGAGTTGATCATGGTTGTAGGACTTATTGGCGTGTTAACAGGAGTTATATTAGTAGTCATTAATGGCGGTACAGCCAGAGCAAAAGCAAGGGACGCACAGAGAATATCCAATTTAAAAACCATCCAGACAGCAATTGAGCTTTATAAATTTAGTACTGGAACTTATCCGCAAACAGGGGCTAACTGGATTGCCATAGGCTCGGGTGGGGATACACTTTCCCCTTTGGTAGCTCCTTCATATATTGCAACAGTTCCCAGAGACTCCTCTTACCCATCCTCTCCAGCCCCTGTTTGTCCTTACTCAGCTGGTAATACAAGTTATAGCTATAGAACAGGTACAGATGCAAACGGGGATTTCTATATGCTTATTGGTCAGATGGAAGTGTTAAGTTCTGTGACCGCCAGTCCTTGTATTTCCCTATCTAAGTGGGTGGCGCTTGGCTGCTTAAACTCTTATTGTGTTGGGTTTGAGAATAAAGATTAGTTTCTGAATAGGTTTTATGAAACTTATGAAAAAAAACGGTTTTACGCTTATTGAACTGCTTTTGTCTGTGCTTGTGATTGGGGTTTTGGTAGGTACAATAATTGTTGTTATTAATCCTGCAAAAATAAAATCAAAAGCAAGAGATGCCCAAAGAATACAGGATCTGAAGGCTATCCAGTCGGCATTGGAGGTGTATTTTGCGGATAACGGAAGATATCCCGGAAGCGGAGCGGGGTGTGTCAATGCTTGGGAGTCAATTGCATCTACCGCTGTGTCCTGTTTGAGAACAGCCGTTTTAACCGCCTCGCCTCCATATTTGAGGAGTATCCCAAATGACCCAACACAGTCGGCAAGCGCTCCCACAAGCCCTTGCTCGCCTTCCACAAGCTTTGGATACACTTATTATTCGCAAAGTACCAACAGGCAGCAGTATGTGTTGACGGCACACCTTGAAAATACAAATGTATATCCCGGAACCGTATGCGCTAGCCTGACTAACTGGAGTTGGGCTTCTTGTGGTGCCCCTGTTACTAACTGTTATGGAGTTCAAAGTCCTCAGTAGGCCTTAATGAAAAAAAGTATGTTTAAAACTAATGAAACTAAAAATTATGGGTTTACACTGGTTGAGCTTTTAGTTGTGGTTGTTATTATTGGAGTTTTGGTTGGTGGGATACTGACTGTTATGAATCCGGCTCAGGTAAGAGGCAGGGCAAGGGATGCTCAAAGAGTTAGCGATCTTAAAATTTTGCAGACTGCTCTTGAAGAATTTTATTTGAAAAAAAGGTATTATCCTGCAAGCAGTTCATTTGTTTATGTGAATCCAGCTTCCGGTGTTTTGTATACTAATCTTGTGAGTACCGCCGCCACCAAAGTTCTTGATATTCTTCCCTCTGATCCTCTGAATGACAGTATTTTGACTGATCCATGCTCAAATACTGCGGCTCACAGATATAACTATATTGCTCCGGACCAAGGGGGCGGTCAGGCTCAAAAATATGTTTTGACTTCAATTATGGAATCGCCTACCTCAAATAACGGTTATGAGTGTGGGAGGTTAACAAATTGGGTGGATAATGCAACTTTCTCAGCCAATATTTGTAATCAGTCGGCGGGTATTTGTGACAATACCACGGGAAACGGTATATCCGGAAACAGTTATAGTTTTACTACCTGTGATTACTGCTATGGCGTTGAAAATAGATAACAGAGGCTTCACTCTTGTAGAGCTTTTGCTGATGAGTTTTATAATAGTTATTTCACTGACTTATGTGGTGCTGTTTCTAAACCCACCTAAAAAGCACATGCAGGCAAGAGATGAGGTAAGGCTTTCCGATATGTTTTCCCTGGCAAGGGGTATTGAGGAATATTACCTTGACAAGGGGCTTCTTCCTGACACTGATGCAACTTTAAGATTAAGTAATGTTTTGCCAAGCGGAAATGCCGGGCCTTTGCAGGACACAACCGGTAATGGTTGGATAGACTCGGATTTTACGGGTTATTTCACAAAACTTTTTACAGATCCTACTAATACCGGAAGCTTAATTTATAAATATCAGAGGAGCGGATCCACATATGAGTTAAACGCTGTGTTGGAGGGAAACTTAGAGCCTATGCAAAAGGATGGAGGGAATAATGCCGGGGTGTATGAGGTTGGCTCAAGCCTGACAATACTGAATTAGCCCGGTCCATTTAATTGACTCCCCTACTCTTCCAAGTTAACATTTAGATAGCATGAATTTCTGCCCGTTAATCCTTAAACAAAAAGGTTTTACGCTTGTTGAGCTTTTGGTAGCAGTTTCAGTACTGCTTATTATTTCAGCTGTGTCTATTCCAAGCTTTAACGCCTACATTTTGAATCAAAATTTAAAGCAGGCTCAGGAACAGCTAAAAAATGGCATCAGGGATGCGCAAAATAGAGCAATAACCGGTATTGATGCTAAGAACACGCTTTGTACTACCCAGTGTTTTTGGGCTTTTAGATATGCACAGGCAGAAAGCGTTTATAGGATTGGGTTGACTGACGGCAAGGATCAGGCAAACTGTACTACTTTAGACAAGTTGGAAAGTATTTCACCCAAATTAAATGGCGGGGCTTTGCTTTCAACCGGTTCGGGATCCGGCTCCGGATGTGTCTTTTTTGAAGTTGCCAATGCAGATGTTACTCCTATCAATATGGAGAGTAGTAGATTGATCAGGCTTTCAGTTCCCGGTTCAAGCGCCACAAAATGTGTTGAGATTAATGTTGCCGGTATGGTTAAAGAGAATGATTTATGCAACTGATTGGAATATGAAAGGGAGTCTAAAACCACCAAAATTAATGCTAACTGAAGACGGACAAGCTCTGGTTGAAGCTTTGATTGCAATATCCGTTGCAATTGTAGTTGTATCAGCTTTGATTTCCCTGTCTATTTTTTCTTTAAGAAATTCAAAAGAAAGTTCCTATACAGCGCAGGCAACTAGCATTGCCCAGACCCAGCTTGAATATGCGAGAGCTTATAGAGATCATTCAAGTGTAGCTTGGTCCGGTTTTGTTGCGCTTGGTCAGGATTCTACGGCTTGTCTTTTTGCGCCAACGATTTCTTCGGTAGCTTCTGGGAATAGATGTTATTTTGGGCTTCCTCTAACATCGGTAGGTCCCCCCCAACTCAATCGTCCTGCAGGTAGCTCTGCCCCCTTTCAGTATATAATTGGGTTCAGTTGTGTGGCTGGGACTTGCAATCAGACAGGTGGAACTGTACGTGCCTCTGTTGTAGTTGAGTGGACTGTATCCGGTAAATCTTACAGTGTGTACAACTTTACCGATTTTACAAACTGGAGGGGTAAATGACAAAAAAAACCGGGTTTACACTAATTGAGTTATTGGTTGTTGTGTCAATAATTCTTATTTCCGTTGGAGTTGCGGGGGACTTGGTGGTATCAATTGTGAGAACCTACAATAAGACAAGAATCTTAAATGAAATTGAGCAGAATGGAAATTATGTGCTTGCCAAAATAGAATACGATTTGAGAAACGCGCTAACTATATCTCCAGCGCTTCAGAACTGTTCCACTGCAACTTCCTCCAATTTAACTATTACTCAAAGGGATGCTGCAAATAATACAATCACAATTGATTATAGACTTAGTAACACACCTGAATCCGGTATTGGATCATGCAGCTCTAATTGTACTTTTGCCGTTCAGAGAAGCACAGATCAAACAAACTTTTACTCAATGATCAATTCAAACTTAAAAGAAGGTGTCCAGATTGTTCAGGCTTCAACTCCTCTACCTGGCTTTTGTTTGATAAGCTCAGATCCGCAAACAATTCGGATTCATTTTGATCTTGTTCAAGCTCCATCTTCTCCAGGCGGTAAGGCAAATCAAGCTACACAAGCTTTTGAAAGGATTGTTGTTACAAGATTCATTGATTAAGTTAAGATGTTTTTAAATCAGAGAGGACAAACTTTAATTGTAATGCTGCTCATCATGTTAGCGGCTCTTGCTATAGGACTTGCTGTGTCTCAGAGGCTTGTTGGTTCATTGTGGAGATCAGCAAACTTGGACAATGCTTCCCGCTCAGATACAGTAGCTCATGCCCTAGTTGAAAGGGTATTAACTATCCCGTCTGCTACTCTTGATTCATATATCACAAATAGCAACTGCACCACCGACTGTGGCCTTACCATTACGGGAAATGATGGAGTAACATCAATCGCCACGGCTACACTCTCTTATGCCGGCAATTCCACTCAAACTTTTGATGTGTCAATTGATAAAAACTCCGTTTATGAGATTTCAATGACAAGCTATTCAGGTAGCGCAAGTGTGGAGCTGTGTTGGGACAACGCTATCTCAGGATCAAACCCCTCTGTTTATGTGACTTATATCTATGGTTCCTCCGCTCCGTATTCAATTTCTTACTATGCGTATAATTCAGCTGCTACGCTTTTTACGGCCAATGGTTTTATGGCTGCAACTCCGGACTTATCTTATCCTAACTGCTTTACCATCTCTCCAAAAACTTCTCCTCAATTTATGAGATTAAAAGCTTTATATAACAATGTATTTTTGCATGTGGTGCCAAAAAACGGAGCCAGTATTCCAGTGCAAGGTTATTTAATTTCAGTTACAGGGCAGACAGGACAGGTTAGAAGAACATTAAAACTGATAAAAAGTAAGCCTTTCCTCTCTCCAATTTTTGATTTTACTTTGTTCTCCACTTCAGGCGATACTAGCTTACAAAATTAGCTATTTACTTGCTGAAGGGATTTTCTTTGCCTATGTTGGTGGTATCAACTGTGGTTTTGTAAATTCTTAACTCTTTAAGTCTGTTCATGAAAGCGGCAAAATCAGAATTGTTAAGGTCGATTGTTATTGCATCTTCAGTTGTTGCCTTTGATTCAACAAAGAAGTAGGGGGACTTTAAGCCTAATGATATCTCAAGTTTTCCTGTTGCAAGTTCATCAGTCTTATTTTCTTCTATTGCAGTAAGTCTGATAGTTGAAATGTCTATAAGCCTTGCTGCCTTCTCCACCGAGGAAATAAAAGCTGTAACCTGGTTAAAGTTGCCGTCAGCTGATAAAAGTACGTTCACTTCACCACTTTTCTCACCTGAGTCAGATGAGGAGGAATAGGATAAATTCTTAATATTTAGACCAGCCTCAGTTGCTATTAGCTGAACCTGCGTAAGAAGTATGGGAACCTCCGCTTGAGAGGGCATTGCTGCGTCTAAAAGATCCGAATTTTCCTGCAAAACATCTTTAAAATCCACAAGATCATTAAGTTTTTTTATTTTTCCTTCCAGGGCATCTGCCTTCTGCTTAAGTTTAACTATATCATCTCTTTTTTGAGGAAGCTCTTTATATTTTGGATATAACACAAAAAAGAAAAGTAGAACCGTACCAAGCAAAAGTGCCAACGGAAAGACAGTCCCAACTAAGAACGCTTTTTGAACTCTTGGTTTTTTAATGCCTGTATTTAAATCCATAAACTTATTTTTTAAGCCTTTCAGTATCAACTGTTATAACAAGGTTAAATTTTGCTCGGGAGTCATTAGGGTCCAGTGTTACAGTATTTATTGTCACTGATGAAAATAAATTTTGTTGAGGGTTTGCTGTTGCGGAGGGACTTGCATATTCTGAGGATGCTAAGGCGTTTAAAAGCTTAGCTAAGGCTACATAATCTGTTGAGTCCCCTGAAAGGTTGAGAGTTTCAGGTTCCGATGAATCAATAGTTGAGATATGCGCATTTGAAGGCACTCTTTTTGACAGCTCACTTAAAAGTATTGAATAATATAGCCTGTTTTTAAAAATATCGGTTAGGTAGTTATATTTTGAGTCTAAATTCCTGGCTCTTATTTCTATTTCCGCCCTGTCGCCAATTCTTTTCTTTTTATCTTCTACATTTTGATTTGCAACCGCAAGCTCCCCATCTATGCTCCTCAAATAGAAAGAGATGCCAACGGATCCTGCCAATACCAACAAAAACATTATCAACGTAACTACAACTCCTGCTTTCTTTGCTTTATCTTTTGACCTTTGAAGTTTTTCTTCAGCCGGTATCAGATCTATTTGTGACTCTGGCATATTTTTATAAGTCCTTCATGGCAAGTCCTAAAGCCGTAACAAAGAACGGCCCGCGGTCAAGCAAACTTTGCTTTTCTTTTTGTAATTTGGAGGAAAAAGTAATGTTAGTATACGGATTACCTAACTCAACCTCTATGGATAGATTAGTTGTTAGATAGTACAATAGTCCGGGCATCAGGGCAGTTCCTCCACAAACTACTACTCTTCTCATGTTAACACCTGGGTTATGTGTTGTATAGAAGAAATAGGCTCTTTTAATCTCATCTAAAACTATATCAAAAACGGGTTTTATAGCGTTAAATACTTTTCCATCCACTTGATTTGGATCAATGCCATAAGTCTTTTTGTACTCCTCTCCCTGTGAAAAATCAAACCCCAGGTTTTGTGACACGGCTCTTGTTAGTGCGTCACCTCCTGTTGAAATATTTCTTGTAAACCTGACTATTCCCTTGTGTGTGATTATGATATTTGTTTCACTTGCCGCAATGCTTACTACAATTGATGGGTTTGGCTGCTCTTTGGTATCCCCTACCACTCTTGCTATAGCCAGTGTTTCAGGCTCCATACCAACAGTAGAAAGTTTTGAGTTTTTTAATACTTTTACGTACTTACTTATCAAAATCTTTGTAGCTGCTACTAAAATTACACTCATGCTGTTTTTGTCATTGGTATCATCTTCAATTATCTGAAAGTCAAAATTAACGTCTTTCAAAGGAACTGGTATGTATTGTTCTGCTTCATAGTTGATAGCACTTTTAAGATCTTTCTCACTCATCTTTGGAACTTTTATAACTCTTGTAAAAACACTGGTTTCAGGAAGAGCAACAATCACGCTTCTTGTAGAAAAATTATGTTCATCATAAAAATCAGATAATGCTTTAGAATACCTTGCAATTTCATCCTCTTGATCTGAAGAAAGACTGGGAACAAGTTTTTCTAAAATACCATATTTATTAAGCTCATTTTTCCCTTTTTCTTTCTTGAGCTCTACGGCCTTAATTGAATGAATTCCTAAGTCTAAACCAACTATGTTCATAATGGCAGGATTAACCTCTCACAAATTTTAACATCAATGAAATTGCTTTCCAACAAACAGTAACCTACTCAACCTCAAGCCACTTAACTCCAAAATTTGCTGTCAGCTGATTTTTGCCAACTACAAGGTACTTTGCTACATAATTAAATGTGATTGCGGGATTTGAGGAGTTTTGACTACCGTTTAAGCTTCTTTTTAAGTTGAAGGAGTCAGCTTGCACGCCTCCGGTAACTGTTAGGGCAGTAGTTCCGGTTCCTCCGTCAAACTGACCGTCGGTTATAAAAAAGCCGTCTATTGAAGAGGTGCTTGAAGAAACTGAAATATCTCCGCTGACTATAAAAATTATCCCACTTGTTGCGTGGAGTGAATAGTTGGTGTTTATGTTTAGATCTCCATTGACAAATACTACCGAAGATAAATTCTGCGTGGTGGAAAGACCGTTTGGTATAGTGCTTGAAGCTATGGTAAAGTCTGAATTTACTCTATATTTTCCACTTACGGTTGGGAGTTTGCCGCTTGGCAGACTTGTTGTGGTTGGGTATTTTGAATACCAAGCAGAATAGTTATCAAAGCTTAAGATCTCGTAATCTTCAAGATACCAGTTGTTTGTGGTAGTGATATTTGATACTCCCTCTTTGGCCCCTGCAAGGTAGCCACCTTCTGATGCACTAAGCATTGCTATATTGTAATTTGAGTAAGCTCCCCCGCCGGCAACCCTCACCCAGGCTCCGTTGATAGTAAAATCAGGACTTTGAGATAAGTTTCCTGCCATATCTTTGATCCTAAAGCGAATTTCCTTAGTTGCAGTCCAGTTGCTGTTGCAAAAATCAATTGCAGCAGTTGTGAGGGTTACTGTTGTGGATCCGTCCGAGCTTGGTGAGACAGACGGGTTGGTCCAGCCAGAATTAAAAGAACCGCTACAGCTTGATAAAGGTGTGTAGTAGCCCCAGGTTACCCCCTGATCTACCGAATACTGAAACTCTGCGGTTGACACGTCAAGGCCTGAGGTTGTGTCGCTTACTTTTATGGACACTATGAAAGTGTGGTTGTTCCCGGCCTCTGTCAATGTAAAGTTAGTCCATCTGGAAGGCGCTTTGGTGTCTATTTTAAAACTGGATGTTTTGTGAGGAAGCTCTTCATTATTAGCGTTATCAAGTGCCCAGTAAGAAAGAGTGTGACTGCCGTTTTGAGAGATGGCAAAGTTTGTTGAAGGGTTTGTTAAGGAAGAGGAAACTGAAACTCCGTCATACCAAACTGTACCAATCCCATCTAAACCAAGGTCAAGGTATACGCCAAGTGTTGCAGAGTTGTTAGTACTAAAATTTAATGTTAATTTTTGCCAGTCTGCAGATCCGGTTACGCTTGAGCTTGTTGCTAAAAGCTGTGTGGCAGTTCCCCCAAGACCATTGTCATAAATTAAGTAAACTTTATAGTTTGCGTTTCCTATGGCAGTATCAGTTTTTACCCAAATGCTTGAGGTCATGTTTTGATAAGGTGAAGTAACTATGTAGTTGGTCTGGTTGTTGAAAGCATGCCACCCTGTTACGGTTGACTCAATTTTTGCCGAATTTGAGTCAAAACCGGGGGCAAAAGTGGGGTCTTGAGTAAACAGGGCTATCCCATCATCATTTGTCTTTTCCCAAAGATCAAGAGGTGCTCCTGCTGTTTCAAAACTTGGATTTTGGACCTGATTTAAAGTGTTATTAAATACTTGGGATTGTGTTGGGCCACCATCAATAGACCAGTTTATGCTGCTTACTCCTGAGTCCAGATCATCTGAGGTTATTGTTATGTCCACGGGGGAAACATACCAACCGTTGTCTCCATCTGGGCTTGTTGGATTTAGGGTGATAGAACTTGTTGGGGCTGTTGTGTCTAACTGGGCTTTCACCTGCGCTTTTGTGAAAAGAAGTGCAAAAAGAGAAACGAGCAGTAACTTAGGAAATGTCTTCTTGGTTAGGAGGCTTTGCATAGTTTAAATCCATAGGTTACTTAGACAAGCTGCCGTTTTGAGAGTAAAGGGCAAAGTTAAATATTGCAGGAAGATAAGGAAGGCTTCTTTTGACTACCACGGATCTTCTAACTAAATCTTTGCTGCCCAAGCCTGTTAACGTGCTATCCCCCAGTATTCCGGTGGAGGTAATTTCAAAGCCCTGGTAAGGAAGTGTAACTCCTGCCGTATTATTGGTAACAGTTACAGTTGAGGGGCTATATAGACTTAAAATTCTTAAAACTCTTGGATGTGTCCTAGTTTGGTAATTAAAGCCTGTAGATGACGGATTTAATACCAGCTCAAAGTTGTTTGCCTGAGAACCTGCTCTATACCCCTTTCTGAACACCTCAAGATTATTCATGTTTGATCCGGAAATTTCCATAAGATACAGACTTGAGGCTGTGGCAGCGTTTGGATATTTCCAGGTTATATTTAAATTAATATTATTTGGTATTAAGGAAGCTCCATGGTCAAACTTAAGTTCTAAAACATTATCCTGTTCTACATCATAAACGTATTTGTTGTTTGGAGCCGAAGTGGTAAGACAGCCATACCTTTTGATTGAAATACTCGCCTTTGTTGTGATGTCAGCAGACCCGCTTGTAGCAGGATATGTGGTAGTGTAGGCTGAAGTGCAATCGGTGGCAGATCCGGAAATACTTGAATTAAGGTCTGTAACTGTTCTTGTAAGAACAGATTCTATTCCAGCCTCAGCTGCAGCCAGTGTCCTTGAAGAACTATCAACATTTGTAGTCCTTTTTACTGTGGAAACTGTTCTGTTTGAGATTGAAATACCTATTGCAAGGGCAATGGTCATTATAAGTATTACAAAAATAAGCGTTTGACCTTTTTGGTTTGAGGCAGAAGTCATCATATAAATACTAACACTATCTAGTTTGCCATGTAACTCTTTGAATATGCAAGCCCGATATTTTCCCGTCTTTGTTAAACTCGTTTAAATAGATCAAATCTTCAGGCGCGTATTTTACTATCTCGGATGGAAATTCATTTGTGTCAAGGCCTCTTAGTCTGTTCAAAACTATATCTTTCTTGGAAAGCAGTGCCCCCTGTAACACAAAAGTAGAATCATTGCCTGTGCAAGTGCCTTCCTCTCTGTCACAGTCAATGAGAATTCCATCCTTGGCAAGTATTGTGGCGTCAATCTGGGGTGACAGATTTGAAAGCTTTGGTGTTTGTGTTCCAAGGCCCGGATCAATCACTGCCTCGCCATCAACCATTAGTATCAGCCTGTTGTTGGTCTGGCTTACAAGCTCATTTTTAATATTAAGACTTCCTGCGTTGATTATGTATAAAACAACTGCCCCGCTACCGTCAAATTTGTACTTGACATTGCTTGCTGTTGCCTCTCCAAAACAGCTTTTACTCATATAGTAGGTTTGCTGTGTTTTTGTAGATCCTGAAAAAAAGTTTGAACAGTTTGTGACCTCTTTTGCTCCTACCGGAGGTTGAAACTGATTGAGAGAGGAAACAAAAGGCCATATAAGCTTGTTCTCTTGATAGTTTTTAACATTATAATTCTTGTTTGAACTGTCTCCGTCTGAAATTCTTGTGTTGCCATCAGGATCTTTTACAACTATATCTCCTTTGGCTATAGCTACACCCATTGATGGGGAGTTTGTTGGGGTGTCACTATCCAGAAAATAAATTACATCTGTGTCATAGGCGCTTGTTGGGTCTTTTTTTGGCACTAACTGGGAAATAGCGTTGGAGGGGCAGCTTGGACAGCCCGCATAAATATCTCCCATAAGCACATGAGTCCAGCCCTTGGCAACAACCTCAAAACCTAAATTAACTGTGTAAGTTCCGCTTGGGGCCAAAGGGCCAAGGTTAGCACAGTTTGGGGTGAGAGGTGTACCAACCGTTCCATCAACACATTTTATTTTATAAAAAGCCGATGATCCCCACTTCACCAGGTCCGGCTTAAGTGCTGTTGCGCAGAGTTGATTACTTGGATTGGTGATTGCCGGATCAGTAAGTTTATAAGACCCGTCTGAGTCAGAAATGTTTGAGGAGATAGAACCCACTTTTTGCACTTTGTCTCCGGGCTGTGGGTTTATTTTTGTTCTGCTGCCTGAAGTTGTAGCGCAGGTTTGGCCCTTTTGCAGTTCCCAAACCTTTCCTGAAAGTTCCAAGCCTTGTGGAGGACAGGTTGTGGCTGGATTCCAGGTGTAAGTAAAAGAATCCGTTGCCAATATTTTCCCATTGTCAGGATTTAGAAGGCTGCTTGTAAATGTAAGCTCTACCAGTGTGTCTGAAGAGTCAATGCCCGGCCACTCTCCGGAGAGCGTCTCTACTCCTGATCCTGTGACAAGTTTAGTTGTGGTAGCGCCATTTTTTGCCTTGCTTACCGGGTTAACAATTTTCCAGGAAGATTTAAGAATGGCAAAAGAGTCTGAGGGGGTTACACTGTAGGCTACGTTGGCTTGTGCGAAGGTTGGGGTGACTGAACAAAAAGATTGGTCGTTTGGAAATGCTAAAAGTCCTGAAAGTGCAGGTTCTCTTGGCTTGCATACAGGAGGCTCTTGTGCTGCATTCTGCTGGATCTGTGGAGTGGAGGCATTTTGAGAGGGAGAAACTAAATTTATTAATGACTCAAGTATGCCGGCTCTTCCCTGTTTTGAGGAGAAAAAAAACAGAGGCGTAATTACCAAAAGGGCCAGGAGTGTTTTTTTCATAGTTACTTTGTTTGCCATTTAATGTCTTCAATGCTTAGATTACTTAGTATGCCCGAGTTAGTCAAATTGTTTAAGGCCACTATGTCCTGTGGATTAAACATAAATATTTCAGTTGGCAGATAGGATGTGTTTGGAGTTCTTCTTTTTAATAAACTTAGAGTGCCTGCTGCCGCGGTTTGTTCCTTTGAAAGGACTGAGCCTCCCACAACCAGAGTTGTGTCACATATTTGGCCTGCGTTTGTGCAGTTTACCAAAACCCTGTCTTTTGTGATTAGTGTTGCGTCTATATGAGGTGTCAGGCTGGATAGAGAAACTGCAGCGCTCCCCACAGTTTGTGCAATAGTGAGGGATCCGTCAATCAGAATCACAAGTCTTGAATTTGCACCCGATGTTCTTGTAAGGCTGTTAGCTACTGTTACGTTTTGAGTTGCCCCGCCTGAATCTCCCGGAGCGTTTGCCGTAACATACAGCAAGGCTGCACCGTTTCCTCTGTACTGTCTGTTGGCTCCGGTTGCTGCGGTTGTAAAACAAGCACCGGTCATATAATAAACCCTATCCATAGGAAAAGTAGGAGACCCAAGCCCATTTGGAGAAGAGAAGAAATTTGTACAGCTTGCACCTGTTATTTGTGTAGCGCCAACAGGAGGGGAAAAATTAGCTAAACCTCCTGTGCTTGGCCAGATAAATTTACTGTTAGCATATATAGCCACATTATAATTTTTGTTAGTTGCGTCTCCGTCTGAAACTCTATTTTCAAAAGCACCGCCAGCACTTTTGACACTCAAGACTTTTGGTGTAACCGCCAAACCTCTTGAGGGAGAGGCGGTTGAAGCACTTTCATCAAGTAAATAAATGGGGTTTGTTGTGTATGTGCTTGTTGCACTTGTTTGAGGAAGAAGAAGTGATATTCCATTAGTGCAGGCTCCGGAACATCCGCCAAAAATATCCCCTTGAATTACATGAAACCAGCCGGGAGTTATTACTTCAAAGCCAAGGTTCACTGTGTAGTTTACGCCGGGCGACATGCCGCCTGCATTCCCGCAATATTGAGAGGTAACTCCTGCACCGGAAGTGTTTATGCATCTGAGTCTGTATCTGGCAGTACTTCCAAATTCTGAGAGGCTGGGCGCAATATTATTGGTTACACACATAGAATTTGCAGGATTGCTGATTAAATTTGTTGAGGCAGTTAGGCTATAAACCGCATTTGGTTCTACAATATTGATGCTCCCCCAGGCAGCTCCTTTGGTTACCCTATCGGTGTCAATAGTGGAATTAATTCTTTTTGTCTGAGGACTTAGGCAACTTCCGCCTTCAGGAAGTTCCCAAAGCCCTCCGGAAATTACAGGGCAAGTCCCCGGGTTGCATGCTTGGGTTTGAGATTCACTTCCGCATGAGTTTCCGCAGGTGTCTGTGCAGGATCTTGATCTTGACTGAGTTCCTGCTCCGCAGGTGGTGTTGCAAGCAGACCAACCTGACCAATCAGACCACTGATCTGTACAGCCTCCGCCAGGACCTCCTGGTCCACAGGGGGGATTTGGCCAACCTGGACACGAGTCGTTGCCGCAAGTGTTCTCATTTGGACAAACGCATTGACAGCCTGGTTCTGAGTCTTCTGGACAACCGCACACATTATCTGCTCGTGAAAAATTTGCAGGCAACAAATTAAAAGTCAGAACAAAGGTTAAGAGTAACAAAAGTTTAATTAGGAGAAGGTTATAAGCAGTTTTCATATATTCCCCAGAGACCTAAAATATCCCAACCTCATTAACAATACACTTGTTTAAGCTCTCTATTCTGTTAACTCCATCAATTGGAGATTTGGTAACCTCCGTTATCTCAATAATATTCCCATTATGAATTATAATACCCTTAGAAATATAATTGCTATAGCCATCTATAGAAAAGGACAGTACTTTACGAGTGTAGTTTCCTGTCAGTATAGAAGTGCTTTGACTTTCTTCACACTTATAAACTTTTGCCGCCTTTAATTTAATATCTTTGCAGTTGTACATTTTGAGGTCTTTAAAATATTCGCTGTCATCAATGGTAGGTAGGCTTGTAACCTTAAGAATTTCAAGATCTTGAGTGGAGGCTAAACTGGAAAAAACGGACTCTTTTACCTCAGTATTAGTAAAACCCCTATAACTTGTGCCTGTGCCACAGGTAGTTTCAACATTGGTCCTTACCCCACCGTAAGAATATTTTTGGATAGGACACTTATTAAAATTAAATTTTTCAACAGCTTCCACATCAGTACGGGATGTTTTGCAATTATTGAGGTAAAACCCTCTTTTTTTTATACTGAGGTTGAATAGAATAACGCTTGTTATTATTAGTAAAAAAGCTATTGCGGACAGTTTTTTCATAACTTTCTAATTTACTCATTGTAGAGCTTTCAAGGTGCTAATGTAAACTTTATTGTTTGATTTTGAGTTGAGGTTTACTATTCCTGTTCGGGGTGGATATTTCCCTCATCCAGAAGCACAATGTTAACTCTTTGATCCTCTTTGATAGCTTTAGCCTTGAGTAGGTTTCTTAAACCCTTGATTGTTCTTCCCTCTTTACCAATTATTATGCCCATATCTTCCTGTGCTACTTTAAGCTTTAAAAGAATGCCGCTTGCTTCATCAATTATCTCTTCAACCACAACTTCTGATTCATTTTTAACAATTGCTTTAACCAGAAACTCCAAAAATTCTTTCATTGTTACTTAGCTTCCTCTTGGGCTTTCTTTGGTTGGTATTTTTTAAACTGATAAGTTCCATTAATAAGCTTTTCAACTGCTGGGCTGACCATAGCTCCCTTTTTGACCCATTCCAAATACTTGGTTTTATCATATTCAAATAGAGAAGGTGTGCTTGAAGGATTGAAAAAGCCCAGAATAGCCAAATTCTCCCCGTCTCTTTTTGATTTTGTAGGGCAAACCACTATCCTATAAGAGGGGCTGTTCTTTTTGCCTATTTTTGAAAGTCGTATTGTTACACTCATAATAAAGCTTTTGCCTTCCCGGCAAGCCAAATTCTACTTTAACTGGATCAGATTGTCTAGCGCGTTTTTGGCTGCCATCTGCTCCGCCCGTTGTTTACTTGAGCCCTCCCCTTCTCCAAAAAGCTTCTCGCCAACATATATGCCTACTTTAAAAGTTTTGTTATGATCAGGTCCCCATTGGTCAACTACTTTATAAAGAGGGGTCTGATTCATCTTGGCTTGGGATAGCTCCTGAACTGCTGACTTAAAATCTTTATACTTGTTGTTTTCAACAATGTGCTTAACTTTGTAGAAAAGCTGTTTGGTCAGATATACCCTTACTGTTTCCACATCATTTTCAAGATAAATAAGACCAATCACCGCTTCAAAAGTGTTGGCCAAAATGTATTCTCTGTTTCTTCCGCCTGATGCCTCCTCCCCGTGAGATAAAAATAAAAACTCCCCAAAGCCAAGCCTTCTTGACTCTTCTGCAAGAGAGGTTGTATTTACAAGTGCTGCTCTGAAGTTTGTCAAATTGCCCTCTGGCGCTTTTGGGTAATTATGGTATAAAAATTCGGATGAGAGGAATTGCAAAATAGCATCCCCTAAAAACTCTAGTCTTTCATTTGATGGGTTTTTATAATCCGGATGCTCGTTTAAAAAAGATCTGTGTGTAAAGGCCGTTTTAACAAGTTCCTTATCTTTAAACTTTACTTCAAGGAGTTCTTCTATTTTTTTAACATCAATTTCCATATATAGTTACTCAATCTTGTCATGAATTGCGTGAATCAGATCCGCTATGGATTTAATATCAATCAGATCAATATCAAGCTCAATATTAAAAACTTCTTCAAGCTCAGAAACAATTTCAGAAAGTTCCAACTCATTAACATTTAGATCATCGTTAAAAAAGGAGTCAGGCTTAATGTCAGTTCTTTCTACCCCTGTTCTTTCAGAAACAATTTCTTTGATTTTTTCTAAAATGTCTTTCATACAATCTTGTACAGCTTTACTATGTTTCCCAAAACCCCGTTCACAAATTTTTGGGATGTGTCATTTCCAAATTCTTTGGAAAGCTCAATTGCTTCATCTATAGCCACTTTTGGCGGTGTGTTTCTTGCAATATATAGCTCAAAAACTGAGATTCTCAAAGCAATAAGGTCAATTTTTGGGATTTTGTCAATTGGCCATTCGGGTGCAGCATCAGCGATTATACTATCTATGGTATCTATGTTTTCTTTGACTCCCTTCATAAGAAGTTCAAAGAGTTCCTTATCATAGTCTTTTATATCCAAGGTTTCAAGCGCTACTTGTTCGGTATCCTCGCTATTTGAGGACATAAAAGACCATCCAAAGATGGAAGACAGAGCCAATATCCGAGCGTTATGCCTAGGGTCGCTATTTTGCATCATAAGTCTTTCTCCCTTAAAGATTTGTCAATTTATGCCACTATGTCAAGAGTTATCTTTGCTTACTTCCCGCAGCTTGGACAAAGCCTATGAGAAAGCTTATCCGTATTGCAGTTTTTGCATTTTACGGTTTGGACAGCCTCTTTTTTATAGTGGCTATTTCTTTTTCTTCTTGTCCTGCCTTTAGAGAATTTTCTTTTTGGAAGTGGCGTCATAGCAACTGGGATATTAAGGGTTTTAGTGACTCCTGTCAACTAGGATTGAGATTGTGGTTGCGCCATATTTTCTACTGTCTTTGATTATCAAGGTGGAGCCTGTGATAAGCTCATCAACATTTAGATTAGCGCCATGAAAGAAAATTACTGTTGCGTTTTTTTTAAGAATTTTAGGCAAGAGCTTAAAAAGATGTTTGTGTTGGGTCAAATGATAAAAAGGATCTAAAAAAACCAAATCATATTTGTACGCTGTGTTGGCAACATATTTTAGAGCATCGGCTGTTTCTACAGTAGCCTTGTTTGTTAGGCCGGAAAGTTTTAGGTTTTCTTTAATTGTTTTTGTAGCCTCTATATTGTGATCAACAAAATCGCACTTTGCGGCCCCCCTGCTTAAAGCCTCAATCCCAACAACACCTGAACCTGCAAAAAGATCAAGGCAGGAAGCCTCTGTAATGCCATCTGAAATAATTGCAAATACTGCCAGCCTTGCTATTTCTTGTGTCAGCTTGATCCCCGGAATGTCAGGGCTTTTAAGAGGTTTTGATTTTGCCAGTCCCGCAGAAACTCTTAAGCTCATATTTTCTTAATTTGCTACTGTGTCAGTTTTCTCATAAATTTGTCCATAGAGCAAAGGATAGTCTTGGATCTTGGAAAACATCTTTTTTGCTTCCTGTTGAGCGGATTTCATGAGCGTTAAATTAAAGGGGTCTGCGAGTTTAAATCTTATATGGCCGTGTTGGGCAAAACCTGCAAGTTCACCCTGGCCTCTTAGCTTTAAATCTTCTTCTGAGAGCTGAAACCCGTCATCTGTCTTTTCAAGTAGTTTAAGTCTTTTAATGGTTTGACTACTTTGACTTTCAGTAAAAATTAGACAGTATGCTTTATTTGAATTTCTGCCAACCCTGCCTCTGATTTGATGAAGCTGGGATAAGCCAAATCTTTCCGCAGTTTCTATAACTACAATTGAAGCAGAGGGTATGTCAACGCCAACTTCAATTACCGGAGTTGCAACCAGTATGTTTAGTCTTTTATTCTTAAAGTCTTGAATGACTTTTTCCTTTTCAGTGGGTTTCATCTGCCCATGAATGAGTCCCACTTTTAACTTTATAAAAACTTTTTGAGAAAGGTTGTCATATTCTTTTTTGGCAGCTTTAACATTTGTTAAGCTTTCAACTTCCGATTCTTCTATTAAAGGGCAGACTATAAAAGCTTGTACTTGTCCGCCCGATTCCACGATTGTTTTTTCAATCCATGTATAGCAAGCAGTTCTTTTTTCTGCTGCAACAACAAAAGTTGCAACTTTTTGTCTGCCGGCAGGCTTTTCTGAAAGCGTTGTTATATCAAGATTGCCAAAAAGCGTAAGAGCCAAAGTTCTTGGAATTGGTGTTGCCGTCATGGAAAGAGTATGTGGAGCCTCAGTTTCTGAGGCATTAGCAAGTTGTGCTCTGTGTCCCACACCAAACTTGTGTTGTTCATCTATTATTACCATATCAAACTTGCCCAGTTCCTCTTTTTTATAAAGCACTGCGTGTGTGCCAATTGTAATGAGACATGCCTCCTTGGTTTTATTTGAAGCTGTGTTAATGCCTATGCTAAAACCCGAATTTTTAAAAAGAGCTTTGAAACTTTCAAAATGCTGGAGAGCCAGAATTTCAGTGGGTGCAATGATGCATGTTTTTGAATTGTGGTTTGCTGCTACAAAAGCTGCAAACATGGCAATTGCCGTTTTGCCTGAACCTACATCCCCCTGCAAAAGTCTGTTCATGGGTTTTTTTGCCTCTATGTCAAAAGCGAGCTCCTTTAGGGCTAACAGTTGAGAGTTTGTAGGTGTAAATGGCAGCAGATTAATGAAATCAGCAATGAGGTTTGAAGCGTTGTGGAAGGTTTTTTTGGCACTTTTAAGATTGTGCTCCTTTTTGAGTCTTTCAAGCCTTAGCATATACAAAAACGCTTCTTCAAACGCAAATCTTTTTCTTGCCATTTGGTTTTTTTCAAAACTTGTTGGGAAATGGATTTCTTTGATGCTTTCTTCAAAGGAGGGAAAGCTATACTTGATTAGCAGCTCAGATGGCAAAATATCCTCACTTGTTAAATCTGTGAGGGGAAGGGTTAAGTTGGTAAGAATTCGCAACATTTTGGAGCTTATGCCATAAGTTTCTTGGTAGGTAGGAACTAGTCTGCCGGTATGTATTGGTTCAGAGAGTTTTATCAGTTCGTATTCGGGGGAGATGAATGACAGCTTGCCGTTAAATATAGTTGCAACTCCTGAAACATTTAATTTAAGCCCTTTTTTCAAAGTTTTTGCTAAGTAAAACTGATTAAACCAAATCAGATCAATATCTTTTCCTTGTGAATCTTTTAGTTTTGCAAGAGTTAATTTCTTGTGATTTCTTGTGAGAACGTTTTGAATGGCTTCAATTTCCCCTGAAACTGTGACCTCCTCACCCTCAATTAATTTGTCAATAGCTTTAGTTTTAGAGTAATCGTTATATCTGAAGGGAAAATGATACAAGAGGTCACGGACTGTGAAAATTTCAAGTTTTTGCAGGAGTTTGGAGTAAGCAGGCCCGACTTTTTGTAGCCTGGAAACGCTATCTCTTAAGCTTAAACTCATATAGCCTATCTAATAAAGGCTGGTGCAATGCTTGACGCAACAAGCGAGATCCCCGCTATGAAAGAGATTATTATCCAAAGAGTCTTTTTCTTCCTAAGTTTTTTCATGAGTTTCATATTATTTTTATGTATTTTTTCTTTCCAACTTTTATTATGTCTCCTTTTTTAGGTTCAAAGACGTGTTGTATGTCAGTAACCCTATCCCCGTTAATTTCCACACCCCCCTGTTCAATTAATCTTCTGGTTTCAGCATTACTTGGTATAACTTGGGAACAGGCAATAACTTTGAGCAGTTGATACTTGTTTTTTCCAACCTCACCAACCTCAAGTTCAGTGGTCATTTTAAGCAAGTCAGAAAGATTCATTTGAGCCATACTTTCCGGCAGTTCTTTGTTTTGCACCACCTTTTTAAACTCAGCTTGCGCTTTATGTGCTTGATCAACTCCATGAAAGTGTTTGGTAATTTCAAAGGCAAGTCGCATTTTTAAGTCTCTGGGATTTACTGAGTTCTCATCAAGGGAGCGTTGCATTTGGGCTATTTCATCCATTGGAACGCGGGTTAAAAGAGTGAAGTAATTTATAATTATTTCATCAACTATGGTCATAATCCCAAAGTATTTATCTTTGGCGCTTGAATTTATAGAAATGTAATTTTTAAGGCTTTTACCCATTTTTCTGCCATCGTTTCCAACAAGTAACGGACAAGTAATAATTGCCTGAGGTTTGACTTTAAAGTAGTCCATTATTTTTCTGCCGGCTTGTAGGTTAAACAACTGATCGGTTCCGCCTATCTGTATGTCAGTTTGAAGTGCGTATGCGTCATAACCTTGCATTATAGGGTATAAGAGTTCATCAAAACCCACAGGTTTACCAGCCTTTACGCGCTTTTGAAAAGCGTCTCTTTCCGTCATTTGTTGCAAAGTGAAAATTTTGGAAAGTTCAATAATTTCATTGAAACTAAGTTTAGCAAGCCACTCTGAATTGTATCTGTAAGCAACCTGAGTCAAATCAACGCTTCTACCAAACTGCTCTTTGTAGGTTTTCATGTTTTCTTCAATCTCTCCTCTTTTAAGCTCAACTCTTTCTTCTGTTTTGTCCGAGTGATCCCCCACAAGTACTGTATAGTCTCCAACAAGCAAGGTTACCTTGTGACCAAGTTCTTGGAAATCCCTGAGTTTCAGGTGAATTGTAGCGTGTCCCAAGTGAAGGTCCCCACCTGTGGGGTCTGTGCCAAGATAAATTTTAAGCGGTCTTCCTGAAGAGAGCTCTTTTCTGAGCTCTTCTTTCACAATGACATCAACAGTTGCGCGCGATAGTATTTCATCAATTTTTCCGGGGTCAGTGTTAACTTGCACTGAAAAGATTATAGCACTAGGATTCAAAGATTTCTTCTGAATTTAGTGTCAGCTGAATTCAATACGAATTTCCCCACCCAACCTCTTTTAACATAATTTCTTC
>JBBTST010000018.1:0-30999 GCA_038064575.1 Patescibacteria group bacterium
GAGAAGTACCTGCGGCAGATGTTAGTCCTGTGACAACAAGAGTAGAGTCCGAATCCGTGTTAAGAGTGATATCTGATGTAGATCCCGGAGTAAAGGTATGAGCTCCAGTCCAGGTTGGGGAGAACGAAACATCAACAGCAACGTCATTAGCATTTACTGTAATTCCTATGCCAGTTCCAACCGCCAATGTTGGAGCAGAACCTTCTCCGGAAGCATCTCCGGTTAGTCCACCCCCGGCTGTGAAAGAAGCAACATAATCACCGGTAGTGTCAGACCCAAGCGCCACAGTATTTAAGCCTACTGTAAGTCCCGCAGAAAATGAACCGGAAATGTCTCCTGCAGCAGGGGATTCAGCTACATTTACATAGACAGAATCAAGAGTACCAGAATAATTAGCATTTGTTAGCACCAAACCGCTAGTACCTGAAAAAGTGTAGGAAGCGTCTGAAGCTAAATCGTCCACATCAAGCGTTCCATAAAAGACGCCGCCGGCAGACTCAAGAATTCTAACCTCGCTAGAAGAATTGTTCAAAATTATGTCAAACGCACCTGTCTGATCCCAATTAGAAGATAACGCACCTAAAGACAATGTTAAATTGGCACCTTCGCTCCCTCCATTGCCACCTGCAATTCCGGATCCGTTTGTTATAGCTTGAACGTAATTTCCGGTTGTGTCTGTTGTTAGAGCCACAGCATCAGAAGCTATTGTGAGAACACCCGAGCTTGAGATGGTTGCATCAGACGACATGGAGGCAAATGCAGGTGCTCCAGAAGTTACCCCAAGAAGCAGTTGACCGTTAGTGCTGGCAGAGGTAGTTCCAATTGCAGAAGATCCGTTGCCAAACAAGATTCCATTTGAAGCAAAAGTTGATGCGCCTGTACCTCCGTTACCAACTGGGAGAGTTCCTGTAACTTCAGAACCCAAATCTACAGATGTTCCAAGGCTGGCTTCAAGAGACCCACCGTTATTGGTAAGTCCGGTGCCTGTTATATCGGTAATTGACTCTGAAGCCAGAGTAAAAGTTGAGGTTGCATTGAGGGTGGTTGCTCTGGCTGTTCCAACAACATCAAGTTTAACGCCTGGAGCAGTTGTGCCTACCCCAACATTGCCGGCTGAATTCACAGAAAGAGCTTGTACCCCTGCAGAAACAATTCTTAATGGATTAAGAGCAGAGGAGCTTGCTGTAGAAATGTTTAAAAGATAACCGGTTCCGGTATTTGAAGCTGTGTCGGTTAGATTAAAAAGGTTGGTAGAACCTGTTGCGGCGCTGTATGTAAAAGTGGAAGCATTAGAACCCATAGAGAGCGAAAGCGCCCCTGTTGGGGCTGTTATTGATGACCAAGCAGTTGAGCCACCACCTCCTCCTCCCGGTGACCAAGTAAGATTTCCGGAGCCGTCATTTGTAAGAACAGTACTTGATAAACCTGGAGTTGTGGGCCAAGAGTAGGATACTCCGTTAATGCTTGACAGGTCACCTTCAATAGTTAGGTCTTGGGTTACAGTCAAATCTCCTCCGATTGTTACGTTGCCGTTTAAATTTGTCAGCCCGTTAAGAGTAGCTGTACCGCCAACAGTTAGATTGGATGTAAAAGTAGCTAGGGCATTAAAAGTGGAAGTACCGTTGATTGTAATAATGTCGGAACTGCTTGATCCCAAAATTACTCTATCCTGCGCTTCAAACGTATCTCTGACTTTAAGTGAATCATCAATTACAACATTAGCCTGAACGTCAACCGGGCCGTCTAAGAACAGTGCGCCTTCCTTGTCTAAAGTAAATTTTTTGGCAAAGATGGATCGCCATCTGTTATCATCTGTCCCCAGTGACTTGTTGTCTCCGCCTAATGGGTACAAGCTAGCATTATTCTGATCAATAATAATGAGCTTTTGCGAATCATCTGCAGAGCTGCCTACAGGAGTTGTTACCAATGCACTTTCACCAATCGAGTTTACTTCTTGTCCAAGTACCACTTTCTGTCCGTTATCTATTATGTTTTCTTCTGCTTTCTTACTTGAGGAGAGCACTTTAAGAAGTTCTTGATTTAGTGTTATGTACTCAAGATTGATTTTTGGATTGATTTGTCTAATTAAAAGCAGGGTAAGTATGAGAGTTATCACAGAAATTCCGGCGCCAGTATAAACTGGAACTCTGTTGTGTTCTCTAAAGAAATTGTCAACTTTGTTGGAAAGTATTTTCAAAGATTTAGAAAGATGTTCTTTTTTGGTCTTAGCCTCAATTAGTTTTAAGTCTTCATCTTTAAGTTTTGCATTTTGCAAGTTATCTCTAAGTTCAAGAATTTCATGGTAATCAAAAACCCTATAATTGTTGGTAAGTCTGGAAGATGCTATTTTCCCCTCTTTTTCCAGCCTTCTTAGGGTGGATGGGGAGATTTTTAGAATTGAACAAGCTTCTGATACACTCAGTATTTTTTTGGTTCCGTCAGAGCTTTTTTTTGAAGTGGTGTTTAAGGCAGGATTAAAGTTCATCTTTTCCTTTTGTTGCAATCTTTGAAAAGGTTAATTAAATGATAAAGATTAATGAAAAAGTAGTCAATGGTTTTGTTGAAATTTGTGAAGTTTGATTAAGCGTTTTTGAAACACAAAATAATAACTTATAGCGTGTTTTAAAGTTGTGAATTTTTATCTGAGCATTTTTCCATTTTTCAGATGGGTTGAAAATTATATTTAAGACTTCTTAATCACAACGCTTTGGTTTTAAAAAGCCTAATGGCACTTTTTAGACTCTGCTATAGATGCTAAGAGTAGGGTTACTTTGCGTCTTTTAAAAATTAACTAATCCTAGGGCAATTTTGGAACTTATTATCCTACCATTCGTAAGAGCGGACTTCTAAGGATCTTACCTTAAAGAGCAATTGAAGCATAAAAATTGCGTTTTATAGAACGTTTTTGAAATATAGCAAACTCTTTGGCCAAGTCCTCATAATAATTAACGACATATAGAAGTTAGCTGTTGGTCTATGAGAGGACAGGTATTTAAGAAATAATCACCAAACTATAAACACACCTAATTATTGTTGTTACAATGTTTGATAAGGTTCTTATATTGACAAATACCTTCGGCTTCACATAAACACGAAACCATATTAATATAACATATATTGTGATATAATTTGACAGGTGTTTTATGATTTTAACTCTACAAAAAGATATATTATTTATTTTGCAATTGGGTTACTTGTTCTACTTTTGATTTTGACCAGAACTGTTTTCTCAGTTGAGAGCTCTCCGCTTAGAAAGTTATTTAATTCCTTTTTCAAGCTGCAATCCCCAAGTGTTTTATCAAAGGATCCCTTATTAAGCAACCAGTTAAAAAACACTCAACCAATGGAAGAAATTTTTGTAGAAATATCAGGGGCGGTAAAGAGTCCAGGAGTTTATAAACTTTTACCAGGTGCTCGACTGAACGACTTACTGCTTATGGCTAATGGTTTTGCCAAAAACGCGGATACATTATGGGTTAGCAAGCACTTAAACAAAGCGGAAAAAGTGTACGATGGTATGAAAGTGTATGTCCCAAATATTTCAGAAAACTTTTCAGTCACTCTGACTCCTGGTGTGCCAAATACTCAAGCGTCAGCTGCAAACACCGTCTTCACTGGTAATGGAGAGGTGAGCAAGCCCGGGTTGGTTTTATCGGATATCTCAAAGACAAATGTAAATAAAGCCGGCGCAGCCGAGCTTGATGTTTTACCCGGAGTAGGCTCTTCTTATGCTCAAAAAATTATTAAATCAAGGCCGTATAAAGATTTTGAGGATTTTAAGAAAAGATCCGGAATACCCTTTAAAACAGCTAATAGTTTAAAAAATCAATTAAGCTTTTAGTATTTATGATTTACTTATTCAGTATGCTATTGAATGAATAGTTTGTTTAGTAATTATTTTAACTCTACGCATCGTGTTCTTTTACTGGGGATTTTGTTTGGAATTAAGTCTCAAATTCCACTAGAATTGAGTACTGCGCTGAAAAATAGCGGAACAATTCATACAGTAGTGGTGTCAGGCTTTAACATAAATATAGTATTTAATACACTCTTTGTTTTAACATCAAAATTAGGTAAAAGAGTGTCATTTATCTTGTCAATATTTTCTGTTTTGTACTATGTCCATATTGTTGGACCAACACCACCTGTTTTAAGAGCTTTATTTATGTGTCTCATGTACAGGTTTTCAAAACTTTGTGGCAGAGAGTCAAGAGGGTTGTACATATTAATTGCATCAATGATTGTTATGTTAACAATTAACCCTCACTTAATTAGCGACATTAGCTTTCAATTCAGTTTTACTTCAACACTTGGACTCATTTTGTTTAACTCAAAAATCAATAACCTGCTTACCAAGCTGCCAATACTTAAACATTTTCCAAAACTAGTCTTGGAACCTTTTTCTGAAACGCTTTCGGCAAATCTGCTTTTGACACCTTTAATCAGTTACTATTTTGGAAGGCTGTCTCTGGTCTCTCCGCTTGCTAATATTTTTATTTCCTTTCTCATTGCTCCCATAACTTATCTTGGTTTTATTTTTATTCCTTTTGAGTGGGTAGATCCAATTCTTGGAACACTGGTTGCCTTGCCTCTTAAGATACTTCTCACCATTTTTGTAACTCTGGTTACTTTTTTTGGAGAGCTTTCTTTTTCTTCTACCTGGTTTAGAATTACCACTTTTGAAATGGCCCTTTATTATGTTTTGCTTGCGTTGTTTCTCATTGTTTAAATTTTTTTGGTAGTCTATAGTTCTAACATGATTTTGGAAAGTGTTAAGGTTATTATCAAAGATGCTTTTATAAAAGAGTATGGGTTTTTCCCCAACAACGCCTCTTTTGAACATCCTGTTGATGAAAAGTGGGGAGACTATGCAACCAATGCCTCTATGACGGCAGCAAAACAAATTAAGCAGAACCCTCTAGATATTGCCAAGAGAGTTTGTTATAGGGTTAATAATGAAATAGCTTCCAATCATAAAAACAACAATGAGTACACAATTTTAGAGAGTCTAAATTTTGCTAAACCTGGGTTCATTAATATAAATATTAAAAAAGAGTGGTTACTAAATGAGCTCAGAAACGTGCTTTTAGAAAATAAACATTATGGGTCGTCAGAAATTGGTAAGGGTAAACTGGTAATTGTAGAATTTTCCCAGCCTAATACTAACAAACCCATGCACATTGGTCATTCCAGAAATAATTTTCTGGGCTCTTCCATTTCAACTATTTTGGCTTTTCTTTCATATGATGTGATCAGATCAAATTATGTTGGTGACATTGGCATCCATATTTGTAAGAGCTTACTTATGTATATGAAATATGGGCAGGGGAAAGAGCCTGATAAAAAACCTGATCACTTTGTGGGAGACTTTTATAAACTTTTTGAGAGTGAATTGGAAAAGGATCCAAAGCTTATTGAAGAGGCTCAGAATCTGTTAAGGCGTTGGGAGCAGAAAGATGAAAGTCTTCATAAAATTTGGCAAAAAATGAATTCCTGGGTTTATGAGGGTTGGAAAAAGACTTATGAAGAGGAGAATGTGCAGTTTGATATTTGGGAATATGAGAGTAAATGTCAGGATATAGGCAAAGAAATAGCCGAGCATGCAGTGAGAGCGGGCATTGCAGAAAAGGATGCAACAGGAGCAATAACTGCCAAACTTGAAAAATACGCCCTTCCGGACAAGGTTCTATTAAGATCTGATGGAACATCAGTTTATTCTACAAAAGATCTCCAACTGGCAAAGGATAGCTTTGAAAAATACCAGTTTTATAAAAGACTTTATATTGTTGATTACAGACAGGCGGACTACTTTAAACAAATTTTTAAAGTTTTGGAAATTCTTGGATTTGAGTGGGCTAATAGATTGGTTCATGTTTCTTATGGGGTAGTGTCTTTGCCATCCGGTATGATGTCTTCAAGAAAGGGAAATGTTATAAGTGCGGATCAGGTGTTGGAGAGGCTTTATGCTATGGAAAAAGGAGAAATGGCAGAAAGAGGATCAGATACCAATAGTGAAACCTTTAAAGATGTTGCGTTGGCAGCTTTTAGGTATCCGCTTTTGAAAGTTGACTATAAGCAAAATATTACTTTTGATTTTGACCTTGTTACAAGGTTTGAGGGGGACACAGGACCTTATCTTCAATATACACACGCAAGAGCTTGTTCGCTTTTGAAAAAGGCTTCAACCTCAGATCTTGAGGTTTTGGGGAGCTTTGATTTTGATAGTGCCAAACTTGAGGAAGCGGAGGAAAGAGTTGTAAAATTTATATACAGATTTCCAGAAATTGTTTTAAGCTCCGGTGAGGATTTTGCTCCCAACTACATTTGTAATTACTTGTATGACTTAGCCTCAAGATTCAACAGCTTTTATAACAAGTCTCCTATTATTTCAGAAAAGGAATCTATCAAGAGGTTACAAGGGTTACTCATAACTAAGGCTTTTGCTCAGGTTATGAGAAACGGGCTTAATTTACTTGGTATTTCATCCCCGGAAAAAATGTAGAGACAGTTTTTTTATACTCAAGCTAAAGTAGTAAATATCTATGTTATTATCTATCCATGGGGCGTAAACCGCATAGATCTAAAAAATTTATGCTCTTTGGTGGTATTTTTAGGCTTGCACTAGCGTCTTTTGGCATCTTTGCGCTGGTTTATTCTGTCACCTTTGGAATTAAATGGGTTTCAGATTATGGCTTGCCGGGGGTTTTGGTTAAAGCTTTGCCTCTTAGTAGCGTTGCTGGCAAGTATATAGACCTTTCAAAAGTCTACTTGCCTGAATTAAAAGCTGTGCAAAAAGATAAGTTGGATGAAGAGTTAGTTAGTAGTTCAAACACTACAGAAAATCTTAAGAACGCTTTTGGTAATACAGAAACTTTGTCAGGCGAGCCTCTTCTTACATTATGTTTACTCTCTGATTCACACAATGATAATGCCGTTTTGGAAAAGGCTTTTGTTATGTCTAAAGAATTAAAGTGTGAATATGTGTTTTTCTTAGGAGACTTTAGTAGTGTGGGAGCTATATCTGAGCTTGAACAGGCTAAGAGAGTCATGGATGCGGGAGGGTTGCCTTATTATTCATTGCCGGGCGATCATGATCTTTGGAAGAGCGGGGATGTTGGAAATTACACCTTAGTTTTTGGGGATCCCAACAAAAAGATAATCTTAAGGGGTATGACCTTTTTATTTTTGGATAACAGCAATAATGAAACAGGTGTGAGTAAAAGTAATCTGGTTTGGTTTACGGATGAGTTGGCATCATTAGATTCCGGGGACGTTGCCTTTGTTTTACTATCAAACCCTTTATACAATAAGTCGCAGTTTAAGTTGATGGGGGAAAATAGTGAAACTGTTAGGGAGCAAGCCAATATGTTACTAAAATTGATTAGAAACTCGGAGATCATAACGGTGATTGCGGGGGATAATCATCTTTCTTCCAGGAGTGCTGATCCGGAAAAGCCTTCAATTGAGCATATTGTTGTTGGGGCTCTTACAAGATCCAGAAATCTACAAAACCCAAGATTCTCCCAACTAACACTTTTTAAGAGTGGAAACTATAAATTAAAAGAGGTTGAAGTTGCGTTCTAAAGTCTTACAACTGATATATTAGCAACCCGCCTTTTATAGTGACAAAGCCCCCGTTTGGTGTTGCAAGATAATCCTCATCTTCTTTACCTTCAATTCTGCCATCACTTTCACTGTGTCCTACTTTGTCTGTCTCAAAAATTGGAATCTCAAGATACTTTAATAAGTTTGGTAAAAGATCTGTGAAACTTTTTCCTCTCCAGCTTTCATAATTGTCTTCTTTGCAATGGGGAAATTTACCAAAAATTATTGCATTTACAGATACCCCCTCATTTTTAAACCTCATTAGTAGCACTTCAATATATCTGAATGCTTGGGAAGGTTCTGTGTAAATATCCTCAAGTAGGAGTATTACACCCTTTTCTTTTAGTTCTTTGTGAATTTTATCCGTGAAAGCAAGACTCAAAGTTAGACATTCAAGGTTTGATGAAATCAAAATACCTGAAAGCTCTTCATTTTTACTATCCGGTTCTTTTATTTTCTTGATCTCAAAAGAATGCTCAAATCTTTCTTTTAGAAGTTTTGCCACCAGAGTCTGAGAGTTCTGAGACCATGAGTAAAAGCCTTCAAAGTTTGGAGTATGATAGGTTACATACCCGTATGTAAGAGTAAGATAGTCGGATAAAAGGGTATTGTCACTATAGCCTAAAACAATCGCCTTTTTTTCTATGATTTTTTCCATTAGCTTATCAATATCAACCTTGCTGTTTAGAAGAATGTCAGTTATGCTAAAGCCCCCTCTAATAGAAAAGAGCGCAGAGATATCATGAAGATCAATATTGTTAATGCAGTTTGTCATCCTTTCTCTATACTTTGAAAGGTTCTCAGAGCGGCCTTTTGTACCCAGAAGAGACTTATCTATATGAATTTTAAGTCCGTTTTCTCCCTCAAATCGGGCAATTTTGGCTTCAAGATCAGTTGGGTTTATGCTTGTTGACGAGAAACTTGTGAGTAGGATTTTATCAGCATCTTTTAAGCGCTTTGGGTAGATCATATGCTTCTTATACCAGAGAACTGGATTTGGAGCTAATCTGGTTTATTTTTGATCAAGATGCTATTCTTACCCCATGTTTATTGAAAAAACTCTGGTTTTACTTAAAACAGACGCTGTTCAGAGAGGCATTTCAGGAGAAATTATTCATAGATTTGAGCGCGCAGGATTGAAAATTGTAGGGCTCAAGATTGTTAAGCCTTCACACGAGCTTGCAAAAAAACATTATGATGCAAGTGAGGAGGTACTACTTAGGTTTGGAAACAATACTCTTAATGATTGCAAAAAGTTTGGGATAGACCTTAAAGCTAATATTGGAACTGAGAGTGCTCTTGAAATTGGAAAAATTGTCTGGCAGTGGAATGTGGATTTTTTGAAATCCGGTCCTGTTATTGCGCTTGTTTTGGAAGGGTTACATGCCATTGAAAACGTACGAATGCTGTGCGGTACCACAATTCCTTTTAATGCCATTCCGGGTTCTATCAGGGGGGATTTTTCACTTGATTCAGCAATTGGCGCCAATGTTAGAAAAAGAACTATCTATAATCTTGTACATGCCTCAGGCAATCCAAAAGAGGCGGAAGCGGAAATAAAAATGTGGTTTAAAGCAGACGAATTGGTTGGTTACAAGAGAACCCACGAAGATTTGTACAATTATTGATTTTTCAATTTCTAGGTTTCAATAAAATTGGCAGCTTCTTCCTCAAGTATTTTTGCAAATGTTCGTAGCCGGGCAGCGGTTCCATATTTGGGGGTGCCTGTCAGGCTGAAAGAGTACTTTCCCTCTGAATTGATCTGTCTTGTCAGGTTGAAGGCTAGGGGCTCGGTCATACTACTCATGGTTCCTCCTAAAGTCTCTACATCTCGCAGCTTTTTTCCATAAGGGTCGCCATTTTTATAGTCTCTTGTGTGATCTACTTTGTCGGGAAAAGATATCAGGCCGCACGAATTAAAAGCTTGGGCCAGATAGCCTATATTTGGAAGCTTTGTGAGACCTGCGGAGAAAAATTGCTGAACCGGTTTTGGGATTCTTGGGTCGTTGAGTGTTTCAAAGACATCCGTGAGTGCGCTTTTATGCACATCCTCGGCCGTTGCCCTAAGTAGAGCTTTTATTTTTTCTGGGTTTTCCGCAACATCACTAAGTCTTACTAAAACCGGTTGAATCCTTCTGTCTTTTTTCCTGCCTTCTTCTGGCATTTTATCAAGCTTTGGATCATTAAATTTTCCGATTTGGGGAATAATTATGGTTCTATCAGCATCAAAACCTGAACGCATCATTGTTCTTGCGTATGCTTGCATTATTTTGGTTGGAGAGAGCTTCTCAAGAGAAGGGCAAAGCTCATCCAGTGTTAAGAGCGGTTGACTTGTTTCTTTATCTACAGGTATTTCGCCGGTAAGTTTAGCTTGGGTTCTGGCGTGGGTTGTTACGGCATCAATCATTTCCTGGAAGGCTGTTCCTTCCATAAAAAGGTGGTTGATCTCAAAAATCGCCTTACCTGTGTTGTTCATGCCAATTCCAATCACCGGGGAAGGGAGTGCTTCAGTCAAATTCCACCCCGAGGCAGGCGCAACAGCTCTGTTTTCAGCTATGATTTGCACGTTTTCGGGGCTTTCAACATCCAGTTCTTCTATAAATAAATCTTCACTATATTCTGTGTTTCTTCCCACCCCCTCCTTTAGGCTATAAACTTTATATTTTCCGTCGTCCTGCCTGATTGCTGCCTTGAATGCTCCGGTCTTAACTCGTGGGTCAATGTGCCCGCTTTTCTCATTAAAACAGGTATCAAAGGGTTGGTTTGGAAAAAGGCCGTTGTTTCTGGCAAGCCAGAGGAGAGTCAGTTTGGTCGTATGACCCAAATCCAAAGGTTCGCCCTCGGCAATTTCAACCACCCCAAGTGTTGACTGTTCTGTTCTTGACCACTGGCAAAGATACTTTTCCCAGGGTGTTAATTTTTCCACTGCAGTTGAAATCTTCAGGTTTGGTTCAAGGTTGCCTGCATATTCACCTATCAGCGCATACATTCCGGCTGCCACGGCGGATAGTTTGTAGTTTGAAAATATCTGACCTTGGCACCTTTCAAAAAAATCAAGAGCTGCATCTCCAAGTTCCTTGTTGCCAGCTGTAACTCTATTTAGTGCAGTCATAGCAACCGCAGCCATTGCATCAAGTGATTTTTCTTCCAGAGCCTCGGGTAAGGTTCTTTCCTCGGTTAGACCTTTTCTTAGTGTCTTCTCAAGCATGAGCTAATTATAGCAGTGTGGAAGAGATGATATGTGCTTTTGTGCTTTATTAGGTTAAAGACTTGAGGCTATTTCTTTAAGCATGAAAGTTACTATGAACTCTGGTGAAAGAGGGTAAACATGGCCTGCTTGGGTGGCAACTTTCTGCAAGAGGCTTTGGGCTGTGACTTGACCGTTTTTGTTTTGGTAGGTAAACGCTTTATTGACTTCCTCTTTTGGTCCGTTGTAGTCATTGCAAGGAATACAGGTTTTAATTATTACAAGCTCCTCTTTGAGTGTTTCTTTGATGTGATATATTAAGTCTTCGTATTTCTGGCGAGCTTTGAGGATTTGATCTTTTCCCTCATCTCCTGATTTCTTTATAAGTTTTGTGTTTTGGCACTTATCACATAACATCACAACTTCATTACCTTCCATTATCAGGTTTCTGGTTGGCATGCTAATAAGGTTGTAATCGGTTTTACAGACGGGGCAAATACGTCTTGAGTTGGCTCTGATATCTAGAACTTCATAAGAGGTGTCAAAATAAAAAAGAAATATTGGACATTTTATGTGCTCTTCCAGCCTTTTTATGTAAGAAATCTGCCGGATTGTTCTTGGAATGCCGTCGAGAATAAAACTTTTGTTAAGTGGGGTTTGCCTGATCTCATTTTCAAGAAGTGTGAAGATGATTTCATCAGGAACAAGGGTACTTGAGTCTGAGTGTGCAATTTGAGAAACAGCTTCATCTTTATTGTCAACGCCCGCTAAAAACTGTGTTTTGAGCTTGAGAATGTATGCATTTTTTTCTATTGGATTTTGTAGCTTTTTTTTGATGTCTCTAATGAGGTCACCTGCTGAAATGGTTGCAAAATACTCCTGTCCAAGAGCTTCAATCAAGAATTGCAAATAATAAGTTTTGCCACCCATTTTTTGAGCAAGAGGAATAAGAATAATTCGATTGGAAGCAAGGTAGGATTTTATTTTAACTATTTCAACTTGAGTTTTATTAATAATGTAATTTAGGGTATTTTGATACTCAGTCATCTCAAAGATTTTAAGTTGTTAAGTAGGGTATGTAAACAGCGAGGAATCCAAAAGTTAAAAAACTTAATGGATTCCTTCTAAAGACAGATCTTGGTCCACTCTCCGTCAAGCCATTCCCACCTGCCAATACAGTTATCGTTCTCATATTGGAGTACTGCTGGACTGAATTTTCCCAAAAACCTTCTTCTATTGACTCCTGCTTCCTGCGCTGCAAGGTCAAACTCATCAAAAGGACCTTTTTTGGAAAATGGAAGAACTACGTAAAACCCATCGGGGATTCCGGTTCTTTCTATTCTGAAATCAAGCACGGGAAACTCCTTTTTAGTTTTTATATGGGGAAATTACACGGGGATACGTTGAGTTTAACCTAAAGTTGGGCAGTTGCAAAATACCAAATTAATATTATAAGTGAGTGTTAGGTTTCTTGGCGGAGGGGGAGAGATTCGAACTCTCGAGACCCTTGCGGGCCTATTTGTTTTCAAGACAAACGCACTCGACCACTATGCGACCCCTCCAAACAGGCATGCCTAGAGCATTATTTTATCAGAAAGTAGGCGGGTTTGTTTAGTGCGTATGAGGCAATTTCTGTTAAAATCAATCTAATTTGAGTTGCTCCCGTAGCTTAAAAGGATAGAGCAGGGGTTTCCTAAACCTCAGATCCCAGTTCGATTCTGGGCGGGGGCGCCACGCTCTCACAAGTTTGTTGTATCTGTCTAAGTCCAGCTAGACATGGGTTTTTGAGCTTCATTTCTTTGTTGGCGGGGTATGGCGCAATTGGTAGCGCGCTGCTTTCGGGTAGCAGAGGCTCTCGGTTCGAGTCCGAGTACCCCGACCAGAAAATTTTTGAAAAAGAACCTAGGCTACGTAGCAAAGCAATAATTTTAGTCCTATAGCCATTTCCCTTCGTAATTACTTTGGTGTAGAATTTCTATAAATTCAAACCGAAAGACAAGGAGATTAAAATGTCATCAGAAAGCGATGATGTAACAGTTGCAAAAGGCGTTTTGGCAATATTTCTGCTCATAATCGCAGGAATTGTCTACTTCTTCCAATATAAGGCGGAGTTTGATCCCTCGAAAGAGCATACTTCTGTCCACGTGGGGATTGGTCAGGAGTTTAAAGTTATCAAAGGGTGTACAGGTGATAAGCAGGAGGTGGCCTTCAAAGTTCTTGGGGTGGATCATGTGTATAAAAAAGGTGATACGGTTTGGTATGAGCTTGATGGGAAGGCTGACCGTGTAGTTACGAATTTCTTAGGGCACCCAGAGATCAAAGGTATCTTCTGCGGAGAACTTCAGACTTTTGCCATAGCATGGGAGTCGGATAGCTCTCGTCAGACAGTGCACCTTCGCGTGCTCCCCGGGTTTAGAATAGAGCCTCAGGAAGAAGCTCAAAGCATTGGGTTGGCTCTTCAGCTGCGGACATATCTGCTTTTTGATCCCGGTATTCCCAAAATTTTGGGATCCGTTCTTGCCAATCTGTTTGCAATGGGTTGTTGTGTGTTTGTGGTTGTAACCCAACCGCGTTTCCAATATCAAACTCGCAAACAACGGTCACTTACGCTTTTTGGGCTATTGGGTATTGTAGCCGGGGTAATAGTTTTTTTGATCTAAACGAAACTCCCACAAAAGGTTAGGAGAAAGATGAGTTCCAAAATCCTAACCTTTTTACCTTTTCCATATGCTAAATCTGCAATGAGTGACCGTACCAAAGACTAAACCCCTATAAAGAAGTTGACCTTTATTTATCCAGCATCCATAATTTGTCAGTGAGTGAAACTGAACCTACGCCAACTTCTCTGCCTCAGGAACCATCACCTGTTGACTCTTTTCCTTTGCAGGTACCACCTGTAGTTCCACCTGATGTTCCGGTTATTTCAAATATTACAAAAGCAGATCTGCCTCCATTTTCTGTCCTTTTTGAAGAAACACTTAGAATATATAAAAGGAATATACTTTCCTTAACCAAGGTTTCTTTGGTAAATCTCATGATTTACCTAGCAGTGACACTTATTATGGGGGTGGCGGGTGGTATAATTTATGCTTCCGTTGCTTTTAAACTCTCACTGTTAATAGTTATTCCTGTTTCTATAATTCTTGGAGTCATTGCGCTTTTTTTTGGTACTAGGCTTGCCGTAACAACTGGCATGGCTTTGATAATGTGTGTTTCTGATGTTCCATTCAATGGAATTAAGGCAATGTATAAGGAGGCGTGGGGGAGAGCTTCAAAATATTTTTTTGTAAGTTTTGTCTTGGCGCTTATAGTTTTAGGAGGTTTTTTGCTATTTGTAGTTCCGGGAGTTATTTGGTCACTTATGTTTGGGCTTGCTACCTACATTGTTTTGTTTGAGGATTTTGGTGCTATTGAAGCGCTTAAAGAAAGTAAAAGGAGAACGGATGGGAAAAAGGGTAAGCTTGTTTTAAGGTATGTTCAATTTATGGTTCTTATGGTTCTAGTTAGAGTTGTCTCTGCTATTCCCTCGGCCGTTTTTGAGTCAACAGAAATTCAGATATTTGGGGGTATATTAACATTCATAATAGAAGTGATAGTTTGGCCGTTTAATCTCATCTTCCCTTATCTCATATATAAATATACAAAACCTTAGGTTTGATTTATAATCAAGTTGGTAAATTCAATAATTAAAGTTGTTATGTCAAGAAGAAAGCATTCTAAACCAAATTTAAACACACACCAAAATGGTGTAATGAACCTTAAAATCAAGGGTATGCATTGTCCTAGCTGTGAGGTGTTGATAGAGCGTAGGTTTAAAAAGGCTGATGGGGTTGATAAGGTTGAAGTTTCTGCTAAAACAGGAGCTTGTAAGCTTTATTACACAAAAATACCAGATATTACAAGCCTTGGAAGGCTTATTAGTGATGCCGGATATACTGTGGTAGAGGGAGTTTCACACAAGAGTGAGCCGCGGGCTTCTGTAGCCTCCCATTTTTTTGACAAGTTTTTTTCTGCTGATTTTGTTGAGACTCTGACAATTGCCTTTTTGGTTTTTGTTTTGTACCTTGCTTTCAATTCCCTGGGATTTGAACTATTTCCTTCCTCAATTAATGAAAACATGAGTTATATCTCAGTTTTTTTGTTGGGTCTTTTTGCTGCCACTTCAAGTTGTATGGCTGTGTCCGGCGGTTTAATCTTAGCACTGTCAACCAGTTATTCTGAGAAACTTGCTGCTAAGGGCCAAGAAATTAAAGGCGTCTATTCAAAAATGAAACTGCCTTTTATGTTTAATGTAGGAAGAGTTGTCTCTTACACTTTTTTTGGTGCAGTCATTGGGTTGGTGGGGTCTTTTCTTGCAGGTGTTTCTTCCCAAATTGCAACCTTTCTTATGATTTTAGCCGGAATAATAATGTTAATCACGGCTTTAGAGTTACTGGGTCTTCTGCCTGATGGCTTTCTAAGACTTCCATTGATTAAAAAGTTTTCTAACTTTTCCCAGGATCTTGCGGAAAAAAATGAACGGTTGGCTGCTCCCTTACTTGGAGCTTCAACCTTTTTTTTACCTTGTGGTTTTACACAGGCTTTGCAACTGTATGTTCTTGGAAGAGGTAATGCTGTAGAGGGCGCATTTATTATGTTTTTGTTCTCGCTTGGGACTGCTCCCGCGCTTTTGACCGTTGGTGCGTTGTCATCCTTCCTGCAGGGGGCCTTCAAAAGATACTTTTTGAAGTTTTCAGGAGTTATAGTCTTAATTCTTGGGATTATTACCCTCAGAGGAGGTTTGTCTTTAAGCGGTGTAAATTTTCCACTAAGTCTTCCATCCATTGAATCAAATACCAAGTCTACAGTGAGAGCTGATAACTATACCCCCGCAAGGCTTGAAAATGGCAAGCAGATTATTGATATGAGGGTAGTGGGGTATAGTTACTTCCCTAACAAATTTAAAGTTGCCAAGGGTGTTCCTGTAGAGTGGAGAATTGATGCCTCAAAAGCCAAAGGCTGCGCTCAGGTGTTAACTGTTCCAAAACTTAAAATTACACAGTACCTATCTTCTGCTTCTCAAAATAAGATTGAGTTTACGCCAAGTACTGAAGGAAAAATTGCCTTTTCCTGTACAATGGGTATGACCACTCCGGGGTCAGAGTTTGAGGTTGTTTCTTCCTTATAGCTTCTTTAGGCCTTTCAAACCCAATGACTGACTTGAGCTCTAATAGGATTTGTTTGCTATTATCTATACATGAGTTTTCCTCTAAGAACTTTTTTGGGTAGATTTATTGCCAATTTCTTAATTTTAAGCGGTTTGATAATTTTGGGGTACACTTATGTTCCTTTGTTAGCGGGAGAGTTTTGGTATTTCCTTAAAAGCATTAAAAAGCAGGAATATTCTTTGACCGCAAAAAACGGTGTAAAACAAAGTGTTTTTGCTAAATATTTAACCAAGGATACAATCAGAATGGACCCTATTGGCAGAGAGTTTGGAATAGTGATAGAGAAGCTTAACGTTAACGCTCCGATTGTTAGAAATGTGTCTGTAGTTGATGAAAAAGCCTATAACGCAGCTTTAGAAAAAGGGGTTGCGCATGCCATAGGTTCATCTTTTCCGGGGGATAGAGGAAACGTTTACCTTTTTGCACACTCAGCTGTGGGACTTTTTAGGTTTGGCAAATATGCCCAAACTTTTAACCTTTTGAGGAAACTTGAAAATGGAGACAAAGTGCATGTGTTTTTTGGCAATCGGGATTTTACTTATGAGGTGATTAATAAAGAGGTGATTAAAGGGTGGGACACGCGCCCGTTAACACGCAAAACGGTTGATCCGATTTTAACTCTTCAAACCTGCGACCCGCCGGGGACGACATTTAACAGGTTGGTAGTGACTTCAAAATTAGTTTCTGTGAACTAGCTTTATAAATACTATGGTGATCCTGTTTGGGGGCCAAATCTTACTGCCGAGCCTTGGTTGTAGAGGTTTTTGATTTGACTGGCCGTAAGAAGGTATTTATAGATACGAAAATCGTCAATCAGACCGTCAAAGGAGCGTGCGCCGGCAACCGCATTTCCTATATACGCGTTTTGGGCAGAATCATCGTAGGAAGAACCTGTTGTAGGTGTTTGGTTTGCTGTGGTTGTTTTTAATACACCGTTGATATAAAACAGGGGAGTATTGCTAAAACTCGAATTATCGTAAGTAATTACCACATGTTGCCACTGTGAAGTGTTTATTGTATTAGCTCCGGAGTGCCATTGCCCTCCGTCCCCAAACGACTGGTTGAACCAAAGGCTGTTGTTTGAGCTGTTTATATAAAAGGATCTGTTAGTCAAGGCAGCTCCCTTGTCCCAGATTCTGCCAAGACCGCTCCCCCCAAAACCCGCAGGATTAACCCATGTGGAGATTGTTAGCTGGGTGATATTGTCCAGTGCAGTAGGGCTTGAGAGCGTTACATAATCATCTGACCCGTCAAAATCCAGGCTACTGTTAAACTTTCCTGTTGCTCCATTTCCCCAAGCTGTAGAAGCGGTTGTGCAATCTCCAATTGAGGGGGAAGCTCCAAGAGTAATAGTACCGTTCATTCCAGCAGCTTGTCCGTTTGAGTCAAGCGCGGAATTGTATGCTGTTGTTCCTTGGCATTCGTCAAACTTGTAATGGGCAGTTGGCGCGCCCCGATTATAAAGATATGCCACTTGGGTTGCTGTAAGAGCTGACGTAAATATGCGCACATCATCCATTGCGCCATCAGTGGTGAAGGATGTTGCGGAAGGTTTGTGGTTGAAAAGGGCTCCCACGGTGAGGGCGTTGTTAGTGGTAAGAGTTTGGGTTGTACCAAGCTGAACACCATTTTTGTAAAATGTTACCGCTGTTCCGCTTCTTGAGACAGCCAGGTGGTACCATACGCCTGTTGTAAATTCCCCTGAAATTGAAACATTGACATTGTTTCCGGAGTTTGGGCTGTAGTACCAGAGATTACCAGCAAAGTCTATGTAAGAAGCATATTGACCGGAAGTATCAGAGCCAATGAGGACGTAGCCGTTTGAAGCGGCCGGTTCAAATCTAACCCAAAAACTTACAGAGTTTGTGGTTCCCAAGTTTGTATTTGTGAAGCTAATATAGTTTCCACTGGAAGTGCCAAATTGTTCAAGGCCAGAACCCGCTTTTCCTGTTGTCCAAGCAAAATTGGAACCTGTAATAGTACCAGTCAGACCGTTGCCACTGGAATCGACAGTGGTAGTTCCGGTGTTGTCATCCATTTTCCACCAGCCAGTGGGGTTGGGGAGAGAAAACCCTTCTTCATCATGGTCGTCAAGGTCACCAAATGCTGCGGCGGAACCTGCGTTGTAGTCTATTTTTACTTCATCTGCCGTCAGAGCAGACCGGTATACTTTTACATCATCTATATCTCCATTGAACTCATCTCCTCCGTCTGCTCCCTGTCTGTCACTAACATAAAGTATCCTGCCGTTGGCAAGTGTTGCAGTTGTTGTGTCTGTGTCATTGTCATGAGGATAGCCATCTACATAGAGATAGGTTTTATCTGTTGTTACGTTTCTCACTCCAACTACATGGTGCCAGTTAGTATCATAAACATCGGTGGTTGAGCAGGATTCTACATCGGGGTTCCAGGTGGAGTCATCATCTATACCAAAACACACGGTGTCTGAAGCTGTAATGTAGAGAGCATAACCGGGTTCAGTGGTACCACCGCTTAGGGATTTGTTAAGTAGATATTCGGTTGATGTTATGTCTGCAGTGTCTGATTTAAACCACATAGAAACTGTTAGATCTTCTGTTGCGGAGAAGTCAAAGTCAGCATCGTCGGCTCTTGAAGCCCAGAGAGCTCCGGTACCGTTCCAAGCACCGTCAAACTTACCTGATGGTGTCCAGGAGGCTCCCGAGAGGGTTAAGTCATTGTTGTTGTCTGTAGTATCTTGAGCAGTAGTACCTGTCATATCGTCAAACTTCCATCTTGAGACGTAGGAGCCGACGGGTGAGCCTCCTGCAGGATGGCCGGCGTTCATATCTTCTATGATTTGTTTGGGGGTGCGAGCGTAGCCATAAATGCGGACATCATCAAGACTACCCGCATGAACGTGTGTATTGGAGCAGGCAGTTCCAGTATTTTGAGACTGTGCTCCTATACAGAAAGTGTTTGGATTAGCCGTACTTCCAATATTTGCAATTGTACCTGCCTCTGCATCCTCTGAATTAATCCCATTAAGGTAGATGGTGGATTTTGAAGATCCGCCGTCCCGATCAAATACCACAGCAACATGTTGCCACGTGTTAAGGCTAATAGTTGAGTTGGTTGCAGTACAGGTTTCCCATTGATCCGTTCCATCACTGATATACAAACAAGTATTTCCGCCGTTTCCAGAAGACCATTGGTAAAGAGTGTAACCGGTATCAGTTGCAGAAGTGGGGTTTATTTTTTTTGATACTAACTCTGAATCATTTGACACGCTTGTCCGGTATACCCAGACCTCAACAGTCAAACTCTCTGCGAGGTTATCTAACACATCGTTGGCCTTAATGTCATCATTTGAACCATCAAAGCCAATAGCGCTTCCGTATTTTCCTGTAGTATAAACGGGACCATCGGTTAAGGTACCCGAGTACCCATTTCCACTTGAATCATTTGCAGTGGTTCCGGTGTTTTCATCCATCTTCCACCAACCCGCCGGGCCGGGGGCGAAGGCGTAGAGGGAGGCCATTTCAACGGACGAAAGGGCGCGGTTATAAACGCGGGTTTCGTCGATGATGCCATCATAAGGGCCATAAAAACCGGCGGTGGAATTTACAACCCCGATATGAAATCTGGCAGTGCTGTCGACCAGAGATGACGGAATATTATTTGTTGTAAATGAAGGAGACTCTGATCCATTCACATAAAGCTTAACTGTCCTAAGCGAAGAACTATAAACAGCTGCAACATGATACCAGTTATTTGCTGATAGCACAGAGTCATTCGTTTTTTGGGATGCGGTATTGCCATCGGAGTCATTACGTAAGTCCAAAGTAAGGAATCCATTATTTTGATAAATAGCGTAGCCATATTGAGCTCCATCCCATTTACCTGCAATTATGTGGTCGGTAGTCAGATCTTCAGGTTTAACCCATGCGGATATCGTCATGTCTCCAGTAATGGAAAGAGATGCGTTGTCGGTAATATATTTATACCGAGATGAGCCCAACCCGTCCGACGACTCGACTTCCATGCCGTATGAAAACTTGCCTGTGGTTTGACCTGTTGAACCAACCCCTCCGTCGGTGAGATTGTTACCGTTTCCTGATGAGTCTGCTGCTGTTGTGTTTGTAGATTCATCCAGTTTCCAATAGCCCACGAGGCCACTGGAGAGTGTTTTTCCTATGTCCGGATTACCAAATTGTGCAGAAACACTTTTTGAGGAACCCCTGGAAGTAAAATCTGTTTGTATGTTGGAGGCCGATTTTGCAAAGTTGTATACTTTCACTTCATCAATAAAACCATTGAAATCATATACGGTGCCTGCATTTCCGTGCTTTCCCAGGAAGAAATTGGCTCCTTGGTCATATACAATTATGTTTGTTTCTGTTTGTGTTGCAGCGAGTTTGCCATCAATATAAATACGCATTAAATTATTTGTATCATCCAGTACTCCAGCTACATGGTGCCACTTGGAATCCAAAACCGTACTCGTAGTGGTTAAAGTCTCCCACAGTCCTGAAATGCGGAAAAAAAAGCTCACAGTGCCGCTAGTGTTGACGCGTAAACCATAGTTATCACCCATAGATAAAATTTCCCCACCGCTGCTATCCGTTGTAGACGTGCGAATCCAGGCACTGACTGTAAGATTGGTAGTTGGTTTAAGTGGATTAGTTCCGGTGACCTGGACATAGGAAGTGGACCCGTTGAACAAGAGACATTTTCCGTTGATACACATATCTTCCGTTTGCCAAGTAGCTGAAGTAATAGAACCGGTCTGATTTTGACCGGTTGCATCGTATGTACTTGAGCCGGTTCCTTCATCAAATCTCCAATATGCAATAGGGCCGGGACCTTGTTCTTCGGAGCCTGTACTGCTTGCGGAAGGGGCGGTGGAAGCGTATTTTCTTGCTCTAACCCAATCAATTGTTATGTCTGTAATGTCTGTAGTTCCCGAGGTTGAGCCAGGATAGCGTCCAAGCCAAAGATACGGTTGGGCTGACCAGGAGCCTGTGCCGGTTGTTCCCACCTGGGAACCGTTGTTCCAGAATTTAATTTCACTACTGTCCATAGAGAATCCGTCTATGTAGTAGGTAGTGGCTGTTGGTGTGTAGAGAGTCATGTTGTTGATGATGTTGTAGCTTGCGGCTGTCCCGTCCGCTGCGAAGCCTCTTTGAGCAATGCTTGTTGTTGCATTGGACATCATATAAATGAGTTTGTCCAAGTCGCTGTTGTTGCCGGATCCACTTTGGGTGTTGTTGATCATCATTCCGGCATAATCTACGACTGTGCTTGACCATTGGGTTCTGTATTCGTACATGTAGCTTCGGGAGTCCGGGAGGATTGTGGCGTTTGTGTAAACTGCTCCCGTTGTGATTGTGAGTGCGCCTCCGGAGATTGAGGTTCCGCCGGTTGCCGTAAAAGTACCAGATAGTGTGGCGGCGTTAAAGTTTTCGTAAAAGGCAAAAACTGCTTTTCCGTCTTGGGCGTTTGTGGCGGAGGGGTTTCCATAGTAGATATAAAGGATTTGACCTGTGGTAAGAATTGAGGGTATTTTTACCCAGATTTTGGTAGAAGCATTGTTGCAGGGAGCGGAACCCTCCTCAATAACGTGCGGGAGAAGTTTGCCGTTTGTGTCGGTTATTCGGATGTCGTCGCAGTCGGATTGCATTTTTCCTGCGGTGATAAGAGTTGCTGTGTCTATTGTAATCGACACCTGAAAATCAGTTTGAACGGTGCCTGAATTTGAAACTGTTGTTTTTTGTCTATAGGAGTATGAGTCGTCAAACCATGCAGCCTGTGCTGAATTAGAGCTGAAGCGGTAAAATAAAGAAGCCAGAGTGATAAAAATTAAGATGCAGGTAAAAAAAGTGAACACTTTTTTCTTATGAAACCTGAACTTGCCTATTTTAAATAAAAACTCAAAGCTAAACTTTATTGTCATATGTTTACGGAGAGCCGGTTTGTGGACCAAATCTTACTGCCGAGCCTTGGTTGTAAAGAGTTTTTATTTGAGTGTCTGTAAGAGGGTAATTGTAAATTTTTAAATCATCTATTTTTCCGTCAAAAAAATCGTTTAGGGTTGCACGGGCACAGGGCGTGGCAGAATCATCATCTGTTCCAATCATCAGGTAACAGGTACTAAAACTTAAGATGGTACCATCAGAGGCTGTGGCGGGATCTTGAACACCATTAATATAGAGTTTGACAGTGCTGCCTGATCTGGTGGTTACCAGGTGGGTCCACAGGCCTTCAGTGATTGGAACCGTGCCATTTAGTGTTTCTGTGACAGGGTTATCAATATCAACATTAATAGTATTTGCTGTTGTGCTAAAGCTTAAAGCAAACTCATTTGCGCCGCTTGTGACGCCGTCATTGGCGAGTAGTATTTTAGATGACGGGGCACCCGAATCTATATTTACCCAGACGCTATAGCTGAAATCTCCGGTTGGTAAATTTGGACTTGCTACTTGAGCGTAGTCGTCAGTACCATCCAAGTCTATGCTGCTACTATATTTTCCTGTAGCTCCGTTAAACCATGATGTGCTGGAAGTTGTGCAGTCGCCAATTGTAGCCTCGCTGCCCCCGGAACCTATTACGATAGTTCCGTTAATGCCCGCCGCCTGACCGTTGGAATTGACAGCCGAGTTGTAAGCCGTAGTACCCTGGCATTCGTCAAATTTGTAATGGCCGATAGGGGCGCCTCGACTGTAAAGATAGACAATTTGAGTGGGGGTAAGTACGGATTTGTAAATTCTAATGTCGTCTAAAGAGCCCTTGAAAGTATTGTTATTACTAGAGCCGCAACCTCCAGCTGAAGTTGTATCGTGGCCTAAGCAAATTCCATAGGTAGTACTGGCGTCACCAATATTGGCAAAAGTACCGTTGCGGGTGACGGCTTGGACAACTCCGTCTATGTAGATGAGGGAATTGGATTCACTGGAGCGGTCGAAAGTGGCTACGACGTGATGCCATTGGGAATCAGCGGTGATGGTGGAGTTGCTGGTGATAGTGTATTGGTCTGGGGTTGAGTCCACAATGTTAAAACAGATAAAGTCAAGACTTGAGCCGGCCGTGTTACAGGTGCCGCCAGGAGATGCCAGTTCAAGGGAATACCCTACATTATTTGAAAGATTGTGTTTATCCACAACATACATGGCGTTGCCGAAAGGTGTATTTCCGGTACGCCGAACCCAGGCAGATATGGTTATACTGTCGCTCGCACCGACGTCCAACGTGTTAATATCTCCAACAACTACTTCATCATCTGACCCATCAAACATCAGACCGCTACCATTTTTGCCACCGGTCCAAACTGGAGTTTCTGTGCCGGAGCCTAGAGTGCCGGTAGAGCCGATACCGCTGGAATCGACAGTGGTGGTTCCGGTATTTTCATCAAACTTCCACCAAGCGTCGGGGTTTGGGAGGGAGAATCCTTCTTCGTCGTGATCGTCAAGGTCACCAAATGCTGCGGCGGAACCTGCGTTGTAGTCTATTTTTACCTCATCTGCCGTCAGAGCCGACCGGTATACTTTTACATCATCTATATCTCCATTGAACTCATCTCCTCCGTCTGCTCCCTGTCTGTCTCCAACATAAAGAATTCTTCCGTTTGCAAGTGTTGCTGTTGTTGTGTCTGTGTCATTGTCATGAGGGTAGCCGTCTACATAAAGATAGGTTTTATCGGTTGTTACGTTTCTCACTCCAACTACATGGTGCCAGTTTGTATCATAAACATCAGTTGTTGAACATGATTCAACATCGGGATTCCAGGTTGAGTCGTCGTCAATTCCAAAGCATACGGTGTCTGAAGCAGTAATGTAGAGAGCGTAACCCGGTTCTGTGGTACCACCGCTTAGGGATTTATTGAGTAAGTACTCGGTTGATGTAATATCTGCAGTATCCGATTTAAACCACATTGAAACTGTTAGATCTTCTGTTGCGGAGAAGTCAAAGTCAGCATCGTCGGCTCTTGAAGCCCAGAGAGCTCCGGTACCGTTCCAAGCACCGTCAAACTTACCTGATGGTGTCCAGGAGGCTCCCGAGAGGGTTAAGTCATTGTTGTTGTCTGTAGTATCTTGAGCAGTAGTACCTGTCATATCGTCAAACTTCCATCTTGAGACGTAAGAGCCGACAGGTGAGCCACCTGCGGGGTGGCCGGCATTCATATCTTCTATGATTTGCTTGGGAGTACGGGCGTAGTTGTAAAATCTGACGTCGTCGATTGTTCCGTCATGATACTTACCTGGTTCTTCGCTGCCTCCTTTGGCACCAATCCAAAAAGTTTCGCTGTTTAGTGCTGTACCGGTTGCTAGGGTAGTTCCCTCAGGAACACCATTCACATATAGAGTCGCATTAGAACCGTTATTTGATACAGCAATGTGGTACCAGGAGTCGTTATTGACGCTCTTTGAAGAGATATAGCTTGCATCGCCTGCGGTTAAACCGCTCCAGAAACCAATATTTCCGCTACTGGTTATAATACCAAAATCTCCGGAATTAGAAGTTGTATTCGCTTTACCAAATAGGGTGGGGTTACGCCAAAAAGTAGCGTTACTGTCTGTCTCGGTAGTCTTGATCCATAGAGAAATAGAGAAGCTAATCAAGCCGCTGCCTGAGATTACATCTACGTAGTCGTCTATGCCATCGAAAGTAATACCTGGGCCGAATTTACCTGAACTCCAAATTGGACCGGCCGTAAGAGTGCCGGTATTTCCATTGCCTGAGGAATCGTTGGCTGCGGTACCGGTGTTTTCATCCATCTTCCACCACCCCACCGGCCCGGGAGCGAAGGAGTAGAGAGCGGCGACTTCGGCGGGAGTCATGGCGTGATTGTAGACGCGGACTTCGTCTAGATTTCCCAGCATAGGGATATCACTGTTGGTCATCCCGTTACCAATTTTGAAAGATTCACCGGCAAAGTTGGGGATTTGGGTTTGGGCGGTATCTGTTTCCAAAATTCCATTTACGTACACCCTTACTCGGCTCCCATCTATGGTTGCAGCTATGTGATACCACGTGTTGGTGCCTATAGTAGATGTACCGGATACATCTTGTAATTGATCCTTAATACTTAGGGAAGCTTTATGGGTGCCGCTATAATCTTTTATTCTCAAGCCATAACCTGTGTTTCCGCTTTCACCCTTGCTTATGATATAGCATATGGAGAAGGTGGCACAGGCTCCGCTTCTGTAGATCCATGCAGATAAAGTGAAAGTGGTAAGTTCCAGAGTTGATTGATCTCCTACATCAATATAATCATTGCTGCCGTCAAAGGTGCCTCCTTTGCCAAATTTTCCGGTTGTTCCTCCGGTAGGTCCTGTGGTGTTTGGACAGGATTTTCCATGTAGATTATTTCCTGAAGAATCAAGTACATCTGATGCGGTGCAGTTATTGGTCCAACTTGTCTCATCCATCTTCCAATAACCAACAAGGCCATTGGAAAGAGTTTTCCCCAAATCAGGATTGCCTAATTGTGCGGCGGCGCCTTTGGACAAGCCTCTGGCTGTGAAGTCAGCTTTAAGCTGGTTGGCAGAGCGTGCGTAATTGTAAAGCTTCACTTCGTCTATGAACCCGTCAAAATAACGACCGTTGAAGTTAAAGCCTATTTTCACCGCTTCGTTATTTGCGACAGACGGGTTGGAATTTGCCTGTGATGCAACAAGGATACCGTCAATATAGAGCCGCATCATAGATCCGTCAAAAGTACCCGCGACAAAATACCATCTGTTTGTATCAATTGCAGTCGGTGCAGTAACACGTTCTTCACCGGCGCCTACACTCGTACCAACCACAAACTGTGGTTTTCCTGCCAGGCCGGTATCCCCGATACGAAGTACATAGCCGGTGGTATAGCTTGAAGATGCTTTGTCGACGATACCATTAATATTGGGAGATGTTGACTGCCATGTGTTTCCTTTAATCCATGCTGAAACTGTCATAGCCGTGGTGAAATCTACAGAGACGGTTTCTGTTACATTGGCAAAATCGTTGCTGCCATCAAGCTCAAGGCATTTTTGATTTACACACATATCCTCTGTTTTCCATGTTGGATCATCAGATGCGCCGGATGATGTTGCGCCCAGAGTTCCATTGAGCGCATTTGAAGCCACAGCATTGTTTAAGGTTTGTCCTGTGCCTTCATCAAAGTTCCAATATGCAATAGGCCCGGGACCTAGCTCGTCATTTGCGGTGGGTGCGGTTTGGGCTGGAGGGTCACCGCTGGAAGGGGTGAGGGCTGTGTAACCTGCAGAGTTGATTTCAGCGTTTACTGCGCTGGGGTTTCCGTAATATACATAAGCTAGGTTGGAGCCGTTTACAATGGAAGGGAAAATAACTTCATATGTGGTTGAGGCATTGTTGCAGGTACCTGTGAGGTCATATAATAGGGGCTTACCGTTGCCATCTGTAAATCTGGTATCGTCGCAGTCTGATTGCATGAGATTGGCTGCAATGAGCTCGGCGGTGTCCAGTGTATAAGTGACAGCTCGGTCGGCGAAAATATCAGCGTTGTGAGTGAAGGTAAATTTGACACGGTAAGCGTAAGAGTCATCAAACCAGGCAGCCTCTGCCTTTTGGGTGTTCAGGTTTTGAAATAAATAAATAAGCGGGACACAAATGCCCAGCACTATCAGTAAGTACTTTGCCAGTCTCTTATAGGCTTGTAGAAGGTTAGTGAGAATTTTCATGTTTAATTTACGATCCACCAGTCAAAGGTAATGTCTTCATTTGCGCTTTGTGCTATGCCCACCGTAAACTCTCTACCTTCCATCTTGTTAAGTACATAAAGTACTTTATCGGTCTGCCTGGTGGGGGAGAAGAAGATTTTTGAAGTTGTAGCAACTTTTGAGTTGCTAATTTTAACTTGGGTTTCTCCGGCCTTGATTGTTGCAGACCCTACAGTTGCTTGTGTGTCCGGCGTGGTCTGGTTTTGTTCGGAACTGATTATTTTCAGTTCTGCAGTTGAGATTGACGCTGCCTTAACTTCTCCTGAAGCCTGAATGTTTCCCGTTTTGGAAATCACAACGCTGCCTTTGAAGAAATCAACGTCGGCAAGTGACTGATTCTGGATTTTGAGAGGCTCGCTAAGGGTGTTTATTGATGTGTCAGTGTCGCTTATGGTGAGGAGGCCCACAGTTAAACTTCCGGCTATATTTGCGTCTGCCAGTTTGGTCTTTCCTGCCACAGTAAGTTCTCCCGTTGCCTTGAGTATATTTAATACCTCAAGGTCGTTGAGAGTATTAGCAAATGGTGTAGCTGAGGTGCTTGACTCCGTGGTTGCTTGTAATGCCGATTGAGTACCTTCAAGCGCCGAGCCCGTGAGAAGGGCTACAGTGTTTTTTAGGCTGTCTATTTCAAACTGAAGGTTTTCAATGTCAGAAAGTTTTGCCGAGTCGGTGGCCTCCGTTATCACATAGGATGTATAAATGCCACTGCTGGAATCTTGAGTTGTTGTAGCGGTATTTTGTTGAGATGACGCGGAAGACTCAAGTGCCTCAAGGGCTGAAAGTCTTGTTTCTAATGAGGCTATTTTTTCCTCAGTTGAAGCTACTCTGGCCGTTAGCGTTTGGGTGATTGTTGCGGCATCGTTTTGTGCTATCAGTTCAGGTGCGGTATTTGTGGTATTTATGCCCAGAGTTCTGTCAATGTTTGCAAATCTTGCATCAAGCAGTTCATTTGTGTATTGGGTTGTGATTGAGCCTAGCTCGTTGATCTGCATTACAAGAGGATCAGGAGCATACCACTGCGGACTGACGTAGGCTAGTATGGTTCCAACTTTATTTTTGTCTGATGAGGTATAGCTTTGTAGAGCCTTGCCCACAACGGCTCCGGCCGAAATGGATTTTACTCCAATCCCTGGTTTTTTGGCTGATGGCATTATATGATCCCCAATGCTAATGGAGCCGTTTTCTGTTGTTACACTGACTAAAATTTGACCTGTTAATCCTACCAACGCGTATCTATTTGCAAATTCCTCGTCTGTTGCTCCCTTTGGATAGTTTCCAACAAAAGCAGGAGTTGAAGTGACTATTCCTATTACAGTGTCGCCGGCTCTGTATTTTCTTAACTTGCCTGTTGCCTTGTTCATTCCGGCTATTTCGCTGTCAGCTATGGGTTCTTCTTTTTCAAAGAATTCGGCTAGGTCGGCGCCGGTTGTTTGGAAAGTTGCCTCGCCATAAACTGTACCGTCTGCTCTAACTCTGAATACGGAGGCTGCGTCGCTTCTTGTTAGGGAGTTATAAGCGGTTATGAGGTTATAACCCGGTGTTGAAGAGCCGGCACCTTCAACTGTTAGCACCCCCGGGTCTGCTTGTGCTGCTGCTTCAGTGCCTACGTTTGCCATATCTATCTGACCTGTATTGGTATTTCTGACAAGAAGTGAAATGGTATCAAGGTCTCCTGTTGTAACTAAAAGCCCCGCAAGGTTTATATTTGTACTGGTCGCCCCGTCTACGCTTGTTGATGTGCTGCTTACTTTTGCATAGCCCGTGCCAAGTTCTGTGATGGCCTGACCCGTGCCATACATTTGAAGGGTTAGGTTGTTGTTTTCAAAGGATTCGCCGGTTTGTATATAAAGAGGCGCATTTGATTTGATGTAACTTGCCGTCTGGTTGGTGAAGTTAAGATCATACGCCATGCTCACATCTCCCGCGGCTGTGAATGAGTGGGGTAGGGCCGAGGTTATAGCCGTTTCTGATATCGAGAACACGCTTGAGCTTGTATCTTCAACGTCAAAGATGTTCCCGCTTGTTGTGCCGTTTGTACCAATGTTTATTCTAAAAAGGTCAGAGGGAGAGGTGGTTGCAGAGGAGGGCGACCAGTCAAAAAGGCCCATTGTTGCGGTTGAGCCGGTTGAATAGGCGTTCAAGTAGGCTCCTGGGGCGGTTGTGCCTATTCCCACAAGCCCGGAGGTGTTAATTGCAAAGAAGTTTCCTGATCCCGGAGCTGTACCATCACCTATGATAAATAGGTCATCATCGTCAGTACCACCATCATCTACTACACCTAACCAGAAGTCAGTGTCTGTAGCTGTGGAGACATTGAGTATTAGTGATGGGTCAGCTTTGGTTAGGGTAATGTTTCCATCCGCAGCGATGGTACCAATACCGGACATATTACCGACTGTGGTTATGTCCCAATCCGAGGAGTCAATTGCCACAGTTGGTGTACCATCCCCCAGAGCCAGAGCTGTCCCGGCTGTGATTGTGTAGGATGTGCCTGTGATAGTGTTAGCCCCTACGTTTAAGGCATTGACTATATCTGCGTCCGTTGCATCTATGGCATCTGTGATAACACCACCCGCGGCAACATTATAGAGTATTCCATCAGTAATGGTCATGTTGGTATCAAGGTTTTCAAGAAGGAGTAGTTGTGAGGGTATTTCTGTAGAGGCATTATCTGTTCTGGAAATTGATACCGTATTATCGGCGACTATATCAATATCAAAGTTAGGGTCAGTAGCCACATCAGCAAGTATAAAATCAATATCTCTGTTTGTAGTTGTAGTTATTGAATTTCCATTATCATATGCGTTTTGAAGCGTGGTGGAGGCTCCTGACACATTAGTCCAACCGCCCCCGCTGGTGTACATATATATGGCATCATTATCTGTGTCATATGCTAAATAACCCTCTCCTGAAACTGGGTTGGAGAGAGTTGTATTTTGTGGCAGTTTCAAACCCTGAACGTCCGTAGTTGCATGGGTAATACCTCCAAGATCAAGGAAGCCTGTTGACCCTGATACTGTAAGAGTTCCCGCTGTTCCTGCATCTGTGATTGTGATTAAGTCGTTTGCGGATGTATCCTCAAATGTCCATACGGTTGAAGATGAAGAAAAAGCTCTGATGCCATTACCCAAAATAAAGTTTGCGCCAATATTTAACGCATTCACTATTTCTGCGTCTGAAACATCAACTGCATCAGTTATAACTCCGGAGACATTTGTTGCCTGTACGAGAATTCCGTTGGCTGTAGTAACTGCACCGCTTGAATCAAGTTGCATGAGATCACCTGTTGAGGAAGATGTTAACAAAACCCCCTGACCCGTTCCGGCGTTTACAATATCAAGGACGGCTCCGGTGCAATCAACGTTAGTTCCGCAGTTCTGGGCGAGTGCGAGAATGTTTGATGTGTCAGTAATGCTTCCGAGTGTTTCTGTTAGATTGGTTGAGAGGGTAACAAGATCACCGGAAACATTGAACGTGCCACCGGAGACATTTACAGTGTTGTTTCTTTGTATGTCCATGTAATTCCCACTATCTGTAATAGTAGTAGCTCCTGAATCTTTTGTACGCAGAGGCCTCATTTGAAAGAAGTCGTTTGTGAAGGCTGGTATAGCGCCAGTTATATTACTGCTTATGTTGATAGCTGTACCTGTGGTTAAACTGCCGGCGTTGATGACAATACCTTGGGCTGCTCCTGGAAACGCATTTGTGGATCCTATAGCTATTGCCGTTGAAGTTGTCCCTAGAGTAGAAAAATTAAGTGCCGTACCACTAGCCGATTGGCTAATATCCATAATTGCGGTTGTAGAGCCTGTATCAGCATTTGTAAGCTGAAATAGGTTGGCTGTATTGTCAAACGTACCATTACTGGCCTGTGTGATAGTTAGTAAATCTGTACTTCTTGCACCATTTGTAAGGTCCGAAGTTATGGTCATGCCATACGTGTGACCTACTCCTGAAGGATTGATAGTTATGGCTTCAGACCCATCTGTTGTATTTATATTGAAGTAGTTGCTAGTTCCTTGTTGTATATCTAAAGCGTCAGTATTGTTGTCTATTAGGCTTAATACAATATCGCTTGTTGATCCGGCAGGTGTAAGGCTTATGCTTCCGCTGGTAGTGGTAGTTAAGGCTAGATCTGCACTTGTAGAGTTTAGAGTTAGTCCGGAAGCTGTTGAGGTTATCAGATAGCCTGCTCCTGTAATAGTATTAGCCCCAACATTAAGAGCATTAACTATATCCGTATCAGTGGCTGTAATAGCATCTGTTATTACTCCTGAAGCTACAGAGTTAAATAGTATACCGG
>JBBTST010000019.1:0-47155 GCA_038064575.1 Patescibacteria group bacterium
TCCACTAGCATAGTCATTTTCTGCTAGTGGGGAAATTCATTTAGAACTCACAAGCTCGCTTGACCCCGATCGTAAGGGTCGAATCCGTGGTAAAATTGTCCACGGTAACCTCCTGACCGACCTTAATTTTTGCCTTGGTTGAAGCCTTGGCAAGAGTCAGCCATAAGGTCAGTCTATCCCCTAAACCTCAAAAAGTTAAATACTATGGGGTAATCAGCAGGCAAGACAATTTGGGGCAATTTTGCTAATATTAGGCCAATGCCTAGAGGAAGACGTAAAACTCACAAAAGAAAACTAAGTAAAGGTGCCTTAAAGTCAATTTTGTCTATTTTTCTTGTAGTTACGGGGCTTTTGAGCCTTGTATCAGTATTTTCCAGCTCTGGGACGCTCCTTTCCGTTGTTAACGAGGCTCAAAACCTTGTTTTTGGCTACGCTGCAATCCTTTTTGCTTTTACCACGTTCTTTGTTGCACTTCTTCTTTTCAGGGAAAGCCTTGAAATCCCTTTTATCAACATAAGAAGTTTTTTTGGTTTATTAGTCTTTGATTCTTGTTCTTTTGGACTCCTCTCGGCTTTGGAAAAAGTGCTAAAAAGAGGAGAATTACCCAATGGGTTTGAAAATGGCTACGGGGGCTTTATTGGACTTTCCCTGTTTTCTCTTCTGACGCGAGCGTTAACCTCAATGGGTGCACTAATTGTGCTACTTGCAGGAGTTGCTATTGCTTTTATTTTAATTTTTGATGTATCCATTGATCAGATTTTAAAACTGTTACTTCTTATCTTAGAAAAAGTAAAAGCTTTGAGGCCAACAGTTTCCCTTCCCAAAATGGATTTCAGCTCAACGGGGGGAAGTTCCTACTCTGCCCCATACACTGAGGATGAAGAGGAGCACAGTCAAACTACTGAAACAGCCTCCAAAAAGAAAGACTCAAAAAAAGAAGCTGTGTTTGAAGTGATTCAGCCTGCGCTTGAGCCTGTTGATACAAAAGCTACCGCCGGTAAGGTCCTCCATTCTGGAATCTCTACAAAAGGAGTGATTCAATCGGGGCTGCCTTACACTGATAGGGTTTGGGAATATCCTCCAATTGACCTTCTTTCAGACTATTCTTCCCAAGCAGATAGGGGAGATGTGACTTTTAGAAAGCAATTAATAGAAAAAACTCTCTCGCGGTTTGGTATCAACGCAAAAGTACTGGAAACAAATTTTGGCCCTGCTGTTACTCAATACGCTCTTGAAATTAATTCGGTTACAAAAATTGCCAAAGTTACAAATCTGCAAAATGATTTGGCTCTTGCGCTTGCCTCCCCAACCGGTTCAGTAAGAATTGAGGCGCCAATTCCGGGAAAGTCTTTAATTGGAATTGAAGTGCCAAATATTGCAACAGGAATAGTAAGTTTTAAAAGCGTAATTACCTCTGACTCCATGAAAGGCTCCAAGTCAAAACTAAGCATAGCTCTGGGACACGATGTTTCAGGAATGCCAAGAGTTGCGGATATTTCCAAAATGCCCCACCTTTTGATTGCAGGAAGTACAGGTTCGGGCAAATCTGTATTCTTGCATTCAATTCTGTTTTCAATTTTATATAGGTGTTCTCCTGCAGAATGCAAAATCATTATGGTTGATCCAAAAAGAGTGGAACTTGTTAACTACAATGACATTCCGCATTTACTGATTCCGCCAATAACTGATGCTGAAAAAGCACCCAACGCATTTAAATGGGCTGTTGCTGAAATGGAAAGAAGATACAAACTTTTTGAAAATGCAAAGGTGAGAAACATTACCGCTTACAATGAACTTTCAGGCTTTCAGGCCCTTTCCTACATAGTAATTCTTGTTGATGAACTTGCAGAGCTTATGGCCTTGCAGCCGGGAGAAATGGAAAAATCTATTTGCCGATTGGCACAGCTTTCAAGAGCCACCGGCATCCATTTAGTACTGGCCACACAGTCTCCAAGAGTGGATGTAATTACAGGACTAATCAAAGCAAACATTCCAACCCGTGTAGCTTTTAGTGTGTCAAGCCAGGTTGAATCAAGAATTATCATGGATACCGTTGGTGCTGAAAAACTGTTAGGAAAGGGGGATATGCTTTATATTCCGCCTGAAACTTCAAAGCCTACAAGAATTCAGGGAGTTTTTGTGTCAGATAAAGAAATAGCAAATCTTGTTGGGTTCCTTAAAAACAGTGGCGTCAAACCTGATTATAAAGATGATGTTATGAAACCTCAAATTGTGCAAAGAGGTGAGTTTGCAAATTCCACTGATGAGCTTTTTGAAGAAGCGGTAAAAATAATTACCACAAGTGATAAAGCCTCAGCGTCTCTTCTTCAAAGGAAACTTTCAATAGGGTATGCAAGAGCTGCCAGGCTCCTAGATGAGCTGGAAGCTAAAGGTATTGTTGGAGCTTCTGATGGAAGTAAACCCAGAGATGTGTTAATAAGAAATCCAGACATTATTTTATCCCAAGAAGATTCTGCCCCAGAGTCTTTATGACCTTGCATGTTATTTCTAAAAAAGTGGGCATTTCTGCAAAAGAGCTTATTGTGCTTTTGCAAGAGCTTTCAGATGAAAAACTTTCTTTCACTGCTTTGGTTTCTAAAACCGGGCTGTCTATTGAAACTCTTAAAAAGCTTAAGAAGGAGGCACCTAGTCTTTTTTTACCAATACCTAATTTTTTTGTGCTGAGTCAAAAAGGAAAAGAGGAGCTTGGAAGAGCAATGAGTGAAAAAGGGGAGTTTAAGGAGGAGTACTCTGAAAAAGTTCTTGGATTTTATAATGAGCTTGAAAAGACAAGGCCTGCTCCTGAAAGAAGTTTTGATCAGTTCTACTCAACTCCTGAAACCCAAGTTAAGAGGCTTAAGTTTTTTATTGAAAAGGCGGATCTTAAAAACTCCTCCTTTCTGGTTTTAGGAGATGATGATTTAACGTCAGTATGTTTGGGTATCACAAATTTAGTTCAGCGGTTAGCCGTTTGTGACATAGATCAAAGACAGTTGGATTTAATATACTCCTTATCTAAAAAGTTTAGATTTGAAGCGGATACGTATCATTTTGATTTTAAAAGACCTATGCTTTCCGAACTCAAAGCAAAGTTTGATGTGGTTTTTACGGATCCTCCTTATACCAAGGAAGGCTTTAGACTTTTTTTGGATAAAGCGTTTTCAGCTTTAAACAGAACAAATGGCAGGATATATATCTGTTTTGGAAGTAGTGAGAGATCTCCTGAGAGATATTTGCCTATTCAAGAGGCGATTAATGATTACCGTTTGGTGATTGAGGAAGTTCACAAAAATTTCAATGCTTACACTGGAGCCGAGTCGGTTGGGAACAGAAGTAGTCTATATGTCTTAAGACCCACGCCTTCCTCAAAATCGGGGAGAAAGGTAAATTTGGAGAGAATTTACACATATGAGTAATTACCAATCGCACACAAAAATGAAAAATGTGGGTGAAATGCTGAAAAACGCCAGGGAAAAAAAGAATTTAACTTATGCTGAGTGCTACAAATTTATCAGGGTTCACCCAAAATATTTGGAGGCTTTGGAGGAGGGCAATTACAAGCCTTTTTCCGGAAGCGTTCACATTAAAGGGTTCTTAAAAAATTACGCAAAATTGCTTGAGCTAAATGTTGATGAAGTTCTGGCTTTTTGGAGGAGAGAATATGATGAATCAAGAGCTGGCAACACCAAAATTATCAGACCTCTGGAAGGTCCGCGTTTTTTGGTAACTCCCGCATCAGTTGTGGCCTTTAGTGTGGTGAGCTTGATGGTTCTGTTTTTTTCTTATCTTTTCTACCAATACAAATCATTCACCGGTTCTCCTTCTCTTACCATTGATTCCCCAAAAGCAGATACTATGGTTTCAGCAGATGAGGTTGAGGTTTCAGGAAGAACAGACAAGGATTCTTCAATTCTTTTGAACGGAGAAAAAATACCCGTTAATCCTGATGGGACCTTTGTTACCAGAGTAAATTTACTTGAAGGCCTTAATACCCTTAATTTTTATGCTGTGAATAAGCTTGGAAAAGAAACTAAATTGACAAGAACCGTGGTTGCCAAGAAAACTGTGGAAAGTGCCTCTGTGCTTGGAAAAAAGACCATCAAACTTGAAGTTCTTGCAGGCAACGCCTCAAGCGTACTTTTGGTTTTTGTTGATGAAAAGGAGGCTTTTAACGGAAATATGTTAACAGATTCCTCAAAGATTTTTGAAGCCTCAAACTCAGTTAAGATAAGAGCAGAAAATGCCGGGGCTTTAAGTTTAAAATTAAATGGTGTTGATCTTGGAGCCTTTGGAAAAAAAGGAGAAGTCAAAGAACAAGAGTTTAAATAACACTTGTCACCAGACTTGTATTGACTGCTTAAATAACAGTGTGTGATACTTGCCTCAGTCTTGTTTTAGAAAGGATACTGCCCAGATGGATCTACAAGTTTTCCTCCTTGTGATTTTGTCTCTTTTAACTATAAATGCGATTGTTGTAGGCGTTTTTGTTGTTTTATTACTCAAGGAATTTAGCATAACTCTTAAAAAGATCAACTTAATTGTAGAAGATGTGAGGCTTTTGGCGGGAACTGTTTCCAAGCCCGTTTCTACAATTGCCGAATTTGCGGATGGGCTTACTTCGGGATTGAAAGTGTTTGGGTTTTTAAGGTCAATGGGGAGAGGTAGAAAGGAGCGTGATTAACAATGTGTGAAAGAAGAGGTGGTGGAGATTTTATGTTCGGGGTTTTTTTGGGAGCTTTAGTTGGAGGTGTTTTGGGAGTGCTTTATGCTCCGGAAGAGGGTAAGAAAACCCGTGAAAAAGCCAAAAAATTTGTTGATGATAACAAGGTAAAGGGCAAAGAGCTTATGGAAGAAGTGTCATTAAAGATAGATGAAGCTAGAGAAAAGGCCATGCCTGTAATAGAAGAGCTCAAAGAAAAAATTGGGCCTATCATGGAAAAAATAGACTCGCTTAGTGAGCCTGCCAGAGAAGAAGTTGCAGAGTATGTTGAGGATCTCAAAGATGAAATAGAGGAAAGGCTTGACGATTCTCAGAAAAAGGAAGACAGCTTTGGTACGGATAATATGAAGAAGCGTTTTTTTAAGGGTGTCAAAAAAAGCTAAACTCCTGTTATAATCTTTCCATGGAGCCTACAATGGGACCCACAGTAGAAAAACCAGCACAAGCTAGTTTTGTAATCTCTGGTTTGCAAGGTTTATTTGAAGAACATCCTAAAAGTGAAGAAGTGCCCCCGCCAGTTCATCCAGAACTAAGTAAAAGAGCGTTGCCGGAGGAAGTCATTCCTCCCGATCCTTCTGTTGCTTTGGCTGTTGCTGGGAGTACCCTACCACAAAAAGTAGTTTTGGCTTCTCCTCCCCCAACAATTTTACATCCAACTCCCCAATTTACCCAGGCCTATAGAGTGGAGGAAGCTTTTGCTAAAGATTGGAAAAAGAGCAAATCTTAAAAAATATCCCTATCAAGTCTTTCTAATTCTGTATAATATAAAGGTCATACAATATGAATCTGTCCAATGTTAATCTAGCATTTTTAATAGATGGGGTTTTTGTGGTTCTGTATCTTTTTATTCTTGCGGGTGTTTTATACGGTGGGTTTCTACTTTTTGCGCGGTATGTGAGATCATCAAAAAAAAAGAAGAACGCCTTAAAGTTAACTTTTTTTCTTGTAAAAATCCCTGAAGCAAATGAAATAGAGATTAAAGTGGCGGAACAACTCTTTGCCTCCCTTTATTCCATAAAAAGAGGTTTTTTTCATAGTCTGTTTAATGAACAGGAGCATATCTCCTTTGAAATTATAGGTAAAGATACTGACATCAGCTTTTATGTTGTATGCCCAAATGACATATCTGAGCTTGTAGAGAAGCAAATTAATGCTTCGTACCCTTCGGCTGAGATAGATACAGTAGAACCGCCAAAACTTTTTGACAGGGGAGGAAAAGTAGCTTTCACTTCTTTACAGCTTGGAGGTCCCTGTTTTTACCCAATCAGAAATTATGAAGACCTGCCTGCCGATGGTATTAGCGGAATTACAAATACAATGAGTAAGCTTTCCGCAAATGAACTTTTAGCTTTACAAATTTTAATAAAGCCTGCTGGACATGGGTGGGTATCTGCCGGGCAAAAGTTTGTAAGCGCTTTAAAATATCACAATTCTAACCCTGAAAAAAAACAGATAAATGTGGATCAGACTTTTATGGAGGGTGTTGAGAAGAAGCTTGCAAGACCGGGCTTTGATGTCCAGTTAAACATAGTTTCTGTTTCAGATGATACTTTTAAGGCTCAAAGCAATTTAAGAAATCTTGCTGGATCTTTTGAGCAATTTACGGATGTTAAGTACAACCGGTTAAAAAGAAGATCAATCCTTTTTAAAGATAAATTTTTACGCGATTTTGTTTACAGGCATTTTTCATCAAATATTGTTTTTGTGCCCCTTCTTGAAATGTTTTTATACAGAAATTCAAGCCTTTTAAACTCTACTGAGTTGGCTACAATTTTTCACCTACCCAATAAGGAAGTTAAAACTCCAAGAATTAATTGGCTAAGATCAAAAAGAGCTCCTGCTCCGCATAATCTTCCAGAAAAGGGATTATATCTTGGGGAGTGTGCCTATAGAGGCGTAGAAAAAAAGGTGCATGTTATGACAGAGGATAGACGCAGGCATTTTTATATCATTGGTCAAACAGGCACAGGTAAATCAGAACTCATGAAATTTATGGCTGTTCAGGATATAAAGGCCGGGCATGGAGTGGGGTTTATTGATCCTCATGGAAGTGCAATTGATGATATCCTGCTTCAAATTCCCCGTGAAAGGATGGAAGATGTTATCTACTTTAGCGCAGGAGATGAGGAAAGGCCCTTGGGTTTAAATATTTTGGAGGCGGAAACTGAACAGCAAAAACACATTTTAGTTAACTCTTTTATAGGACTTTTATACAAGCTTTATGATCCCAACAAACAGGGTATAATGGGACCCTTGCTTGAACGCTCTATCAGAAACGTTATGTTGACTGCAATGGAGGAGCAGGGAAATACCATGATTGAAGTTTTAAGGCTTTTAATTGATAAAAACTTTGCCAAATCAAAAATTCCTCTTATCAAAGACCCGCTTGTTAAAAAATACTGGACAGATGAAGTAGCAAACACAAGTGAAGCAAGAAAAGGGGAAACTATGGGTTACTTTGTGTCTAAATTTGATAGGTTTGTTACGGATAGACTGATGAGAAATATTATAGGTCAACCAAAATCGGCCTTTAATTTTAGAAAAGTAATGGATGAAAAAAAGATATTGCTTGTTGACTTGTCTAAAGGAAAGATTGGAGAAGAAAACTCCAATTTCATAGGTTTAATCATGGTCCCAAGACTGCTTGCCGCAGCGTTGTCCCGTGCTGATGTGTATGGCAAAGTTGATTATCCTGATTTTTATCTGTATGTTGATGAGTTTCAAAACTTTTCAACTCCTGATATTGCAACAATTTTGTCTGAGGCCAGAAAATATAAGTTGTGTATGATCATGGCAAATCAGTTTATAGCGCAGTTATCAGATGACATAAAAACAGCGGTATTTGGGAACGTGGGTACTGTCAATGTGTTTAGGGTGGGTATGGATGATGCCGAATATCTTGAAAATCAATTTGCCCCTGTTTTTGAAAAAAATGACATTATTAATCTGCCCATAGGCAACTCTTATATCAGACTCTTGATCAATGGCCATCCTTCCTCACCTTTTTCTTTGCGTGTTCCCTGGGAAATAATAAAAGATCTGCCTAAAGATAAAGCTTTGGCGGAGGAAATAAAGGAGCATTCCAGAATGAAATTTGGAGTTGACAGGCATATTGTGGAGGAGGATATTAATAGGAGAACACAGGGATAAAATTTTATGCCTAAATCTTCTTACAAACCAGAAATGGGAGCACCCCCTGAAAAGCCTAGGGACTTTCCGTCCTCAGAAAAAGTCAGATTAGTTTATGAGAATATTGAGCCGGATGATGGAAGGAAGATGGTTGAAGCAGCAGTAAGGAAGGCACTTGAAAATAATAAGGATGAATCACGTGGAGACCTGACGGTTTTTGAAAGACCTAATGGGATAACATGGAACCATATCACTGAAGCTAGAGAGAAAGGTGAACCAGGAGTTTTTCTGAAAATGAAAACAGAGCGGAAAGGACTTTTGTGGAATTCAAGGGAAGTTCCATCCAATGAAGCGGTGATGATTGTGGATATGAGAAATGGGGAGGAGGGTCAAGACAACGCTACCTTTGCTGCAGTTCATATAAAATTTAAACCTAAAACTAAACCCCCGGAAATTGAAGGTTTTGGTCTAACTAAGATTCTTGATCAAGCAGATGTTGAGAGTGCCTTGGAAGGTGAGTCAAAGGGTGGTTTGGAGAAACTTAATGCCAGGTGGCTACGAGGGGAGATTGCCGATGCTAAATATAAAAAAGAATTGCCCACTTGTACCTTAGGACGTACTTTTGCTACTGCAGCGGAGAGGTTGGCGAATGCAAAAGTTCCGGGAATTGGTCTTAAACTTAGTACCTCTTTTAATAACTTTGAGGATTATTTTGAACATGGTGAAGAGGAGAGGAGAGCTTACGAGAACAGGAAGAAAAAGGAAGCTGATACATGGCATGAGGCACAAAGGGCTAAATTGGAGGTTCTTGATGAATTGGGACTTAGCAGGCAAAAGGCCCAAGAAGGCTTTAAAAGGGAATCTGATCTCTGGTCCAAATGGGTGGATGAGCAAATGCCTGAAAAGATGGGGCGAATGCGCGAACGTGTGAAAGAATTGGGCTTGACCGTGGCTGATAATCCTGGAGCTTTTGAGGCTTTGATTGAAGCCTATGGGCTTCAGAATTTTACCACTCCGGAACAAGAGATAGGTCAGCTAAAGGGGAATCAGGCAGTGGTGAGGGATCTTAAGAAACAAGTAGACCTTAGCGCACAGGTACTAGGAGTTATAGAAGAGGATAACACAGCTTTACAGGAACGGGTTGAATTTCTGACTTCCGATAAAGCTTTGTTGGTTGCTGAAGTGGCCTCTCTTCAAGCCCAAATGGACACCTTTGATGAAACCGTAGAAAAACTTGTGGACCTTTCCGTTCTGGAGGCTGCTTCTCACGGAGAGACTATGAATAATTTAGCCGATTTGCAAGCAAAATATGATGCTCTGTTGAAATTGAAAGGGAGAATTGAAGCCGTTCTTAGGCTTGGATTAGAGCCTGGTCAGGAAGACGACGACCTCGTGACAAGTTTAACAGCAACCTAGAAAGGATTGTATGAGTGAAGAACTAAAAAAAACATATAAGCATCTTTTGGAGGATTTGGACTTGCCAGAGGAGTTTAAAGAATCTTTATTGGCTTTTGTTGAAACATTTAGAGGAGATAATCTGAAAGAAACCAAGTTGTTTTTGGCAAATGTTCTAGCTTTAATTTATTCAATGGAGCTTCCACTTATTAAATCAAAAGCTTATGATAATATTGCAATTTCTAAGAAGCGATTGGATGCCAAATTAAAGGAAATAGATGAGGATCTCGATTTGTTGTTGAAGAATCAAAAGCTCCCATCACCGGCAGTTTGATCCTACTTGATTCTATTTTGCGCTAATTTATACTATCCCCATGAGTTTAACCTCCTCCACTCTTAGAAAAAAGTTCATCAAGTTTTTTGCTGACCGTGGGCATGTGGAAATTGTAAATTCATCACTTGTTCCTGAAGGAGATTCTACAACCCTTTTTACAGGTTCCGGTATGCAGCCCCTTATTCCTTACCTGCTTGGGGAACCGCACCCCCAAGGCAAACGCCTGGTAAACATTCAGAGAGCTTTTAGAGCTGAAGATTTAGATGAAGTGGGAAACACCCGTTGCCATCACACTTTTTTTGAAATGATGGGCAATTGGTCTTTAGGAGATTACTTTAAAAAAGAGCAGATCTCCTGGGCTTTTGAGTTTTTTGTGGATGAGTTGGGACTTGATCCCAAAAAACTGTATGTAACTGTTTTTGAGGGTGAGGGCGTAATTCCAAAAGATAAGGATGCTATAGAACTTTGGAAAGAAACATTTGCTAAACATGGTATTACTGCTAGGGAAGGAGATAAGTTTCTTGTTGGTAGTGATCCGTATCTTAGAATTTTTGCTTATCCAAGAGGCAAAAACTGGTGGGAGAGAAGCGGGGCAAAAGTAGGGGATCCAGCAGGTCCGGACTCCGAAATATTTTATGATACAGGAAAACCTCACAACCCTAAGTTTGGACCGGAGTGTCATGTTAACTGTGACTGTAGACGCTTCATTGAAATCTGTAATAACGTTTTTATGCAGTATCAAAAGGAAGCAGATGGGAGCTACAAGCCTCTTAAACACAAAAATGTTGATGTAGGTTATGGCTTTGAAAGAATAATGCTTGTTGCAAACGGCAAGGAAACTACATTTGAAACGGATTTATTTTATCCGCTCATTCAAAAACTTGAGAAGCTTTCAGGAAAAACATACGCTGAGAGCCCTGAGCTGGACAAGGCTTTTAAAACCATTGCAGATCATATAAGAGCTTCAGTTATGCTCCTTGGGGATGGAGTGCTTCCTTCAAATAAAGAGCATGGTTATGCGCTAAGAAGATTAATTAGAAGATCTTTGAGATTTGCAAGAAGACTTGGTATTACTAAAGGCTTTACAAAAGAATTAGCTGAAAGTGTTATAGAAGTAGTTTTTAAAGATGCCTATCCTCACTTGCACGCAAAAAAGGAACTTGTAATAACAGAACTTGCTTTGGAAGAGGAGCGCTTTGGAAAAGTCTTGGACACGGGGCTTAAAAAACTTGAACACCTTTTAGCCTTCAAAGGTTTACAGGATGCCACAATTTCAGGTGAGGATGCATTCACGGTTTATGAGACTTATGGCTTTCCGCTTGAACTAATAATTGATGTTGCCTCTGAAGTTGGAGCAACTGTTGATGTAGAGGCATTTAATAAAGCCTTTGAATTACATAAAGAAAAATCAAAGGGGGCAAGCTCTGGTAAATTTAAAGGAGGTCTTGAGGGGTCTTCAGATATGCATATTAAGTACCATACTGCCACACATCTTCTTCACCAAGCATTAAGGGATATATTGGGCAGTCACGTTAAACAAATGGGAAGTAATATTACAACTGAGCGGCTTAGATTTGATTTTTCACATGATCAAAAAGTAAATGTTGAAGAGCTAAGAGCCATTGAAGATGCTGTAAATCTTAAAATTAAGGAAGCAGTCCCGATCGCTTATGTTGATTTACCTCTGATTGAGGCGGAAAAAACCAATGCGCTTCATTTTTTTGGAGAGAAATATGGAGGTACCGTTCGTGTTTACTTTATTGGAGATTCGTTGGAAGATGCGTACTCAAAAGAATTTTGTGGAGGACCTCATGTCAGGAGTACTTCCGAACTAGGAGGTTTTAAAATTGTTAAGGAGGAAGCTGTCTCAAAAGGCGTTCGCAGAATTAAAGCGGTTCTTGCTTAAAGTTGCCTCCTGTTTCAGTTATAATGGGCTAAATGCTAAAGCTGCCAATAAATTTTTCCAAAGGACCAAGAGAAAAAGAGTTTTTGACTCTTGATATAGGTACAGATTTTGTAAAATGCATGATTTTTAGAAAAAATGCGGATGTTGCCCTTAAGCTTACAGGGTGGGCAAAAGTTCCACTTCCAATATTTTCAACAAGAGCAGGTTCCATAGTTGATTTTGAAGCTGTGTTTGCTGCTACAAAAGATGCGCTGACAGAAGCCAGAGGCAGGTCCCAGTCAAAAGCTAGGGACGTTGTAATTGGGCTTTCTGGAGAAGTAACCCATGGGTTAGTAACGAGTGTAAGGTTAACAAGAGCGGACATAGAAACACCAATTACTGAAAAAGAAATGGAGGTAATAATTGGGAAAATCCAGGAAACAGCTTATGTGGAAGCTGCAAAAGGCATTGTAGAAATGACCGGAAATCCCGACCTTGAAATAGAACTCACTAACTCCTCAATTTCATCGCTTAAAGTGGATGGAACCTTTGTAAAGGATCCAAGGGGTTTAACAGGAGAAAAGATGGACATAGCTCTTTTCACCGCGTTTTCACCCATTTCACATCTGAAAGTGCTCCAGAAGCTTGCTTCCTCTCTAAAGCTAAATATCATAACAATTAGTTCTCAAATGTATGCCCTCAGTAAGGTTCTTTCAAGAGATGAGAATTATGCAAACGTTGTAATCATTGACGCGGGTGGTGAAACTACGGATGTAGGGATTGTCTTTGGGGGTGGAATAGCCGCAACAAGGACTCTTTCCCTTGGTGGAAGGCATATGACAAGAATTCTTGCAGAGACTTTCAATGTAAATATGAGGGAGGCGGAGGAGTTAAAAGTAAGATACACCCTGGCAAATATTTCTCCGGATCAGGCCTTAATAATAAAAGAATCCCTGGACAAGGTTTTGGCTTTGTGGGTTTCAGGTCTTGAAGTGCTTTTTTCAGATTTTGATGGGATAAGGACTTTTCCTTCTAAAGTGTACCTGGTTGGAGGAGCCAGCGCCCTAAATGAAGTTTTGGAAGTTTTGAGGAAGGAGCCTTGGACCAAACATATCCCATTTAAGGAACCACCGTCTTTTGAGAGAGCTTATATGAGTACTTTAAACGGTCTTGTTGATTACAGTTCAAAAACTATTGAGGTGGAAGATATTATGCCAGTCTCACTTGCTGAAGTATACCTGGAGATGGAAAGAGGAGGAGTTTGAGTATATGGAAAGAATAGAAATTCAAATTACAGATGATGTATTTGATGCCGTGAAAAAAGTAAGGGGAGCAAGTGATACCCAACTTATTGCGGAGATTTGCGAGAATGCAATTGTTTTTGAAAACGCGCTTAATTTGAAGCTCATTAAGAAAGAGGCAGAAAAATCAGGAAAAAGCATAGTGTTTGAAACGGAGGACGCGGTAGGAAAAAACTTGATTGCACAAATAGATGGTACAAAAGAAAAGCTTCCGGTTGATGCTTCAGGCTTTATCACATCAAAGTTTAAAGTTTCAAGTGAGGTGCCCCTAGAAGTAAAAAAAGAGATGAGTAAACCCTATAGAAAAAGTATCAAGTTGCCAGCCTTTCTATTTGCAGTTTTTATTGGTGTGCCTTTTACCATTGGAGCCATATTTTTGTTCATTTTATTTTTTGTCTACCCTTCTGCAACTGTCAAGCTTGTGGTTTCTTCCCAACCTCTTGTTAAGAGTGTGACTGTTAAAGTTTCAACCGATGCTACCGCTCTTGATATTAACACCAAAGTAATTCCGGGTAAGGCCGTGGATACACTGATTTCATCAACAAAAGAAAAAGAAACAACAGGAGAAAAGATTATTGGAGAAAAAGCTAAAGGGGAAGTTACAATATCTAATAAAACTGATCAAGAAGAAAAGTTTAAGAAAGGTAGTACCATCTCCCTTGTTTCAAGTAAAGAGTCTTTGAGGTTTACTCTGGATTCGGACATTAATGTTCCTGCGCAAACCCCCGAAACACTCACAGAACCACCAATTTATGGAAAAGCTAATGTAAAGGTTACTGCTGAAGAGATTGGGTCTAAATATAATCTTGATGATGATAAGAACTTTAAAGTTGGTGGTAAAGATACTGATGACTTTATTGCGGAAAATGACAGCAAGTTTTCCAATGGGTCAAGCAAAAGCGTTAAGGCTGTTTCTCAAGAAGATAAAACCGCCCTTTCTGAGGAAGCTTTCACTTCCGCTAAAGAATTAGCGCTTGTGCAGTTAAAAGCCTCAGTTGACCCTACCCAAAAAGTTGTTGATGCGTCAGTACTTTATAAGAAAGGCGTTGAAACTTTCAGTAAAAATGTGGGTGATGAATCAGATAGACTGTCTATTACTCAGGAAGTCAAAGTTTCCGGAGTATCCTATTCTCAAGCCCATGTAAATATACTTGTTGAGAACTTATTAAGTGAGCTTATACCCTTGGATTTTGAGCTTTATGGTAAAGATCAGAGTGCAAGTGTGGAATTTTTAAATCTTGAAGAAAGCTCAAAAGAGCTCAAAGATGTTAATTTGCAAGTTAAGATAGGGACATATATAGTTCCAAAAATTGATGAAGCTGAAATTGCCAAAAATCTTAAGGGGTTAAGTATTGCTAAAGCACAAGATTATTTAACCAATGTAAAAAACACTGAGAACTTTACAATTGAACTAACACCGGAAATAATCAGATTTATAAATAGAATGCCTGGAAATACAGACAAAATAGAAGTTAAAGTAGAAAGGAAATAACTTGTGGTTTGGAAACAAAACACAGCAAAAAAAGAAAAAATGAAAGAGCGTGTGTTGGGTATTGATTTTGGAGGAGTGAATATGGGTCTTGCGCTTGGTGTTTCAGGTTTGACAATGCCTCTGCAAATAATCCCGGCAACAAATCAAAACACAGCTATAAACGCAATTGCAAGAGTAGTTTATGAAAACAAGATCACAAAAATTATTATTGGGCTTCCGGTGACTGCTGAAGGAAAACTCACTACTCAGGCTTTGGAGGTTAAAAAGTTTATTAAGTTACTTAGCGTAAGGATTAAAATCCCAATCGTTTTAGTCAATGAATTTTTATCTACAAGAGAGGCTTTAACTGAGGCTATAGGTATAGGCTTTTCAAAAAAAAGAAGAAGTAGAATAGACCACTTGTCTGCTGAAGTTGTTTTAAGAAGGTATTTTGAATCCAGTCATTAGCAAACAAAGAGCTTGTCTTTTAGTAGTGTTTAGGGTTTAAATAGAGTTATGGAAGAGTTAATGCTTTTAATTGCCGTGGGTTTGTATCTGCTTATTGGCTTTTGTTATGCAGTTTATGTTGTTTTGGTTGGTGGTGGTGGACTTTTTTCAATTCCTATAAACATGCTTTTTGGACCCATTTATTTTCCTTATGTGGCTGTTACAACTTTTTTTGAAATTAAAAGGAGTAGAAGAAAATATCTAAAAGACAAAGAAGTCCAGAAACTGGCAGAAAAAAAACAAGATAAAAATCCCCAGTAATTTTCAAATCAATAAGTTATGGATAGAAAAATTTTAACTGTCTCAGAAGTTAATTTTGTTGCTAGGAGAACTCTTGAAGAAATTACCGTGTGGGTGGAAGGGGAAGTTGATGAGTATGAGCCAAACTATAAATCGGCGGTGTATCTAAAGCTTAAAGATGGGTTTAGTGTGCTGCCAGCCCTTTTTTGGAAGAGCACGGATGTTTCTTATTTTCCCAAAAATGGAGATAGAGTAAGAGTGTTTGGAACACTCACAATTTATGAGAAAACAGGAAAATACCAGATGCTGATCTCAAAAATTGAAGAAGTAGGTATTGGAGATTTACTTAAAAGAAGAGAAGAGCTTAGGAGAAGGCTACTTGAGGAAGGCTATTTTGATGATTCCATAAAAAGGCAGATTCCGGATCTTCCTGTTAGGATAGGTTTGGTAACCTCCAAAAGAGGTGCGGCTATTAAGGATTTTCTCACAAATGTTGTAAAAAATTTTGAAGGCTTGGAAATAGTCTTTGTTGATAGTTTGGTTCAGGGCGATTCCGCAGCAAAAAGCATATGCCAGGCTTTTGAGGCTCTTGCCAAACATTCTCTTGATGTTGTTGTTTTAACCAGGGGAGGTGGGGCTATTGAGGATTTGATGTGTTTTAATACTGAGGAAGTAGTCAGGGCTATCAGGGCATGTAAATTTCCGGTAATCTCTGCCGTAGGGCATGAGGTTGACTACACTCTGTCAGATCTGGCTTCAGATTTAAGAGTCTCCACGCCCACAAAGGCGGCGGAATTCTTGTCCCTAAAATTTCTACAGTACAAAACTGATCTTGAAAGTTTTTTAGAGAGACTGCATTTTGCTTATCAGAGAATGGAGATGGGTTTTATGCAGGAGCTTGATTTATATGAATCAACTCTTAAAAGGGCGTATGCCTCTTACCAGAATTTGGATGTGGAGCTTTCATCCATTCGCAAACTCATGCAAACATCAGTGGAACAAATTTTTGAGAAGCAAGGACTTATTCTTGCTGCGTTGACCCAAAGTCTTAATGCCTTGAGTCCTACAAAGGTGTTGGAAAGGGGATACGGTATTGTATTTACCTCTTCAGGAAACATCTTAAAATCTATAAAAAAACTTGCCGTGGATGATAAAGTTTATGTTAAGCTTTCAGATGGGAGTTTTGAATCAAAAATTTTAAAAGTTACAAATGACTGAGGTTATAACGTTTAGTAAAGCCCTTAAAAAATTAAAGGATGTGGTGGAGAAATTAAACAAAGGGGACCTTGAGCTTGAAGAGTCTTTAAGATTGTATGAGGAAGGGGCAAAACTCCACAAAGAGTGCCTTAAAAAACTCAACCAAACCAAACTTAAATTTAAAGAGATTGATAAAAAAGGAAATGTGATTTCTGATCACTTGTTAGGCGATTCTTAGGTTTGGAATGTCTGCCTCTTTAAAGAAAAAGACTATTTCCTCAACTCCAGCATGGAACTTTGTAGAGGTAATTTTTTTAACTAGCTCAAAAAGCTTTCCCTTCTCACCTTCTGCAACTATCTCCAAGACATCACTTTGTGAATTGTTGGTGTAGCCTTGCAAACCTTGTTCAAAAGCCAAATCTGCCATGAGTTCCCTGGCATATTCCTCATGATTGCCTTTTATTTGAATGTGGATCCTTTTGTTTTGTTTCATAGAGTCTTCATTACTTATCATAAATTCACCGGAACAGAAGACTCTAACAGAACTAAATAACATTGTCAAGAGTTTATTTTGAGGTGTGAGTTCTAGAGAATTGTCCTGGTTTGAAAGAGCTAAATTCTCCACCTGCCCTGAAGAATAGCTACCAAATATAATTTTTCTTCAAATCTTTCAAACACTAGCTTGATTGCTCTCCAGTCAATCCCCTGAGAGGCGGGGTCAAAGCCTGAAAAATAAAATTCTACCGATACAGAATCTTTAAATACATCTTTATAGTTATCTGCTTCATTAATATATCCATAGGTTTTATTAAATGTTATTGCCTCTGCATCCAGAAAGTTGTGTTCAATGAGTGTCTCAAAGTAATTTTTATAGGTTGTGTATATAGGATCCCCTGTCCCGTCTCCATAACCAATAAGATATTCTTTATTGTCACTAAAAGCATTTTCTATGTTCTCTTTCTTAAGAATTAAGGCAGTGTTGGGATCAATCCCATAATACAGATTTAGAAGCACGCCTTTTTTAGGGTGGACAAGGGTAGAAAGTTTAGTCATGTCTTTTTTGTTCAAAGTTTCAACAACTTCTTTTCCTTTTTGGATTGTTTCTTTTTTGAGCTTTTCATCAACTGATTCTCCTTCGGTAGCGCTTTTTCCTACTTTTCTTAGTTTATAAACTACCCCCGCTTTATCATCGCTAATAAATAGTTCTCCAAAGGGACTTATCAGCGTGTTTACAGGTCTTCCCCAAACTTCTCCTGTCTCATCAAGCCACCCCGTTACAAAATTTTCTACTCCTGCATCTTTATTTTTAAGATCAAGTTTTACTATCTTGTAACCTACAGGCGTTGAACTATTCCAGGAGCCGTGAAGTGTTATATAAGTTTCACTTGATATTTGGGGTTGGGTTATGCCAAGAGGAGCCGTGTGAGCCGGCAGTTCAAAGAAGGGCGCTTCAGTTTGGTTTTGGCAAAAATCTTTTTTGTTTGGATACTCTGGATTTGGGATTTTATTTCCATAGCAATAAGGCCAACCGTAGTGTTTTCCTTTCTTTATAATGTTTATTTCTTCAGGAGGGAGGCTGTCTCCAATCAGGTCCCTACCATTATCAACCCCGACTAGACCTTCTTTATGCAGTTTGAAATCAACTGTGTTTCTAAGCCCTGTTGCAAAGATCTCCTCCCCACTTCCGTCTAAATTGTAAGTTACAATTGATGCTCTTCTATTATCGCTTTCTTTACACAAGTTACAGCTTGAGCCTATTGCCACATAAATTTTATTTCCAATAACTCTTACTGTTCTTGTAAAGTGTCCAGCCCCTGAAGGTAGGTTTTTTATTAAAGTTTCTTTTTTTTCAAACTTCCCGTTTGCATCCGTCTTTCTGTAAACAGAAACCTGATGCTCCTCAGCAACATACAAATCTCCAAGTACATAATCAATTCCATGCGGATTTCTAAGCCCTTTGTCTATTTCAATAACTTTTGAAATGGCATCTACATCAAACTTTATAAGATAAACAGAACCTGTTATATCAGTCATAAAAATATCAAATTTGTAATCAAAGACCATGGCTCTTGGCTTTTTGAAGCCTGTAGCAAAAACTTGAGCCTCATAACCCTCCGGAATGTTTAGATATCTGTCTTTTGTAAAAACTCCTTTTTTGAATTTTTCTGGGATGAGAAGCTTTGATGGTTTTAAAACTAGTGGTTCTTTTGCTTTGTCTTTTTGATTTTGGTTTAGGAGATTAAAGTTATTTTTTTCAACGGCCTTTTTGGGAACAACTTTGTTAAGAAAGCTTGTATTCTTACCAATTAAGTAAAAGGTAATTAAGCTAAAAGCACTTATGGTCAGAATTATTGCAACCTTTGTTTTCATACTATCAATTTAGCATATTTGGTTTGAGGTGTTGAAAAGGCGAGGTAGTGGAAGGGAGAAAAAGTGTGTTTTCTCCCTTCTTTATAGGATTACTCTGTAGAGTCCAAGGTGAGAAAGGCAATGGGGAGGAAGTTATATAATAGTTCTATGGATTTGGAGCATGATCTTGCTTCCCTCAACAGGGTAGCGTTTATTTTGGGCAAAATCTCAATGCCTCACATAAAAAAAGAGGCTGTTTATTGTGTTAAATCAAGAGGGGCAACAACCCGGGCAATAGCCAGAATCTATTCGTTCCCAAGAGTTTGGCAGTTAGCGCTTGGAATCAGTCCAAAATATGTAATTGAAGTAATTTCTGAAAGGTTTGACAAGCTCAAGCCTGAAGACAAAGACAGAGTTTTGATTCATGAGCTTATGCATATTCCAAAAACTTTTTCAGGGGCTTTAGTACCACACAAATGCTTTGGTAAAAAAAGAATTTGTGCTAAAACTGTTGAAGCACGTTACCAGGAGTTTCTTAAAAACTGTTATGAATAAAGTTATTAAAGTTAGTTCTTTATTATTTATTTTAATTCTATTGGTTACTCTGCTTGGATTTCATCTTATTGCTTTTGCTCTTAACAAAAAAAATGTTGATGGGAACACCTTCAAAACCATTGAAATTAAGAAAGGTATGCGTGTCTCTGAAATTGGAAAGTTGCTAAGAGAGGAAAAGCTTATAAATTCGGCAACTTTGTTTAGTCTTTATGTTAGGTATAAAGGAATTTCTCCTCAAGCGGGTGTTTATCAGATTAAATCAGACCTTTCTTTGGTGGACGTTTCAAATGAGCTTAGATTAGGTGTTGATGATGTGAAAATTACAATTATTGAGGGTTTAAGATCGGAAGAAATAGCAAAAATTATTAAAAATAAATTGTCCAATTTTAATGATCAAAACTTTTTAATTCAAGTTAGGGATAATAATCTTGAGGGAAAGCTTTTTCCTGATACCTACCTTTGGCACAAAACTGCTAATGAAAAAGATGTGCTAACAACTCTAGCAGTAACCTTTACAGAAAAAACTACGCAGCTTTTTAAGGAGAATGAAACCGGTCTTTCTGACAAAGAACTGTTAACTTTGGCATCAATTGTTGAGCGGGAGGAGTGGGATCCAAAGGAAATGCCTATTGTTGCGGGTATTTTAATTACTCGTCTTAAAAGAGGTGAGCTTTTGGGAGCTGATGCAACAACACAATATGCTTTTGGCAACAGTGAGGACTTTTGGCCAAAAAATCTTACTCAAGAGCAAATTGATTCAGTAAATCCTTTTAATACCAGAAAAGTTGCGGGCCTTCCTCCCCATCCCATCAGCAATCCCGGCCTGTATGCGCTCAAAGCCACACTTAAGTATGAGCAAACTTCATATAACTACTATCTACATGATAAAGAGGGAAAGGTACACTACGCCAGAAATTATGATGAGCATCTGATGAACATATCCAAGTACTTAAATTAATTGATGCTGTTTTCAGTTACCCTTATTCCGCCTTTTGATAAAACTTCTTCTTTAACAACTATTGGGACGCTCATTCTTATGGCCATTGCAATTGCATCGCTTGGTCTTGCATCAATCTCATAAAGTTCGCCGTTATAAGTAACTCTCATATATGAATAAAAAATATCTTCCTCAAGATTATAAATTACTACATCACAAAGTTTTGCCTGAAAACAGTTCAGTAAACGTTTCATCAGATCATGGGTGTGAGGTCTTGGTAGAAGCAAATTTTGTTGAGCCAATATTATTGATTCTGCTGAGGAAACGTCTACAGTTATTGGGAGAATTGTATTTGTAGCCTCTTCAAGCAAATATACTGTTGCTTGTCCTGTTGTTTTATCAGCTTCATTTGAAACAACGGCCTTAAGGCTCAAAATCTTTTCCATGTGTAGCTTAAATATAAATAGTTTTTCAGAAAAAGCAATTTGTACTTGTACTCTCTGAAGCTTTTAGTTACACTTAGCTTCGCGTAAAAGGTCTTGCGATCTTAATTACCAGCTCTTGAGTATCTTGCTGTTGACATGTTATTTTAGCTGTGATAACTTACAGAGCACAATTTAATTAGCCTAGAATGGTGAACGGGAGCGGTGTGCCCGTTCAAGACTTTTTTGGATTTATCTGCCCTGGGGTTTTTGGAGTATAGGTTTTAGGATTTATCTGCCGTTATTTTCAATGAGAAAGCTTTTTTCAAAGCGAAAATATAGTTTCCCCCTACCTAATTTGTCTGATGTTCAGTTAGAGTCTTATGACTGGCTAAAAAAGACCGGACTTTCTGAAGTTTTGAATGATGTTAATCCTATAATGGATTATACAGGGAGAGGTTGGGAACTTTCTTTTTCTTTACCTAGAATTGACAAGGACAACTCCACTATTGAAGAGGCCTTGGACAAGGGTGTTACTTATGATGCGCCTTGGTATTTAACTGCAACTTTAACAGACACCCTTACTCAAAAATCAAAAGCCTCAGAGGTTTATATGGGAGACATTCCTCTAATGACTCACTCAGGAACATTTATTATTAATGGGATTGAGAGGGTTGTTGTAAATCAGTTAACACGCGCGGAAGGCGTGTTTTTTACTTCCGATTTAGATCCTGCTACGGGAAGGATGCTTGCCGGAGCTAAAATATTGCCCAAAAGCGGTGCCTGGATTGAAATAGAAACTTCAAAAAGCGGTGTAATAAGTGTAAAAATTGATAGAAGAAGAAAAATCACTATAACTACCCTGCTTAGAGTTTTTGGTCTTCATACTGATAAAGATATCAAAGCAGCGTTTGAGTCTTCTGATACCAATCCGGAGAAGTCTTTTGTTGATAATACCCTCTCAAAAGATCCCGCCGCTTCTTTAAATGAAGCGTATATTGAAATATATAGAAAAATGAGACCCGGGGAGCCCCTACTTTTGGAAAACGCCAAGGCTTTGGTTGAAGCTTTGTTTTTTAATGTCAGAAGGTACAGTCTTGGTAAGGTTGGTCGTTTTAAGCTTAATCAAAAACTCAATCTTAATTTTCCTGATGAGCCAAAATACAGACTTTTACAGCTTGAGGATTTGATGGCTATAACCAAGAAGATCATTGAACTTAACAATGGTATTGGACAGTTTGATGACATTGATCATCTTGGAAATAGAAGAATAAGAGGTGTTGGGGAGCTTTTACAAAATCAGATTAGGATTGGGTTTTTGCAACTTGAAAGAAACGTTAAGGAAAGAATGAGCTTGCAACCAAGAGGTATTCTTCCTGAACCTTCAGTTCTGATTTCAACAAGACCTGTTGCTGCAAGAATCCACAGTTTTTTTGCTTCCGGTCAACTCTCACAGTTTCAAGATCAGCAAAACCCTTTAACATCTCTGGATCACTTAAGAAGGCTTTCTGTTATGGGTCCCGGAGGGCTTACCAAGGAAAGAGCAAGTCTTCCTGTCAGAGATGTTCACTATTCTCATTACGGAAGAATTTGTCCCGTTAGAACTCCTGAAGGACCAAATATAGGTCTTATTAACTACATTGCAACCTATGCAAGAGTTAATGATTACGGATTTTTGGAAGTTCCATACTTCAAGCTTGAGAAAACAGGAGACGGAAAGGTGAGGGTTACTGATACTGTTGAGTATCTTGCAGCGTATACGGAGCATGATATGTATATTACGGACTGTTCGGTAACTGTTTCTGAAGATAGGTTGATTCTTGATACTCAAGTGCCGTTAAGATATAGGGGGGAATTTATCTTAGGAGATGTTAGTCTTGCACAATATATGGATGTTATACCTCAACAGGTGGTTGGGATATCAGCAGCCTTAATCCCGTTTTTGGCAAATGATGATACAACCAGAACTCTTGTTGCTACTCAGCAAACATCTCAAGCTGTACCCTTGGTAAGACCGGAATCTCCTCTTGTTGGAACGGGTTTGGAGGGCTTCATTGCAGAAAATGCTGGGGCTGCTATTAAGGCTGAAGACGATGGGTTTGTAGAATTTGCAGACGCAACAAAAGTGGTAATTAAGTACAAGAAACTAGGACTTAAAGATTATAAATTGTTGAAATTTGTAAAATCTAATATGGATACCTGCTATAACCAGAAAGTTGTGGTAAGTGCAGGGGCCTCAGTTAAAAAAGGCGATCTTCTGTTTGAAGGGCCTTCCAGTGATGGTGGTGACCTTTCAATAGGAACTAATCTTAAAGTAGCTTATATGGTTTGGCGGGGGTATGAATTTGAAGACGGTATTGTGATTTCTGATAGGCTTGTAAAGCAGGACCTCCTGTCCTCAATCCACGTTACCGATCACAAAGTATCAGTTCTAGAAACCAAGCTTGGACCTGAAGAAGTTACTCGAGACATACCGAACGTTTCAGAAGAAGCCTTAAAGAATCTTGATGAGAACGGTATTGTAACAGTTGGTTCTAAAGTTAAGGCAGGGGATATATTGGTGGGGAAAGTGGCTCCAAAGGGTGAAACCGATCTTTCTGCGGAGGAAAGGCTGTTAAGAGCTATTTTTGGTGAAAAAGCTAAAGAAGTTAGGGATAACTCCCTGATGGTTCCTCATGGGGAACAGGGGGTTGTAATTGGGGTAAAAGAAATTTCAAGAAAAGAAAACAATGAGCTTCCAGCCGGGGTAATTAAAGAAATAACCGTTTATATTGCGCAAATTAAAAAAATTGAAGTAGGGGATAAGCTTGCCGGACGACATGGGAATAAAGGCGTAATTTCCAGGATTGTTCCAATGGAGGATATGCCCCATATGGAAGATGGCACCACAATTGACATTATTTTTTCCTCAGAAGCTGTTTTAAAAAGAATGAATGTTGGACAAATTCTTGAAGCTCAAGTTGGTGCTGCAGCAAAGAAGCTTAACAGAAAATATGCATTCCCAGTATTTGAAAAAGTACCTTTTGATGAAATAGAAAAAGAGCTCAGAGAAGCAGGTCTTCCAGTTAGTGGTAAAGCAAAACTGACTGATGGAAGAACAGGAGAATTTTTTGATAATGAGATAGTTGTTGGAGATGCCTATATCTTAAAGCTTATTCATATGGCTGAGGATAAAATGCATGCCAGATCCACAGGTCCCTACTCTCTTATTACTCAGCAACCTCTTGGAGGTAAAGCCCAGTTTGGTGGTCAAAGGTTTGGGGAAATGGAAGTTTGGGCTCTTGAGTCTTATGGTGCTGCTCACACTCTGCAGGAGATATTGACAATCAAATCAGATGATCTGGTTGGTAGAACTCAAGCTTTCAGGGCAATTCTGCAAGGTGAAAAGATTCCCGAGGCTGCAATTCCCGAGTCGTTTAAGCTACTTACCAAAGAGCTTAATGGCTTGTGCCTTGCCGTTGAGCCGGTTGGAGTGCAGAAACTTTCTGTTCCGGATGTTGCTGTACCAGTTGTAGAAATGAAGGGAACTGAAGTATCAACTAAGGATTTGGAAACTCTTAAAGAGGTTTCAGAGGAGGAGTAATTTATGGAAGAACTCGTAAGATTTAAAGATTTTGATGCAATTAAAATATATTTAGCCTCTATGGAGGATATATTGGCTTGGTCCAAGGGAGAAGTTACAAAACCTGAAACCATAAACTACAGAACCTTTAAGGCTGAAAAAGACGGGCTTTTTGACGAAAGGATTTTTGGTCCTATCAAAGATTATGAGTGTTACTGTGGAAAATATAAAAGAATAAGATATAAAGGTGTAATTTGCGATAAATGCGGAGTTGAAGTTACCCACTCCAGAGTTAGAAGAGAAAGAATGGGGCATATTAAACTTTCCGCCCCTGTAGCCCATGTTTGGTTTTTCAAAAGCATTCCCTCAAAGATGGCTATTTTACTTGATATGACGCCAAGATCTTTGGAAGGCGTAGTGTATTTTTCTTCTTATATAGTCAAAGAAATTAATAATGATAAAAAGGTTGAAGTGCTCTCTTCCATTGAGAAAGACTTGCTAAAAGCAAAAGAGGATATAAATAGTCAGGTTGAGAATGATATTAAAACTTTAGAAAAGGAAACGGAAGAAAAAATAAAAGTTCTTAATGGCAAGGAATCCAATCATAAAGAATTTGCAGCAGAAGAGTTAAGGCTTAAGATGAGAGAAGCTTCCAACAAACTGAGAGATCAAGCTGTGGTCAAACAAGATAAAATTGAGAAGGACTTTAAGGCACTGGAAAGAAAGATAGATGGGCTTGAAAGACTTTCTATAATAGATGAAGCCGAGTACGTTACCATTTATGATTATGTTAACAAATTTTGCAAGATGGGCATTGGCGCCGAATCAATTCTTGAAATACTTGAAGAAGTGGATCTTACTAACCTTGCTTTCACCCTAAAAGAAGAGATGAGAAAGTCCAAAGGTCAGAAGTTTGTAAAACTCTCAAAAAGATTAAGAGTTGTTGAGGGCTTTAGAAGAGGCAAAATAGATCCAAGAAGAATGATTCTTGGTGTTGTTCCTGTAATACCTCCTGATTTAAGACCTATGGTTCAGTTGGAGGGTGGTAGGTTTGCTACATCTGATTTAAACGACTTATATAGAAGAGTTATAAATAGGAACAACAGGTTAAGTAAACTTTTAGAGCTTGGGGCACCTGAAGTTATTGTGAGGAATGAAAAAAGAATGCTTCAAGAGTCCGTTGATGCTCTTTTGGATTCTTCAAAGCAGAGACAAACACCAAGAAACCTAAGAGGAAAGCAACAACTCAAGTCGCTTTCTGACATGCTTAAGGGTAAGCAGGGTAGATTTAGACAGAATTTACTAGGAAAGAGGGTGGACTATTCAGGTCGATCCGTAATTGTAAACGGGCCGGAGCTTAATCTTGATGAAGTAGGACTTCCTAAGGAGATGGCTCTTGAGCTTTTCAAGCCCTTTGTTTTAAGGGAGGTTCTGTCAAGAGGCTTTGCCCCAAATGTCAAAAGTGCAAGATTTTTTGTGGATTCTAGAAGTGCGGAAGTTTGGGATATTCTTGAGGAGGTAATTAAGGGACATCCGATTCTTTTGAACAGAGCCCCAACACTATGGAGACTTGGTATCCAGGCATTCTATCCCAAACTTGTTGAAGGTAACGCCATTTCTTTGCACCTTTGTGTTTGTGCCGGGTACAACGCGGATTTTGACGGGGATCAAATGGCTGTTCATGTACCTTTGTCAGAAGAAGCTGTTAGAGAGGCAAGAGAGGTTATGATCTCCACTAACAATTTACTAAAACCTTCAGATGGAACTCTAATATCGGGGCCGGCAAGAACAATGCTTCTTGGTACCTATTACTTAACCGCAATTGATGAAAGAATTCCTGAATATAATTCTATCTTCTCTTCAAGGGAGGAAGCGCTTCTTGCCCTTGGAAACTCGGTTATAAAGCTAAGACAAAAGATTAGAGCCTCACACAACGGGGAAATACTTGAGACATGTGTTGGAAGATTTATTTTCAATGATATTCTTCCTTTATCAATAGGTTTTGTAAATAGCGCAATTGATAAAAAAACTCTTAACACTATTTTAAATAAGATTCTTGATACAGAACCAAATGCCGTTTTGGTCAAGTTTATTGACGCTGTTAAATCTTTAGGATTAGAGTATGGAACATTATCCGGTATATCTGTTGCTCTTTCAGATTGTTTTGTTCCTGAAGAGCGGGTGAGTTATATAGATGAGGGTAGGAAGCAGGTGGCTGATGTTGAAAGAAATTATAAGAGGGGTCTTATTACAAGAAATGAAGCCAGAAGACTTATTGAGAGCATTTGGATTAAAACAACAGCTGTAATAGATGAGCTTGCCTGGAACAAACTGGAAAAAGAAAGCCCTGTGAAAATTTTAATAGGTTCGGGGGCAAGTAAGGCATCAAGAGATCAGCTTAAACAGATTGCAGGTATGGTTGGACTTAAGAACGATCCTACTGGGAAGACAGTTGAACTTCCCATTATAGGCAATTATAAAGAGGGACTCACCGGGGTTGAATATTTTGCATCTTCCAGAGGGGCAAGGAAAGGTCTTGCAGACAGAGCCTTAAAAACCGCAGATTCCGGATATTTAACAAGAAGACTTGTAGATGTTGCTCAGGACGTGATTGTTAGAACTGAGGATTGTGCAACTTCAAATCATAGGGTGATAAAAGCTTCTGATAAGACTATGCTGACAACCTTTTCTGATAAAATTGCTGGAAGATATGCAGGAAGAACTATACTCCATCAAGATAAAATGTTAGTTGAGAAAGATGAGCTTATTACCACACCTAAAGCAAAAGAGATTGAAAAGCTTGGCGTTATGGAGGTTGCAATAAGGTCTATTCTTACCTGTGAAGCAAGACATGGGGTTTGTGCAAAGTGTTATGGTATTGACCTCATGGATAGGGAAGTTGCAGAAGTTGGAACAGCCGTTGGCGTTGCTGCAGCACAGTCTATTGGGGAGCCTGGTACTCAGCTTACTATGAGGACTTTCCACTCGGGAGGTATAGCAGGTAAGGATATAACCATGGGCCTTCCAAGAGTTGAAGAGCTTTTTGAGGCAAGGACGCCCAAAGATTTTTCTATCATGAGTGAGATTACAGGTAAAGTAAGAGTAGATACTGTAGACGGGCAGAGATCTGTTACGGTAGTGGGTGATAAAACAAGTGAAGTGCCGGAAGTTACTTATAAAGTAGATACCGTTTCTGAAATTTTGGTCAAAGATGGAGATATAGTTTCCGCGGGTGAGCCTTTGACTTCAGGTCATTTGGATCTGTCAGATTTATTAAGAACGGTTGGTGTTGCCACCACCCAAAAATATATAATCGATGAAGTTCAAAAAGTCTACTCTTCTCAGGGCGTCACCATTAATGATAAACATTTGGAAGTGATTGTAAGACAGATGTTTAATAGGGTTAAAATTGACACGGTGGGTGATACTTCTTTCCTGTCAGGGGAGATAGTAACCAAATACACTTTCCAGGAGGAAAATAGAAAAGTTTTGTCTGAGGGCGGAGAGCCCGCTACTGGAGAGCTTACTCTGCTTGGTATTACAAGGGCTTCTCTTGAGACGGAAAGCTTTTTAGCAGCCGCTTCTTTTATTCAGACCAGTCAGGTTTTGACTGATGCAGCATCATGTGGGAAAGTAGACAAACTCCTTGGCTTGAAAGAAAACGTAATTGTTGGTAGGCTCATACCTACTGGTGAAAGGGCCAGACTGGAATAGAAGTATGCCAACTATTAGTCAGCTTTTAAGAAAAGGCAGAAAGTCAAAAATAAAAAAAGAAACAACTGTAGCCTTATCTGAGGTTTACTCCACTATAGATAGAAAAGTAAAAAAGGCTTATTCCCCGTTTAAAAGAGGGGTTTGTCTTTCTGTTATGACTAGAACTCCCAGAAAACCAAACTCGGCTCTTAGAAAAGTTGCAAGAGTTAGACTTTCAAATAGAAGAGAGGTCACAGCCTATATACCGGGAGAAGGGCATACTTTGCAGGAACATTCGGTAGTTTTAATAAAATCAGGAAAGATTCAGGATTTGCCGGGAGTTAAATATACTATAGTTAGGGGTAAATTTGATTTACAGGGAGTTGTAAACAGGAAAACTTCCAAGTCTTTGTATGGGGCAAAAAAAACAATTAAGAAGTAACTATGAGAGGTGCAAAAGTTAAAAAAAGAATAGCTCAGCCGGATGCTGTTTTTAAATCAAGGCTAGTTTCTAGACTGGTTAATAATCTGATGGTCCATGGAAAAAAATCAACTTCCGAGAAGATAGTATATGGTGCTATTGATGCTTTAAGTGAAGACAAAAAGGAAGCGATCAAAATTTTTGAGGATGCGCTTAGAAACATTATGCCCCGCCAGGAGGTTCGTTCAAAAAGAGTGGGGGGCGCAACCTACCAGGTACCCTACCCAGTGAGACATGATAGAGCGGAAGCATTGGCTATCAGGTGGTTGATTTTGGCTACAAGAGCAAAAAAAGGTAAGCCTGTGGCAGAAAAACTTGCCACGGAGCTTAAAGATGCCTCTTCAAATCAGGGGGCTGCCATCAAAAAAAGAGACGATGTCCATAGAATGGCAGATGCAAACAGAGCTTTCAGCCATTTTAGATTTTAATCGTTTCTGATTACCTCTTCTTTTAACTCAATTTTTTTCAAATTATAGCCTTCAGCAATTCTTTGTTTTATCTGTTGGATAGCATCACTGTCAGGTTTTTTACAAGTAAGTATATCTATTATCATAAAGTTTTTTTCAGGCCATGTATGAATAGCAATATGCGACTCTGAAAGCAGAGCGTAAGTAGTTACCCCGTGTGGTAGAAAATAATTGCTACTACTTTCTAAAATAGTGGTTTTCAGGGCCTTTGAGATAACTTGGCAAAGGACATGAATTTTGTGGGAATCGTCAAGATTATTTGAGGATTTTGTAGTGATGTTGAACAAGAAGTGATACGCAATTTCCATGAGTCTTAGTTTAAGTTAAATGTTACTTTGGCACAAATTAATGCTAGGCCGTGATTTTTTAACCTTAATTATGTTTGACATGCGTGCTTAATGTGTTTACTCTAATGGTATGTTTAGGAATGCTGCCCTGACTTTTGTACTTTTGCTAGTTACATTTGTTGTTGTGTCTTTTGGAATCTTTAAACTTTTTAGTTCTGGTTTTTTTCCGTTCAATAAAGTTATCCAAAAACCTCTTTCCAAAGAGAGTATGTCTAGTAAAGAGACTTATACCCACCTTGGAAAGACTCTTGAGGGCTATCCATATACTTCTTACAAAAAAGTATCTGAGCAGAAAAAAAAAGTACTTGAGTCAGAAGTTAAAAAAACTGCTTCTGGGGAATGGGAGACGGTTTTTGATGAATATGGCTTTATCCTATCAGTTTTAACTCCTGATTTTGGGCTTGTGGATAAGAGTACTAGTTATGAGGAACCTGTTACTCAGGCTGAGCTTAGAAAAGTAGAGCAGTTTATTCTTGAAAACAGCCGGTATTTTGGTATTGAATCTACTTCTTCAGTTAAATTTAATAAAGCGCTTATTCCATATAGTACCGTAAGCCATATTGCAAGCCAAAATAAGGAAAGTGTAGTCTTTGAGAAAGGCGCGGTTATAAGTTCTCCTGATTTTGGGAAGCATGGAGCAATCTTCATAGAAAGAAGTATGAGAGAACTTGGACAGGGTGCAGAATTAGATATTTATGGACATTATTGGCCGGAGGTTAGTCTTCCAGAAAACCCTCTTATCTCAGAAGAACAGTTAAGAAATGAATTTGTTGGTAAAGACTATAGACATATTGAATATATCCTTTGTGATTCGTCAGTTGACAGTTCCAAAGATCAAGTTCGCTTTGGAGTTCCTTCAGGTTGTTCTGAAGAAAAAGAACTTATACAAAAGATAGCAGATAAGGATTTGGAGGTTTTACTAAAAACATTCTTTTATGAAAACCTGGCAAAAAATCAAGTTGAAGTTAGGCTTGCGTATGAAGTAAAACTGACTGTGTCCCCTGGTTTTGTAAAGGTAATTGATGCAGTTACGGGAGAACTCCTTAGTAGTAGGCAACTCTGAGATTGTGATGACATCTTTAACGCACTTAAAAGTAAATAGGTTTATACTGCTTACTAATTTTGGTCTTACCATTTTATTTGCTGTTGGTCTTTTGGCTTTTTCAGTCGGGACATCAAATGCTGCAACGTCAAGCTCCTGTGAGCTTTCCACAACTTGCGGAGGTTCCCTTTGCAATCCCAATAATCCTTCTGAGATTTGTTGTTGCTGCGACCTGTGTGAAAAAGTTGATTTATCCATTTGTCCCGTTGATAAATACCCCAACTGCAAAAACTTAACAGGCCAAACTAAAGTTTATCCCGGTAAGGCCTACCAATATACCGCTTTCTATGAAGACTATAACGGTCCTGTAACTAAGGAAGGTTTAGTCGTTTATGGAAACAGTTGTTCAGATATCAAAACAGCGCTTTCTTATACTGGGGGACCAGGTAGTCGTACTTTTGAGTGGGTGCCACCGGCCCAGGGAAACTATTCTATGTATTGTCTTGCATGGAATGGGAATGACTCGGTTTGTAAAGGCGATTGTGTAGAGGGTCCTCCCCAATTTTCCTGTATTGGCCCAGCCAGTAAATTAGCCATATGTACACTTCCGGAAATAGTGACTGGTTTGGTAGCCTTAGATAAAGACTTGTGTGGTAAAACAAACACATCTCTTAGTTGGAACCCTTCAATTGGAGTTGAGAGTTATACTATTTTAATTGATGATACTTCCTCTCCTCCAACAGATTGTTCATCAAATTTTGATCAACCGTTTTCAGGAGATACTTGTTATAGGACTAGTGAAACCTCATTGCCCATTTCTTTAGTGGTGGGGAAGACATATAAATCAACTGTTACCCCAAATAACGCTTGTGGTGTTGGTACTGAATCTGCAGCAACAATCGCCTTAGACAATACACCTTGTGAAAAGTATACACTCTCAACAACCTGTGATGGGACTGAGAATGGGAGCACTGTCTCAGTGGATTCTGGCAGTACATTTAATCCAAGGTCAACTTATCGGTTGGTAGCTTATCTTGCAGGTACCAATAGTATAGCTTCCACAGCCAATTCGATCAGTGCAACTGCTGTTAAAGTAACTTTTTTAGGCTGGTCTCCAAAACTTGAACAAAAACACTATGACATAGAGTTAATGCAAGTTTCTCCCTTCCCTGAAGTTTCTCTTCGAAAATTTTTAGATGTAAATCTTGAGGGGTGTACGGCTTGTGATAAGAAGGCGGTCGATGTTGTCTTTACTGTAGACAGGTCGGGTAGTATGACCTCTACTTATGAATTTAATGGTGTCTCCAAAACCCAAATAGAATGGGCTAAAGATTCGGCAAGGTCGCTTTTGAGCGCATTTTCACAAAACCCAAGTTGGGAAGTTGGGAACATAAGGTTTTCAACAATGTCATTTGCGGGGAGTATGGCAGATACAACCGTTCACAACACTCTTTCTTCAGATTACTCTACTATCTTGTCAGCTATAGATTCCATAAGTTATGGGCAAGGCGGTACCTGTGGGGAGTGTCCTATCATTAAAGCCTACGACCTTTATAACAGCCCTCGCTCCGATGGGAAACAGGCGACCAAACTGAACATTCTTCTTACGGATGCGCTTTTTAACAGGGATCTGAATGGTGTGAGGGTGCCTGATGCCAAGCAGAAGGGTATAGATGCAGCTGATGCAGGAAGAAGCAAGGGTATAGCATACTACGTTGCTGCATTCGGTAACAGTTTTAGCGCCCCAACAGCCAAAGCGGTTGCCAATGATCCAGACGCCCGCTACTACAGTTATAGAAGGAACATAGGCGAGTGGTCGGAAGGCATGGCCGAGTTTGAGGACGCAATTTGCGAGGATATTTATATAACTATTTCCTCAGGCGGTTCGAGCAATTCGGGTCAGTCTGTGAGGGGTGCCTATTCCTCAACGCTTGTGTTTTCATTTTGGGACAAGGTTATGGCACTTTTTTCAAGAATTATTGGACTCTTTGAATGAGTAGTTAAGTCCGTGGTTGACACAAAAGAGCTTTATTGATAGAGTATCCACTGCTTAAAACTAGGTTTTTGAAGTCTTTCCTGTATTAGGAATTTTTTAATAAAAAGCTATGGCTCAAACATCTGATAAGAAGTACCCTCTTGAGAAAATAAGAAATATTGGAATTATTGCTCATATTGATGCGGGAAAAACCACCACAACCGAATCGGTCCTTTTTTATACGCATAAAATTCATAAGATAGGTGAGGTTCATACAGGGGATACAACCATGGATTGGATGCCTCAGGAAAGAGAAAGAGGCATAACTATAACTTCAGCCGCCACAACATGCTTTTGGAAGGACATTAGAATAAATATAATTGATACTCCGGGGCACGTTGACTTCACGGCAGAAGTTGAAAGATCCCTCAGGGTTTTGGATGGCGCTGTTGTTGTGTTTGACGGAAAAATGGGTGTTGAGCCTCAATCTGAAACAGTTTGGAGGCAGGCGGATAAATATCATGTTCCCAGAATTTGTTTTATAAATAAAATCAATCAGATAGGAGGAGATTTTTATAAGTCTTTAGGTTCTATTCATGAAAGACTTGGTAAAAACGCAACCCCAATTCACATTCCAATAGGTTATGAAAAAGATATAGTGGGAGTCATAGACCTTGTTGAGATGAAGGCTTACACTTATAAGGATTTTCATCAGGACAAGCTTGAGGAAGCTGAAATTCCGGAGGAATTATTAGAAAAAGCCAAACATTACAGAAGTATCCTTGTTGAAAAAGTGGTTGAACATGATGACAAATTAATGGAAAAGTTCTTGTCTGGGGAAGACCTTTCCTTGGAAGAGCTCAAGTTTGCAGTTAGAAAAGCTACACTTTCCGGCAGGTTTTTCCCAATTACTGGAGGAGATGGCAGGGGCGTTATGGTTACGGCAATACTAGAGGCTGTTAGAGAGTATTTGCCAACTCCTCTTGACAGAGCTTTGTTAGAGGCTGAGGATCTGGATGGAAATAGAGTTGGTTTGATGACTCCAGACACAGAAACTAAGACCACAGCACTCGCTTTTAAAATTCAAACTGACCCATTTATTGGAAGACTTACCTTTGTTCGTGTCTATACAGGTGCTTTAAAAAACGGAACTTATATTTTGAATTCTTCTAAAAACAGTAAAGAAAGATTGTCAAGGCTTGTACTGATGCATGCCAATCAGAGAGAAGAGGTTACTGAGCTCTTGGCCGGTGAGATTGGAGCTGCGGTTGGGCTTAAGGATACCAGTACCGGAGATACACTTTGTATGGAGGATACTCCTTTAATTTTGGAAAATATTAAGTTTCCTGATCCTGTCATCTCCCTTGTCATAGAGCCAAAAACAAAAGTTGATAGAGATAAGCTTGGCGAGGCTCTTAAAAAACTTTCTGAAGAAGACCCTACGTTTAAGCTTAGTAGTAACTCAGAAACAGGTCAGACTTTAATTTCTGGTATGGGAGAGCTGCACCTTGAAATTAAAGTTGATAGGCTTAAGCGTGAATTTGGTGTTGAGGTTAATACTGGAAAGCCTCAGGTTGCCTATAGAGAAACAATTAGAACTTCTGTTGAGCAGGAAGGAAAGTATATCAAGCAATCAGGAGGTAGGGGTCAGTATGGGCATGTCAACATTAAGCTTGATCCACTTGGAAGAGGTGAAGGCTACAAATTTATCAATAAGGTAGTAGGAGGCTCTATCCCAAAGGAGTACCATCCGGCTGTTGAGAAAGGTATAAAAGAGGCGTTGGAGTCAGGAGTTGTGGCGGGATATCCCGTTGTTGATGTTTCAGTCACTTTGTATGATGGATCCTTCCATGAAGTTGACTCCTCTGAAATCGCTTTTAAGATGGCCTCAATAGAGGCTTTTAAGGATGGTATGAGGAGAGCGCACCCTGTGCTTTTGGAGCCTGTTATGAAAGTGGAAGTTATAGCAACTGAAGAGTTTATGGGGGATATTATTGGAAACCTGTCTTCGCGCCGAGGTCGCATAGAAGGAACCGAAATGCGGGGAAACGCAAAAGTTATTTCTGCGCTTGTACCTTTATCTGAAATGTTTGGCTACGCAACAGATTTAAGAGGCATGACTCAAGGGCGAGCAAACTTTGTGATGGAACCAAGCCACTATGAGGAAGTTCCCAATAACGTTGTAGAACAGATAAAGAGTAAAAAATCCTAGAGTAATAACAGCGTGTGTTATAACTTTAATAGTATGAAAAACCCGGAAATAAATGATGTTAAGTTAGACCTTGAAGAGGTTTTAGGTGATGAAGATCGGCTGAAGACTATCTTTGAAGATTTAGACAATCTGCCAAGCTCTGTGAAAGAAAAGGTACTCAGGGATATTACCTTAACTCAGGATCATCCCCAGCTTGCAGTGTATGCTAGAGAGTTCTTACAAAAATATAGTGATTTTAAAGAGAAAAAAGGAGGAGACTCAGCTTCTTTTTAGGTCGCACGCATTAAATTTTGACGTTTGCGAATTTGCCAAAAAGTTTGATGGTGATGGGCATAAAGTAGCAGCTGGCACAAGGCTTTCCAGCTCGAAAAGTGTGGAGGAGGGGGGTGAGCTAGTGCTTACTAAATCGAATCTTAATTAAGCTAAGCAATGTGCTCTTTGAGGTATAAGAGTGATGTTTCTCAATTTTTTTAAAACAGTAATTAGATGAAGTAACTCGTGGCATAAGTAAACTATCGAATAGTTCTTCCGGTCTTGGCTGTGTTCCCAGCAAATTAAATTACTGTCCATTAACGTATACATCAAAATAAGCCTGTTTATTAACAGGTTCTCTTATTGTTTACAAAGGGGTTTATTTAATAGTAAATTGTTTTCATCTATGGGAAAGGCTGAAAAACTTGAAACAGGCGTTTTTAGTGGTTTTCTTTCAGACCTGCCGCAAATCCCGTCATCATCTATTAATCCCCTTGCATTTTTGTTAAAATTTTGGCAAACTGTCTTGCGTCATAAGTATAAATTTGATTTTTTACTTTAGCGACTAGATAAAGGGCAGGACGCGCCTCGTTATTTGTCTCTAAAGGGAAAAGGAATAAATGGCGGAATATATTAGAAACAAACCCCACGTAAATATTGGAACCATGGGTCACGTTGACCACGGTAAGACCACTCTTACAGCAGCTATTACCAAGGTGCTAGCCAGCAAAGGCAAGGCCGAGTTTAGAGCTTACGATACAATCGACAAAGCCCCCGAAGAAAAAGCAAGAGGGATTACCATTAATATTACGCACGTAGAGTATGAGACCGATGCCAGACACTATGCCCATATAGACATGCCTGGTCACAAAGATTACATAAAAAACATGATCACAGGTGCCGCTCAAACAGACGGCGCTATTCTTGTTGTGTCGGCCCCAGATGGTCCTATGCCTCAAACAAGAGAGCACATCCTTCTTGCGCGTCAGGTAAACGTCCCAGCACTGGTAGTTTTTATGAATAAGTGCGATATGGTCCAAGACAAGGAGCTTATTGACCTTGTTGAGGTTGAGATCAGAGAGCTTTTGACCAAGTACGGTTACAAGGGAGACGATGTGCCTGTAATTAAAGGTTCAGCAACTAAAGCTTTGGAAGGCGACGCCGATTCAATAAAGGCAATAGAGGACTTGATGGTTGCGGTTGACTCTTATATTCCAACCCCGGTTAGAGATCTTGAAAAGCCCTTTTTGATGCCAATCGAGGATGTGTTTTCAATTAAGGGAAGAGGTACAGTTGCAACCGGAAAGATTGATAGAGGAGTTGTGAAAATTGGAGAGGAAATAGAGATTGTTGGAATTAAAGATACACAAAAGACTGTAGTTACCGGAATTGAAATGTTTCACAAGCAAATGCAGGAAGGTCAGGCCGGAGATAACGCTGGTGTACTTTTGAGGGGTGTTGAGAGAGAGCAGATAGAAAGAGGTCAGGTTTTAGCAAAACCGGGGTCCATTAAGCCTCATAGCGAATTTGAGGGTCAAATCTATGTTCTTTCAAAAGAGGAAAATGGCAGACACACGCCGTTCTTTTCAGGCTACAGACCTCAGTTTTATGTAAGAACTACAGACGTAACTGGTGAAGTAACTCTGCCTGCTGGAACAGAAATGGTTATGCCTGGTGATGATGTTAAGGTAACTGTCAAGCTTATAACTCCAATTGCTTTGGAAGAGGGGTCAAAATTTGCAATTAGAGAAGGCGGAAGTACGGTTGGAGCAGGAGTAATTACTAAAATTATTGCCTAAAGAATGTATCTATGAAGGGTGTGAGAATTAGGATAAAACTTAAAGCGTATGATAGCAGGATTATTGATCAATCTGCATCTAGGATTGTTGATACTGCTGTGAGAACAGGAGCTAAAGTTTCAGGTCCTATTCCGCTCCCAACAGACATTGAGCGGTATACTGTTATCAGAGGTCCGCATATTGATAAGAGATCAAGAGAGCAGTTTGAAATAAGAACTCACAAGAGGCTCATAGATATCATAGAACCAACAGGAACAACAATTGATAGTTTGTCGCATCTTAATTTACCTGCCGGGTGTGGTATAGAGATTAAGATGTAAGTAACTGTATAACAATGCTAAATCTTAAAAAGTCTTTTTTTTTAAGAATAGGGATTTTTTGATAATATTAGGTGCGTGCTTGATTTGATAAGCGCCTAAACGGCGTTTTTTTGTTGTATGAAACTGGAAGCTAAAAAGTTGAATATGTCTCAGATTTTTCTTCCCGATGGCAGAGTAGTTCCCGTAACTATAGTGTTAGTTGAGGGAGACTTTTCTGGTGATTTGGAGGGAAAAGAAGTTGTTGTTGTGGGTAAGTCAAAAGGTGCGGGTTTTACAGGAGTTATGAAAAGGCATGGTTTTCATGGAACACAAGCCACTCACGGACAATCGGACAGAGCAAGAGCTCCAGGGGCCTCCAGTTCAGGTACTGATTTGGGAAGAGTTCTTAAAGGTACAAGAAGATCTGGCAGACACGGAAATAAAAGAGTGACACTTAAGAATTTAAAAATTCATTCTGCAGATAGTCAATCTAAAACGCTTAAAATTTCCGGTCCTCTTCCTGGAGCCAGAAATTCAAGGATAATTATAGAGGTTTTGGAATAGAAAATATGGAAAAGAAGGAACTTAAAAAAAAATTAAAAGAAACCCCAAAATCTAATACTTCTGAAGAAAAACTTACAAAAACAGAAAATGTTTTTGATTTTCCGGTGAATAAAGATCTGCTTTCCCTGTATGTAAGAGTTTTTAGGGCAAATGCAAGACAAGGAACTTCAAGCACAAAAACAAAAGGTGAAGTGTCAGGAGGTGGTAAAAAACCTTGGAGGCAAAAAGGCACTGGACGTGCAAGGCAGGGGTCTATCAGATCCCCACAATGGGTACACGGTGGGATTTCCCATGGGCCAAAGCCTAAGGACTGGTCATTGACTCTAAGCCCAAGATTTAAGAAGGAAAGTCTTAAATCAGCTCTTGCCCTTAAGTCTTTACAGAAAAATATTAGAATTCTTGAGAGCTTTAATATCAATGAAGGTAAAACAAAAGATTTTATAAAAATACTAAAAGAAAATCAGCTTACAGGTTCGAGCCTATTTATAACACCCAAATACAATGCAAAATTCTATAAAGCCGGAAGGAATGTGAGAGGTGTGGAAATTGCCTCTTCTGAAACTGTAAACCCTTATGAAATCTTAAAAGCTAAAACCCTGGTGCTAGTTGCCGACAGTGTTAAGGCCTTGAAAGACAGAATATGAAGTTAGACAAAGTTTTACTAAAACCAATAATTACAGAAAAATCTGCAGTGTTTGCAAAAGATGCCGTTTTTACTTTTGAGGTGGCTTTAAGGGCTACTAAAAATGCTATTAAAGAGAGTACAAAGAAGTTGTTTAACGTTACGCCTTTAAAAGTTAAGACTGTGATAGTACCCGGAAGGATGAAAAGAATTCCCGGAATGAGAAAGTTTATCAAAACTTCAAAATGGAAAAAAGCATTTATCGCCCTTAAGAAAGGTCAGTCCATAAGTTTATTTGAAATAGGAGAGAAAAAGTAATATGTTAAGAACTTTTAATCCTACAAGTGAAGGTCAAAGGGCAAGAAAAAGTTTGTCAACAAGCCATTTGAATAAAAAAAGGCCTGAAAAGGGTCTTACTCTTCATCTCAAAGGAGCAGTTGGTAGGACTAAAGGTAGAATAACAAGCAGATCAAGACAACAAGGCTCCAAAAAACTTTATAGAATTGTGGATTACAAGAGAGATAAGTTTGGCGTACCTGCTTTGGTTACAAGCCTTGAGTATGATCCATATAGAGGTCCAAGCATAGCCTTACTTACTTATGCTGATGGTGAAAAGCGCTACATTTTGGCGCCGGAGGGTCTTAAGGTTGGAGATAGGATTCTATCTGGTATGGGTCTTGAGGCTCTAATTGGTAACGCTATGCCCATAACTGAGATTCCTTTGGCAACTTTCATACATAATGTAGAAATACATCCAGGCAGAGGAGGTCAAATGGTAAGAGGTGCAGGGCTTTCCGCACAGCTTTTAGCAAAAGAGGGTGATTATGCTATCATTAAGCTCCCAAGTGGGGAAACCAGGAAGATATTAGCCAGGTGCATGGCTACAATAGGCACTCTCACAAATTTTGAAAAAAGAAAAGTAAATCTTGGTAAAGCGGGTAGGAACAGGCACAAGGGCAGACGGCCTCACACACGAGGTGTTGCAATGGCAAATCCTCACGATCATCCGCATGCGGGATCTTATAAGACTTCAGGTATTGGTATGCCCTCACCAAAATCTCCCTGGGGTTGGAAAACTAAGGGCTACAAAACCAGAAAAAGAAAACACACAAGAAAGTTCATAGTTTCAGGGAAAGGCAAATAATATGACCAGATCTCTAAAAAAAGGTCCATATATTAATGAAAAGCTTTTGAATAAGGTAACTAAGATGCGTGATGAAGGTGTAAGAAAACCAATTAAAACCTGGGCCAGATCTTCTCAAATAAGTCCTGAGATGGTGGGGTTTACTTTTGAAGTTCACAATGGCAAACAACACCTGCCTGTTTTTGTGGTTGAGGGTATGGTTGGTCATAGATTTGGAGAGTTTTCTCCAACAAGAACATTTAGAAAGCATTCTTCAAAGAAAGCAAAATAGTATGGAAAAAGAGGCAGATTTGATTTTTTCAAAAAGTAAATATGTCAGAGTCTCTCCCAAAAAGACTGCACCCATAATGACACTTGTCAGAGGGAAAAAATATGAGGAGGCTATAAGGATATTGACTTTTGTAGATGGCAAACCTGCAAAACTTGTGTTAAAAACATTGAAGTCTGCAGGAGCTAATGCCTCCCATAACAATTCCCTAAAAGCGGAAAATCTGTTGGTGAAAGAGGCTTATGTGGGGGCTGGCCCCCTGCTCAAGAGACAAAGAATTGTTGGAAAGTCCAGAACATCGCCCATTTTAAAAAGGACAAGTCACATAATTATTGGTTTAACGGAGGTCAAGTAATAGTATATGGGTCATAAAATACACCCAATTGGTTTGAGAATAGGAATTTCACAGGATTGGAGATCAAGATGGTTTAGTGATAAAAAATCCTATTCAAAAAATGCTTTGGAAGATTATAACATCAGAAAATATTTGAAAGAGAAGTTAAAGATTGCGGGGCTTAAGGTTATTGAAATAGAAAGATCTGTAAATGAACTTAATATTGTTGTAAAAGTTTCAAGGCCGGGTGTTGTTATTGGTAGGGGAGGAGCAGGAGCAGAGCTTCTCAAAGAAGGGCTTAAGAAATTCTCTTCTTCTAAGCTTCAGTTTTCAGTAGAAGAGGTCAAAACACCGGAGATAGAAGCCCAGATAGTTGCTGATAATATAGCGAGTCAAATAGAAAGAAGGTTTCCGTATAAAAGAGCCATAAAAATGGCAATGGAGGCGGCCATGAATAAAGGTGCAAAAGGTATTAAAATCCGCTGTTCAGGACTTTTAAGCGGGGCTAATACTATTGCACGAACTGAAACAAAGTCAGTTGGTTCTGTGCCTGCTCAAACTCTAAGAGCAGACGTGGATTTTGCTGTTGTTGATTCAAAGACTATATATGGCACCATAGGTGTAAAAGTATGGATTTACAGGGGGGAAAAGGAAATATAGTTTGGGAAGGTTTTTATGTTAATGCCTAAGAAAACAAAATTTAGAAAACAACAAAAAGGGAGAAGAAGAGGTATGGCCTCAAAAGGCACAAACATTGATTTTGGCGAGTTTGGACTTAAAGCAGAAACAAGAGGATATGTTACCTCCAGACAAATAGAAGCTGCAAGAAAAGCAATTACTCACTTTACCAAAAGAGGAGGAAAACTTTGGATCAGGATTTTCCCCGCCAAGCCAATTACCAAAAAACCGGCTGAAACAAGAATGGGCAGTGGAAAAGGAAATGTAGATCATTATGTCTGTGTGGTCTTGCCTGGAAGAGTTCTTTTTGAAATGAGTGGTGTTAGTAAGAAGATAGCAGAGGATGCGCTCTTAAGAGCAGCCTACAAGCTTCCTATAAAAACAAGATTTGTGGAGGTGCTGAATGCTTAATATAACTGATTTGAGATCTAAGGAAATAATTGAGCTTAAAGAGGAGCTTAAAAAGCTAGAGAAAGACCTTTCCAGAAGGCAGGAAGAGCTAATGAGTGGGAAAGGGTCCAAGGTGCATGAACTGAAGACTTTTAAAAAGGATATTGCAAGAATTAACACAGTTTTGTCCGAGAAGGCCATCTTAAAGGAGGTTAAGTAATATGAGTAAAAAAAGATTCAAGGGTGTAGTTGTTTCAGACAAAATGCAAAAAACAGTGGTGGTTTTGGTAGATGTTCCTAAAACACACCCAATTTACAAAAAAAGCATTAAAAATTCAATAAGACTTAAAGCGCATAATGAAAAGGGCGCTAAGATGGGTGATTTAGTAGTTATAGAGGAATCAAGGCCAATAAGTAAAAGTAAGAACTTTATAGTAGTGGAAGTTGCAAAGTAATTATGGTACAGGTAGGAACGCTTTTAAATGTTGCAGATAATAGTGGTGCCAAGAGTCTGAAACTCATTGGTATACCGGGAAGTTCAAGAAGAAGGTTTGCATCGCTTGCAAATATTGTTACGTGTGTAGTTAGTGGGGCTTCCACTACAGGGGTTGTAAAAGATCATTCGATTGTAAAGGCTGTAATAATAAGGGTGAAAAAAGAAGTAAGGAGAAAAGACGGAAGTTATATCAGATTTGATGATAATGCAGCCGTAGTTGTTGATACGGAGGGTGAACCCAGGGGTACACGTGTTTTTGGACCCGTTGCAAGAGAGCTTAGAGATGTTGGTTATTTGAAGATAGTGTCCCTTGCTCCGGAGGTTTGGTAAATTTATGAAAATAAAAAAAGGCGATCTAGTTAAAGTAATATCTGGAAAGGAAAAGGGTAAAGAAGGCAAAGTTGAATCAGTGTTACTGGAGAAGGATTTGGTTTTGATTAAGGGGGTAAATGTTGTAAAAAGGCATGTCAAGCCTGGAAGAGTATCTAAAGAGGGGGGAATAATATCAATTGAAAGACCAATCGTTTCCTCAAGAGTTATGGTTGTGTGTGAAAAGTGCAAAGAACCTACCAGAATCTCTTACAAACTTGTTGATGGCGCCAAATATAGGATATGTAAGAGGTGTGGAAACAGTTTATGACCCAAGTCAATCTTGAGGGTAGAAATGTAGTGTTAGAGGCTCTTCTTAGAGGAAGAAAGATCTTTGAAATTTTTATAGACAAAAATGCAAAGGGGGGATCCATTGAAAGGATTATTAAAAGCGCAAAAGAAAAGGTAGTTAAAGTAACCCCAGTTGACAGGCCCTTTTTACAAAAGATATCAAAAACAGATTCTCATCAAGGGATAATTGCACTTAGCGAGCCTATAAAGACTTATTCAGTATCGCAAATTGTGAAGGAGGTTGAAACCCCCTTCATTGTGGTCCTGAAAGAGGTTTTATATGAACACAATCTTGGCGCTGTTTTAAGATCCGCGGCCGCTGCAGGAGTAGATGCTGTTGTAGTGTCTGGGTCTAAAGATAAGGTTATTAGCCCTGTAGTTGAAAGAGTTTCAATGGGAGCCAGTAATGCTGTTAAGATTTGTATTGAAGGTATTTCCTCTGCTCTAACTGTTATAAAGAGGGCTGGTATAAAAGTTGTTGGAGTAGAAGCCTCAGGATCAAAGTTCTACTTTGAAGAGGACATGACTGGGTCACTTTGCTTGTGTTTTGGCGGGGAAGACAACAGCTTAGCTTTGCCCCAGGTCAAGATTTGCGATATAGTTGTGCGCGTACCCATGGAAAACGCTATACAATCGCTAAATTTGAGCGTTGCGGCCGGGGTGGTTTTATTTGAAAAAGTTAGACAAGATTTATGCAAGAAATGAGGTTAAAAGAAAAATACAACCAAATAGTTCCAAAGCTTTCAGAGAAGCTTGGAAAGAAGAATTTACTTGCTATTCCAAGAATTACTAAAGTAGTAATCAATGCTGGAATTGGCAAGTTTAAAGACGATAAAGGCTTAATAGAGAGCGTTATTAAAGATATTTCTCTGATAGCCGGTCAAAAAGCCAATCCAACCAGAGCAAAAAAGGCTATTTCAAATTTCAAGATAAGAGCACACGATGTGGTTGGTGTTTCTGTTACTTTAAGAGGTCCCAGAATGTGGGCGTTTTTGGATAAGCTTATTAATATAGCTCTTCCAAGAGTAAGAGATTTCAGAGGCGTTAAGAAAACAAGTTTTGATCAAAAGGGAAGTTACACTCTAGGTTTGAGAGAACACGTTGTTTTTCCTGAAATTAATCCAAACACTGTTGATAAGATTAAAAGTCTTGAAATAACAATAGTTACAACCTCAAGAAACAAAGAGGAGTCGTTTGTTTTGTTGGAGGCTTTAGGCATGCCTTTTGAAAAAGGAAAGTAGTATGGCAAAAAAATCTTCTATTGAAAAGTCAAAAAGAAAACCAAAGTTTGAAGTAAGAAGGAGAAACAGATGTAAAATTTGTGGTCGTCCAAGAGGATTTATGAGACGCTTTGGTATGTGCAGAATCTGTTTTAGAGAACTCGCGTTAAAAGGAGAATTAAGCGGAGTTAGAAAGGCAAGTTGGTAATATGGATACAATAGGTAATGCTCTGTCTTCAATAAAAAATGCTGCTATGGCTGGAAGACCTTTTGCAGAGGTATATTATTCTAAAGTTTTGGAAGAAATCCTCAAAGTTATAAAAGAGGCAGGGTTTTTTGATGGAATTAAAGTTTTTAAACCTGAAGGCAGGACTATTAAAAAGATCCATGTGGATTTGGCTTTTGAAGATGGAACTCCAAAAGTTTCAGATATAAAACGGATATCAAAGCCCGGAAGGAGAACTTATAAAACGGCTTTAGAGATAAAAAAAGTTATGGGGGGTTATGGGTTAGCTGTTGTGTCTACATCAAGAGGTATAATGAGTGGACATACTGCAAAAAAGAAAAAGCTTGGTGGAGAAGTAGTTTGCGAGGTATATTGATATGTCAAGAATTGGAAAAATGCCGGTAACAATTCCGGATAAGGTTATGGTGGAGGTTTCTGATCAGACGGTTAAAGTAAGAGGACCAAAGGGGGAACTAATCAGAACTTTTACTAAAGATGTTGCTGTAACTGTTAAGGATAATACAATTTTTATTACCCCAAAGTCAGAGGAGGTAAGTGCCTACTGGGGATTAACTAGAGCACTGCTTGCTAACATGGTTCTGGGGGTTAACAAGGGCTTTAAGAAAGAACTTGAAATTGTGGGAGTTGGCTATAGAGCGTCAAAAAAAGGAAATGATTTAGTGTTTAGTGTGGGCTATTCAAATCCCATTGAGTTCAAGGCGCCTCAAGGTATTGTTTTAAACGTAGATGAAAATGTCAGAATAGTTGTAGAAGGATGTGACAAGGACCTTGTTGGGCTGACTGCTGCTAAGATTAGGGCAATTAGAAAACCGGAGCCTTACAAAGGAAAAGGCATTAAATATAAAGATGAGGTTGTAAGAAGGAAAGCCGGAAAGGCAGCCGGAAAAGTAGCTGCTTAGTGAATTTAAAAAAATTATGAAGGTCAAAATTTATAGTACAAACAAGGCAAAGAGAAGAATCAGGGTGAGAAGCAGAATTGTAGGCAGTGCTTCTAAGCCCAGGCTTACTGTATTTAGATCAAATAAATTTATGTATGCCCAAATTGTAGATGATGCGGCTGGAAAAACACTGTTTACAGTTAATGAAAAAGAGCTGGGTAAGGTTGGAGGTACTAAAGTAGAAAGGGCTCATGCTTTAGGGACTAAGCTTGCCCAAAAAGCAATAGAAAAAGGAATTAAACTTGTAGTTTTTGATAGAGGAAGCTATAAGTATCATGGAAGAGTGAAATCGCTTGCTGAAGGTGCAAGGCAAGGAGGGCTAAACTTTTAATAGTATGGAAAGAACAAAAGAGTTTGAGGAAAAAATAATAAAATTGAACAGGGTTTCTAAAAAGACTACCGGGGGCAATGCTATTTCATTTTCCGCTCTTGTGGCTCTTGGCGACAGGAATGGCAGGTTTGGCTTTGGGCTTGGGAAAGCAAAAGACGTAACTAGTGCAATAGCAAAAGGGGTAAAAGTAGCTCAGAGAAATATGCAGAAGGTATCAATAAAAAATGGAACCATAGCCCATGAGGTGAGATGTAAAGCCGGAGCAGCAGAAGTTTATTTAAAACCCGCTCCAAAGGGTACAGGGCTTATTGCAGGGGGTGTTGTAAGACAGCTTTTGGAGCTGGCTGGGGTTAAAAATATCTCTGCCAAGATGTTTGGTTCAAGTAATAAACAGCTTAATCTCCAGGCCACCTCAGAGGCTCTTGCAAAGTTGAAAGAATAGGATAATTTATGGATTTATCTAGTTTGGTTAAATTAAAGGGTAAACAGAGAAAAGCAAAAAGAGTAGGTCGTGGTATTGGTAGTGGAAAAGGTGGACATACCTCAGGAAGAGGTCAAAAGGGGCAGAAGTCAAGATCAGGAAACTCCATTCCTTTTGGGTTTGAGGGTGGCCAGGTTCCAATGTATAAAAAAATGCCAAAGAGAAAAGGATTTGTTAACTCTCATAAAAAAGATATTGTAATTGTGAATTTAGATATTCTGAATATTTTTGAAGAAGGCACTTTAGTTAAACCGGAGACTCTTTTAAAAAAGAATATTTTAAGATCTCTTCCGGAACATGGAGTGAAGATTCTTGGCACTGGAAAAATAGAAAAAAAACTTACTTTTGAAGGATTTATTTATTCTCAAACCGCCCTTGAAAAACTCAAAAAAGCCGGCTGTGAGATTAAGTAATTTTTAATTTTAATGTTTGATCTTTTTATATCCGCTTTTAAACTCAAAGAAGTCAGGAAAAGAATTTATTTCACTTTTTTTGTAATAGTTGTTTATAGATTTTTATCTCATGTTCCAATGCCCGGAGTTGATCATAATGCACTGGCAACTCTTTTGAATAACAATACTCTGCTTGGTTTTTTGAATATTTTTAGTGGTGGAGGCTTTAAAAACTTTTCCATAGTAACGCTTGGCGTTGGGCCTTATATCAGTGCGTCAATAATAATGCAGCTTCTGACCATGGTTTTTCCAAAGCTGGAGGAGCTTTCTAAGGAGGGTGAATACGGAAGAGAAAAGATTAATCAGTATCAGAGACTTTTGACGGTCCCTTTGTGTATTGTGCAATCGTATTCGGTTTATTTTTTGTTAAAGAGCCAGAACATTATAGGAAACCTATCACCCATTTCATTTGCATCTCTTGTTTTGAGCATGACGGCCGGTACTATGCTTCTAATGTGGTTGGGAGAGCTTTTGACAGAGTATGGCGTTGGCAACGGAATTTCTATGGTTATCTTCTTTGGAATTGTGGAGTCGTTGCCGGCAACTTTTGGTCAAACATTGCTAACTGCAAATACACAAGGTTATTCAAATCTTATTATAATGATAATTGCTGCCATAATTGTAATAGCAGGGGTAGTTTTTATTAATGAAGGTGCCCGCCACATTCCAATAGAATATGCAGCTAAGGCCCGCGGTTCATACAAGAGAGCCAGTAACTTTTTACCTATAAAGATTAATCAGGCTGGAGTCATACCAATAATATTTGCCGTTTCTATAATACTTGTCCCCTCCTTTGCGGGAAGATACCTGATTACACTTCCAAATGAAGTAGTGAGAAATATAGGCTTTTTCTTAAACACAAACTTTACCAGTACAACGCCTCTTTATAATTTAGTATTTTTTGTTTTGGTTGTTGGCTTTACCTATTTTTATACGGCAATACAATTTAACCCTGAAAAAATTGCGGAAGATATTAAAAAGAGCGGTGGCTTTATTCCGGGGATAAGACCGGGTAAACCAACATCTGAGTATCTCAACAGAGTCATTTCCAGGATAACTATTGCTGGGGCGGTCTTTTTAGGACTTATTGCTGTTTTGCCCTCTCTCATTCAAAGCTTTACCAATGTGACTACACTTACAATTGGAGGAACAAGTCTTTTAATAGTTGTATCAGTAGTATTGGAAACTGTTCGGCAACTTGAATCTTTGGTGGAGGTTCAAAGTTATGAATCGTTTTTATAAGTTAATGAGCCCAGGTGTGTAAAAAGCTTGTAAGTGCTGTATTTTAGACGCCTGATCTTGAGAAAGGTAGTATGCTTGGTAAGTTTAAAGAATTAATGGATCTTAAAAAACACGCTGATGCCATGAAAAAGGAAATGGAAAAGATCATGGTGGAATATGAAGATAAAGGCATTAAGCTTTTAATTCGTGGCGATCAACACATTGAAAAAATTGAAATAAACGGTGTAGAGGACAAGAGGTTAAAAGACGTTTTAAACGGCGGTCTGAAGGAGGTTCAGAAGAAAGTTTCAAAAAAGATGCAGGGGCAGCTTTCAGACTTGGGTATTCCCGGGCTTTAAGAGTTGCTACTGGAAGCGAGTATCAGCACCTCCAGTAGCGTTCTTTTCTCACCGGGGCAACGGCAATTGAGTTAAGGCCATAATGACTACTATGACCACAATTGCAAGTACCAAAATCCACAGAATCAGCTGAATTCAATACGAATTTCCCCACCCAACCTCTTTTAACATAATTTCTT
>JBBTST010000020.1:0-6940 GCA_038064575.1 Patescibacteria group bacterium
GTCCACTAGCATAGTCATTTTCTGCTAGTGGGGAAATTCATTTAGAACTCACATCTTAATCACTTTGGTTTGCAACCCATTGTGACCTCTATCGTGTGAGAACAATAACTTTTCATCTGCACACCGCTCCGATTTATCACGGTCGGATTTGTTGTATGCAAACGAAGGCTCAAACGGATTCCTGCCGCATGATGGTACAAGACCGTATCATGCGGAAAACCCGGCTCACTTTCCCCTATTTATGGGAAAGACTCTTGCCACCCTGCCTTAGGGCTAAAGGTATGGGAGGATGTTAACATATAACACACAAACTGTCAACCCTATAGTTATTCTAATAAGTTCAGTCTAAACAGGGAAAGAACTAGGCTCTTGCGAGGGAAAGGTCCCGTATTTTTCTTTCATTAAGTGAAATTTTAAGCTGGTTTTCCATGAGATCCTCTTTGAGGGCATATATGCCGTCCTCTATCTTTGTCATTCTGGTTTCTAACCCATTCATTCGTTCTTCTAGCTTTTCCATTCTTTTTTCAAGCGCTTCCATTCTGTAGTCCACTATTTCTAGGCGGTTCTCTATAGTATCTAACCTGTCAAAAACTATTTGAAAACTTTCTTTTGCTAACGTTTTAAAAGTTTCCATTTCTTGTGAGACGGCTTCTTTGACATAAGCCTTAAGTCCGTCTTTTTGAGAGGCTAAAAGTTCTGTAACATACTTTTTGAGATCATCTTTTTGAGCTGCATGAGCGGTGTCAATTATTTGTTTGATATGCACGAAATCATCCTTATTCACATTTGGATGTTAACACAAGCTTAATACAATATCAATAGTTATATTTTGAGAGTGTTACAAAAATTTATAAAGAATTTGGGGATTAAAAATTCTGCCTCTTGAGGTAATTAAGAGGCAGATTCAATAGGTTCCAACAGGAGCTTTTTTCCTTTGGTTGTGACTAACCTGGCTGAGAGAAATGTGCTTCCAACACGTCTTTCAGAATCTTTTTTAAATTTCATCCCAGCTACCTCATAATCTGCCTGGAATTTGATTATTACCCAACCCATCTGGTAAGGTTTAACCACCGCAACCTCAATCCATCTTTCTGAGCCGGGAGCTTTCCAGTAAATTACCTGACCTATCTCAAGCTCTGAGGCTTCACTTGCTTTCATTTTTGGTTTTCTCCTTTTATTTTGTGAGGACTTTTTCTATGGGTGGGGCAATGTCTTTTTTTCTTGACATTCTAGGACCTATGTTTATTACATTCCCCTCCCCTGCTCCTTCGAACGCATGCTCTACTATTTCTTTTTCTTCATCTGTTGAGTAAAGAAGCTGCGTATTGATCTTAAGAATATCCGTTATAGCAAGATATAAAAGCCCGACTCCTTCGATTGCCTTGACTTCTTCCATCGCGTTAAGAAGCTTATCTTTCATTGCGAGGGCTTTTTGGGGTTCGACTGTTTCAATCTGCCCGATAAAGACTTTCCGACTGTCAAAGTCAAAGATTTTGTAGTCGTTTTTGACGATTTGTTTGGGAGTTAAGCCGGAAATGTCTGATTTAGCCTTGAAGATTTCAAAAGTGAGGTTTTCTATGTCAAGGCCAGTGAGTTTGGAAAGGGCCTGCGCAAAACTGGCGTCAAGGCCGGTTGTGGTGGAGGATTTGAGTCCCTGTGTGTCTGACAAAATCGAGGCGAGGATTAGCGAGGCTATTTTTGTGGAGGGTTCAATGCCCTCTTTGACAAAGTTTTCGTATACTACCGAACTTGCCGACCCAAGTGGCCTTACGTCTATTCTTAAGGGGGATGTAAAGTTGATATTTATTTTATGGTGATCAATAATTTCAATGATTTGTGAGGAGTCAATGCCCTTCATTCTTTGATCTTCTTCATTGTGGTCGACAAGGATTATTCTGTCTTCTCCTAAAATGTCCCCAGCGCTTATTTTGACAGGCGTTTCCACGTCAAATTTTTGAAGGATGAACTTTGTTTCTTTGTTTATTTCATCACAAACAGCCGGAAGTATTTGAGCCTGGGAGTATCTTTTTGCTTTTTCAAGAAATTCGGCGTACTCAATTGGAGCGCAAACCGCATCAAGATCAGGGCCAATATGGCCAAGTAAATAAATTTTCATCTTAGAAAAGATACTATTTTGGGCTAGTTTGTGCAAGGGAGGAGTTTTGGGTGAGTATATAAAAGATGTAAGCCCCTTCTCATAAAGATAATTAGCAGGGGGCTTACCATGTTTTGATCAGGTTTGATGATGCTTTTCTACACACGCTTCTTCAAGCTCAGCTTTTTTTCCCCTACGCGAGCCGCCCAATCTTGTGGATTCCCGGGCAATCCTGCAGCATGATCGTCCTGAGAAAAACCCTTGTTTCTGGTCTTCCAGTCCTCAAGTTTTTGTTTGCAACTATCACACACTTTAAGTCTCACCTCCTTTATGTTGATTTTTGGGTTGTAGTTGGAAATTTATAAGTTGTGGAAGAAAAAAGCAAGTGTTTGATGTATTAAAAGGCCTATAAAAACGTTAATCGGCGGACACTTTCAGTTTTTAGGCTGTAAGATATCCGCCGATTTTAACAGAGGAATAATTTTTTAGAACTATTCCTCTGGGAATTTTGGGGGAGGGGCGCAAGGCGATTCGCAAAAAGCGGCCGCGCGGTGCGTCCGGGGAAGTTGCGTTTGCGAGCTGCAGCTCCAAACATCATCCCGGGACGCGATGGCCAAGGGCGAAGCCCGTAGCGCCACCTCCCAACCTAACAAGAACTATCCAAAAATCAGATAGTTCTTGCTCCCGCTTGTTTGTTACTTCCCTTTGGAAGTAATGACAAGTCAACCTAGGTCCGTTCCTTGCGGATGCGACCGATTGGTTGAAAGAAGAGAAGGAATAAAATTATTCCCAACTTCTACGGGATATGATCTAGGGGAGATAATAGCTTACTATAAGCTACTTGTCAATAGTTTTTTAGAGGAAGTTGGTTGGGGTTTTTGCTAAAAATGGGCTCAAAGTTAGAAGTCCAGGTAGGTCATCATCACTTTTTTCACGCCTTCTACCTCTTTTTCAAAGTAGTTAATCCACTTAATCTCATCTTTGAGCGTGGTCCAGCCTTTTATTATAGGGTCTAGTCTTCTTTCAAGGGTGTTGTTAAGAGCTAGGCGGGAATCAACGGATTCAATTACCTTAAACACCTGTTCTGTGTGAAAGAGGGAATCTGCAAGATCAGTCCTTGCCGGCTCTGTCATATACCTATATGTGTTAATCAAGTTCCACAAAATGTCATTTGTCTCTTGTTGAGTGTAGGTTACGTTCATACCAAGCTCTTTTGCTTTATGTCTTGGTATTGGATAACCATGGCTTGGATACTGGGTGTTTAAATTCTCAACTATTTGTTTTCTAACTTCAGCCGTATAAGGAGTTTTTCTTGGAAGTGACAAAATATCCATGCAAATCATTTCCGAGAGGTTTTTGCTTCTTTCCATGGCTCCAAGCGCAGCAGGATGAATATAGCCAAAAATTGTTTTGTAAACTTCAAAATTGTTGGTTTGCTCCACAGAGAGCATTTGGATTGCTCTTTTGATCTCCTCAAGCTCAATTGAAACCGGAATATTTCTTTCATCTCTGGGATTAAGTGGGTGCACAATACTTGTGTCAACTGCTGTCAAAAAAGCTAAAGGAGTCATCATGAGCTCATCTGCTGCCAGAGAAAGCATGGTTGCAGCGCTGGCTGCAATTTCCGGGACCACAATAACAAGCTCCCCGCAATATTCTTTTAAAAGTGTGGCAATTCTAAATGCAGCCTTGCCGTCTCCGCCTGAAGATGAAATAACAAAATATAATTTGTCTACATGGCCTATTTTTCTTAAGTGAGCGTAAAAATATTTGACGTCGTCATCAACCATTCTAAAGCCTCTATTCACATAATAAGTGACAACTTTTCCGCCCAGGTTTGTCTCAAGTTGTTTGATGAGAGACTGCGTGTTTTCCCAAACCAGAGGAGGAAACTTTATTTGCGGTTTTGCTGCCGGAGTCTGCATTGGTTGTGGGATTGGACCAACTCTTGGCTGTTGGGGTAACGGAGTGGGGCCAGGTGGCTGCGGTTGAGGAGGAGTCGTACCTTGAGGCTGAGTTGGCATAGGCACAGGAGATTGATTTGGCATTGGGTTTTGACTTTGAGGGTTTGGAAAAGTTGAATCCACGTTAAGATTCTAAGCTTAGTTTGATCCTGCTGTAAATAAGCAGTTTCTTGACTAGGGATTTTTATGCAACTATCATCTAAGTAATGCCTAAGACTTTGGATACTCAAAGCGGTTTCACACTTATTGAACTCATGCTAACTGTTATTATTATTGGTGTTCTTTCAGGAATAGTTATTACAATAATAAGCCCTACAAATACCAGAAACAAGGCTAAAGATGGAGTCAGAGCGGGAACGCTTGCAAAGCTTGCTCAAGCCGTTGAGGCTTTTACTGCGGGTGAAAATCTACCCCCCGCAAACGAAACCGCTTTAACGGCAGCCACTTCACAGTATGTTCAGACGTGGCCAACTGATAGCGATTTCACTGCCGCAAGTACTGATAATTACAGATTTGTAAGATTTGGCGCCGGAACCAGTGCAAACCCTTACTCGTCCTGCGCTTCTGTAAGGATGGCTACTGCAACAACCTATTTTAAATATGTCAGCCCTTATACAAACCCTCCTATGACAAACTGGAGTGCAGTCGCTCCAAATCCGGCTAATCCTTCTGGAAGGCTTTTGAGGAATTGTACTTACGGCTGTGCGGCCGGTGCTTCTCCCAACTCGCTTGTAGGCTGTCTTGCAATTTAGCTTGTTTATTTTTGACTTGCCAAGGATTTACACGTCTAAGTTTGCCTGCTTGGCATGAGTTTGAATAAATCTTCTTCTTGGGGCCACTTCATCTCCCATTAAAGTTGTAAATATCTCATCTGCTTTTGCGGCGTCCTCAACAGTAACTTGTTTTAAAGTTCTGGTTTCAGGATTCATTGTAGTTTCCCAAAGCTCTTCTGCATTCATTTCTCCAAGTCCTTTGAAGCGCTGAACCACGTGCTTTGTGCCTCCGGCGTGTTTTTGAAATGCTAAAAGTGCGGTGTCATCAAGCAAATACTTTTTCTCTTTACCCATAGTGATTTTATAAAGGGGTGGGACAGCAACATATATAAAACCATTTTTGAGAATTACAGGCAAATGCCTGTAGAAAAGAGTCAGATACAAAGTGTTTATATGTGAGCCGTCTACATCAGCATCGGACATGATGATTATTTTGTGATATCTGAGTTTGGCTAAATTGAACTGCTCCCCAATGCCAGCGCCAAGGGCAATAATAAGATTCTTGACCCTGTCGTTGTCTATTATCTTGTCAAGGCGAGCTCTCTCCGTGTTAAGGGGTTTACCAAAAAGGGGTAGAATTGCCTGTGTCTCCCTGTCCCTGCCTTGCTTTGCACTCCCACCCGCACTATCCCCCTCTACAATGTAAATTTCAGCGTTTGCGGGATCACGCTCTCTGCAATCGGCCAATTTGCCCGGAAGCACTCCTCCACCCTCTAAAGCGCTTTTTCTTATAACTGTCTCCCTGGCAGCTCTGGCAGCAATCCTTGCTTTAAAAGCCAAAATGTTTTTGTCTATTATTGAGCCGGCCTCTCTGGGGTTTTCTTCAAGATAGGAGTCAAAGCCCTCTTTCATGGCCTGCTCCACAATTGGCTTTATTTCAGAATTGCCAAGTTTATTTTTGGTCTGACCTTCATATTGGAGATTGTCCGATGGAAGTTTTACTGAAACTATAGCGGTGAGTCCTTCCCTTAAGTCCTCACCCGTTGGATAGTCTCCGCCTTCTTTAATAAGATTTTGCTTTTTTATATAATCATTTACGGATTTGGTTAGAGCCGATCTAAAACCTGTGACATGCGTCCCACCCTCGCCTGTTTTTACACTGTTTACAAAGGAAAGCAGATTTTCCGAGTATGTGTCATTATACTGAAGCGCAATTTCAACTAACACATCATCAATTTGCTGGCTTTTGTAAAACATTTTCTGATTGATTAAGCCTTTATGCCTATTTAGTGTCTTTAAGAAGGATTGGATCCCCCCCTCAAAATAATAAGTTGATTCTTCTGCATTTCTATCATCAAAAATCTCAAATTTAACGTTTGCGGTAAGGTAGGCGTACTCTTTGTACTGATCTCTAAGTGTGTCATATTTAAAGTTGATATTTGAAAATATGGAGCTATCCGGCATAAAAGTAACTATTGTTCCCGATTCCGCTTCCCATTTGGCTAAAACTTCCTGTAAGTTTTCATTTGAAGTCTTTAAAGCTTTAACTTTGCTTGGGTCAAATTTGGTTAATGGAATTGCGGTCTTTGAACCTCCCTTTTGAAACTCTATAAACTCATACTTGTCATTTCTTTTGACAACCACTGTTACCCACTCTGAAAGCGCATTAACAACTGAAGCTCCTACCCCGTGCAGTCCTCCTGAGACTTTATAACCACCCCCGCCAAATTTTCCTCCCGCATGCAATTTTGTAAAAGCAAGTTCCAAAGCAGAAAGGCCGTAGCCCTTTTTCATGTCGGTTGGAATGCCTCTGCCGTTATCTGTGACACTGACAGAGCCGTTTTTGTGAAAGAAAATTTTTATGTTATTGCAGACGCCAACCAAAGCCTCATCTACCGAATTATTAACAATTTCAGTTACAAGGTGGTGCAGCCCATAGATATCCGTAGAACCTATATACATTCCTGGGCGTTTTCTAACCGGTTCTAAGCCCTCAAGGACCTGGATTTGATCTGCCGAGTATTCATTTAAACTTGAGATTCTTGCACTTTCCATATATAAAGCCAACGTATTTTACATTATGTTTAGAAGGTTTTCTAGGTTCTTGTGTAAAGGCTGAATTCAATACGAATTTCCCCACCCAACCTCTTTTAACATAATTTCTTCTG